>JAAYSL010000254.1 GCA_012518315.1 Bacillota bacterium | reverse complement strand
CCATGATGTAAAGGGGAGCACTAGTGATATTCACACCGGCCCCCTCACCCCCTTAGTTTTCTCAATAGGAAAAGGATTTGACCGAAACCAAGATCCACTAAGCTGATAAATACCGCTACGACAGCTACCGATACAATCACGACTATTGTGTAGGTGGTTAACTCCTTGCGGTTAGGCCACACTACCTTTCTTAGTTCTGCCCGCACCTCTTTTAGGAATCGCTTGATCCGTTCAAAAAAAGGTCTACTTGCACTCTTGGTTGCTGCTCCCATCTTGTGATTCACTTCCTTACACGGGGCATGACAGGATGACATTTCTACTACTGTTACCCGCCGAATTTAAACGTATAAGGCTAACGAGTCTCTTTATGGGCAGTATGCTCCTTGCAAAATTTGCAGTACTTCATTAGTTCCAAGCGATCTGGATCATTGCGCCTGTTTTTGTTGCTGCGATAGTTCCGGTTCTTGCACTTACCACACTCTAGTGTAATGCCAATCCGCATCCGGCCACACCTCCAGCCCTAGTCAGTTACCTATAGAATTTATCACATAAGCTTAGGCCTGTCAATATGCGCAGATCTCGATCTGGCTCGTTACGAACACGCCAAATATGGGGCTTTGGCATCTAGATCTAGGGCCCAGTTCTGGTGCTAGATCTAGACATCCCCGCTTTTCTGACAATATATGCAGGTATTACCTATACCGTAGCTACAAAGGAAGAGAAAGACTTAGCCTGTGGCCTTTTCATCTCGTTTCTGCAGATACCTTTCCAGCTTGCGTTTTACCCTCTGTAGGGCATTGTCAATGGACTTGACGTGTCGATCAAGGCTATCAGCGATTTCCTGGTAGGATTTGCCTTCCAGGTAGAGCATTAATACCTTCCATTCTAGGTCACTGAGAAACTCACCCATCTTTTGCTCAATATGAATGAATTCTTCCCGGCTAATTACCAGTTCCTCAGGATCTGTGACCTTGGTTCCCGACAGAACATCTAGTAATGTTCTGTCAGACTCTTCATCATAGATGGGCTTGTTGAGAGACACATAGGAGTTAAGAGGAATATGCTTCTGGCGAGTAGCTGTCTTGATAGCAGTGATAATTTGCCGGGTAATGCATAGTTCGGCAAAAGCCCGGAAAGATGCCAGCTTGTCCGATCTAAAATCCCGGATGGCCTTGTATAAACCGATCATCCCTTCCTGGATGATATCTTCCCTGTCGGCACCGATCAGAAAATAGGAGCGGGCCTTCGCCCTGACAAAATTCTTGTACTTGCTGATCATATACTCTAGCGCAAGCTCATCGCCTTCACGCACAAGCTCAACTAACTGCTCGTCCTCCAGGCCAATATAACCTTCATACAACTTGCGCTGCGCCTGACTACTCAAACATATCGCCTCCACCCGGTCAATTTTGCCTGACAAGGGATTGTCCCTCATGAAAAGTAGAGTGACAAGATCCCTTCCCCGAGCAGAGCAGCAAATGTCTCGGGGGAGTCTGGTTCATATCCCTTGACTTCCCTGTTAAAATGGAATGAACCTACATAAGCCTTCCCCATGGGCGATTTATCGGCTCACCCTGTAGCGACACCGCGTTCTTACCAATGGGCTCAGCTTGTCCATTGCCATGCACAAAATCATTATACAATAGCACGGAAGGAGCGTCAAGAAAGCTAGTCATGGCGGTTTTCGGCTCCTTCACCCACCCAAATGACCCTTTCAGCCATGACTTGTCTTGGTGCTAACTCTTTGCCTGACCACTTCATATAGCATAACGGCCGCGGCCACAGCGGCATTGAGAGAGTTGATCTTGCCATACATAGGCAATCTTACTGTGAAATCACATCTATCTTTGGTTAACCGGGCAAGACCCTTATCCTCTCCCCCGACAACCAGTGCCATCGGCCCCGTGAGGTCAGCCTCAAAGTGTAAAGCTTCTCCATCCATATCTGCTCCTACAACCCACAGTCCTGCATCCTTCAATGCAGTAATCGCCTGAGACAGATTCGTCACCTGGGCTACTGGCACGTATTCCACTGCCCCGGCCGACACCTTAGCAACTGTCGCGGTCAAACCTACAGCCCGCCTCTTAGGAATCACAACACCGTGGGCTCCCACTGCTTCTGCTGTCCGCAGGACTGAGCCCAGGTTATGGGGATCCTGGAGGCCATCTAGTATGACAATCAAAGGCTCGCTAGAAAGCTCATAGGCCCGAGCCACCAAATCCTGCAATTCCATATAACCTACCGGTCTTCGCCAAGCTATGACTCCTTGATGGGCCCGGCTGACGCTTTTCTTGTCTAGCCAGTCCCTTTCTCGCCACTGAATGGGAATCCCGGCGGTGGAAGCTAGACCCAAGATCTCCCGTAGACTCTGCTCCGAACCTTTAGCTACGATTAGCCTGTCCAGTCTAGCTCCTGCTCTTAGGGCCTCCCGTACCGGATTTTTACCCTCAATCTGTTCCATGCCTAGACTCCTTCAACATCCTGTCCATTGTGGTTTAAGGCATCAGTTTGCATCGCCAATAAAAGCAGTTCCTGAAGCCGCTTCTCATCACCGGCAAGATACAAGTAACCGACTAGGGCCTCAAGGCCAGTGCTAAGCCGGTAATCCATCACCTTGGCCCCCCGGGGAACCGCGCTTTTCGTGTTTCTTCCCCGCCTTACGATCTCTCTTTCTGCTTCACTTAGAACCGGCAACCACGCTTCCAGAATGCGGGCTTGGCTGCTAGCATTTACCCAATGCACAGCCTGCCGATGCAAATTGTGCATCTGCCGATAACCACTATTTACCAAATATAGGCGAATCCATAGTTCAAAAACTGCATCACCAATATAAGCTAAGACTAGAGGCGGTAAACCCGCTAGATCCGCATGTCCTTCACTGTCCTGCATTGAATGCACCCCATACTAGCTTGACAAACTCAAACTCAATCTCCCCGGGACTTCACCTTTGACTTCATCGCTTCCAGCGAGTACCCAAAGGAGAATCCTCTAGATTAACCCCTAACCGAGCTAGCTCATCTCGGATATAATCTGCTGTAGCCCAATCCTTTTGTTTTCTTGCCCGCTGCCTCACATCGATGAGGAGTTTGACAAGCCCCTCTTGGAGCTCTTTGGAATCAGAGGCTAAACCATCCCTGTGGATTAGTCCCAAAACATCTCCACCAAACTCTTGGAAAACCCCCAGGGCCTCCCGCAAAACCTCAAGGCTTTGCCGCCTTTGGGCGTCAGTCATATCCATCATTTGCCCTTCAAAGGTGTTAACACTACGGGCAAGCTCAAACAAGGCGCCTATTGCCCGGGCGGTATTAAAATCATCTTCCATGGCAGTCACGAATTTAGTACGGGTTGTAGCCACCGACTCTTTCAGCTCCCCGATGACCCTGACAGCTTCGCCTTCAGCGAAAGATTGCTCCCTCGTATCGATTGATTCGGTCAACTCTTCGATAGAATCAATGAGGTGACCAAGATTTGCCACAGCACCGGCAAGTCGTTCCCAGCCCCGCTGCGCCTCTTCTAACTTGTCTTCACTATACTGTAGTGGGCTTCGGTAATGAGTAGATAAGACATAGAAACGGATGGCCCCCGCTGGGTACCTTGCCAAAAGATCAGTTAGGGGAGTGAAATTCCCCAGTGATTTGGACATTTTCTCATCTTTGACCTGCAAGAGGCCATTGTGTACCCAAAAGCAAGCAAAAGGAGGCTCGCCTGTATATGCCTCTGACTGGGCTACTTCATTCTCATGGTGAGGAAAGACTAAATCAACCCCACCCCCATGTAGATCAAACTGATTGCCCAGATACTTGAGGGCCATAGCAGAACACTCTATATGCCATCCAGGCCGACCCTTACCCCAAGGGCTATCCCAGGCTGGCTCCCCTGGTTTTGCACTTTTCCAAACGGCAAAGTCCATAGCATGCCGTTTGCGTTCATCTACAGCCAAGCGAGTTCCGGCTTCAAGCTCATCTAGCTGTTGTCCCGATAGTTTGCCGTATTCAGGAAATGAGGTGATATCAAAATACACATCACCATCCACCACATAGGCATGGCCCTTTTCAACTAATCCTTGTACCATCCCCAGAATAGCCGGAATCTCCTCACTCACCCGGGGATAAACATAGGCCCTTTTGACTCCTAAAGCATCCATGGCCTCGAGATACTCCTGGGCATACCTCGTGGAGATCTCCAGGACAGGCTCACCGGTTTTTTGGGCCCGGGCAATGACTTTATCATCTACATCGGTGAAGTTCTGCACCAATCGCACCTGGTAGCCTTGAAACTCCAGGAACCGCCGAATGGCATCCCAGATAATAGAAGGTACAGCATGCCCCAGGTGGCTTTCATCATAGGGGGTGATGCCACAGACATAGATAGCGACACGTCCCGGATCACGGGGGACAAAGGGTTCCTTTTTGCGAGTTAAAGTATTATAGATCTGAATGGGCATGAGTTCCTACCTCTTTCCCACGGCACTGCCGTAAACTTCTTCTATTATCCTAACATAGTCTCTCCCAAAAACCTAGAACATCTAATGTTCAGAGGTGACCACTAGGATCAGAGGCGCATATGGTAAAGAGAATTGCCTCGACTTACGTGATCACACTCTGGAGGGATGTCTAATGACCTATCACTTGCACAGCCCCTGGCATGAGTATCTCAAACCCCCTTGGCCAGGGAGGCAGCCCAAGCCCCGGTTTACCGGTCTAACCATGGTCATCGACAAAGGTATGGATCTGGTCACCACCGAACACTGGCTTTCACTGGCTGCCGATCATGTTGATTTCATTAAGCTAGGGTTTGGCACTGCTCCTTTGTACCCCATCGAACAGCTGCAGAGAAAGATCTCCTTGGTAAAATCCTATGGTGTCGACATCTATCCCGGTGGCACCCTCTTGGAGGTCGCAGTCTATCAGGGTAAGAGCAAGGAATTCCTTGCCTCAGTCCAGGAGCTTGGTTTTACCTATGTTGAGATCTCCGCCGGAACCATTGACATTGACCCGGCACTGAGACGACAGATCATTACCCAGGCCCAAACCTTAGGATTAGGTGTACTAACCGAAGTTGGCAAGAAAGATGCCGATGCTCCCTTTGACCCCAGGGCCATCGCCCAGCAGATCGAGGATGATTTGGCTACCGGTGCCTACCGCGTAATAGTCGAAGCCCGAGAGTCAGGCCGTGGAATCGGCATCTATGATGCGGCTGGCAACATCCGCCCCGATCTGCTCCAAGCCATTATCGATGGTGTCTCTCATCCGGAAAGCATCATATGGGAGGCCCCACAAGTCTCCCAGCAACAGAAGCTCTTGATTAAGCTAGGTCATAGTGCCAGTCTTGGCAATATCCCACCGGGTGATGTCTTGGCTCTTGAGGCTACACGTCTTGGCATGCGATCAGATACATTCAAATTGGTTACCAAGGAGGTGACTACCCATGACCAAGCCCAAATGGCGATTATCTCTTGATTGGCTTTCAGTCTTTACCGCGCTAATCATTGCCACCCTTGTTAAAGCCCAGATCCTCAAATATATCCCCTGGTAAAGACAGGCATCCATCGACACGGGAGGTTTTGTGGTATGAGTCAACCTGGCGAGAATATATCACGTAGTTGGTCACTTCCGGAGGTCTCCTTGGCTCCCCTAGGAAAAGGAATGCGGTTAATTCCAGGTATAGCCTTATTGCTCGCCATTGGCTATTCGGGCAAGATTACGGCAGCCCATGTTCCCCATATGGAGTATGTGCTTTTTGCCATTGCCTTTGGCGCCTTAGTATCCAACACTTTGCCCATACCCCGAGTGTTTATCCCCGGAATTCGCACCTATGAATTCTGGCTAAAAGTTGGCATCGTATTGATGGGTGCCAAGTTTTCAGTATCTAGCGTGGTTAACATCGGAACCATGGGTATTACTTTGGTTATCGCCGAAATCTGTCTAGCCATCATTGTTGCCCGCCTTCTCTCTCGAGCGGCCGGGCTTTCTGAAGAGCTAGGCAGCCTTATCGGTGTAGGTGTCGGCATCTGTGGCGTGTCCGCCATCATTGGTGCCACCGGTGCCATCAATGCCACTGAAGAAGATGCTAGCTATGCCATCGCCACAATTCTCATTTTTGGCGCGATCATGCTAGCTGTATATCCCTTGATCGGTCATCTGACCAATATGTCAGATACAGTCTTTGGTTTTTGGACAGGATTATCCATTGACAATACCGCTGAAGCAGTGGCCACCGGTATGGCTTTTTCCGAAAAAGCCGCCGAAATAGCCACCGTGGTGAAGCTTTCCCGAAATGCCCTGATGGGCTTTGTGATCTTGCTCTTCGCCTTGATCCACGCCCGCCGAGGACTTACCAAAGAGATTGAGAATAAGGGGGCTTTCCTTTGGGCCCGTTTTCCTAAGTTCGTTCTCGGATTCTTGCTGCTGTCCACACTAAAAACTGCTGGGTTCTTTACCCCCAGTCAAGCTAAGCTTCTCACCAATGTTTCCAATTGGGCTTTCCTACTGACCTTTGCCGGGGTGGGACTGTCTTTGCAGAGAACCCGGATGAAGGCCGGTATGAAGCCCTTTATTGTCGGATTCGGTGTAGAGACAGTGGTGTCTGTAGTCACTTTCATCATGGTAAGGGCATTCGTGGTGTGAGATAGTCTCCCCCAATCAAGCAGCAGACCCTGCCTTGCGGTAAGGCCTGCTGCTTAATCATTCCCGATCATTCGTCTTATGGCAATCTTAGTAGTGGTTTCTTGAGCTCCTTCCTCCACTCCATTTTGGCTCCATACCTTATCCTACCTTACCTTCCGACATCCACATCTAGCGCATGTTGAAGTCCTTAGGAGAATATGCTGGAAAGGGAGGGAGTGGTGGGCATGTTCCATGATCTGTGTCTACTTGCTATGCTCTTTCTCGGTGTGATCGGTGAAAACTATCTAGTATCCGTCTCTTCCGCTAGCCTGCTCTTGATCCGCCTCTTGCACCTAAATGCACTCCTGCCCTATCTGGAGGGACCAGGGCTCAGGCTAGGTCTTACCTTGCTTATCCTCTCCATTTTGACACCCTTTGCTTCCGGCCGGATCACAATAAGTGATATTATCGGGGCAGTAACTCGCCCTCAAGGTGCTGCCGCTATCCTAGGAGGGATTCTAGGAGCTTATTTGGGTGCCCGGGGTCTGACCCTACTGGAAACCCATCCCGAAAGCATTACCGGCCTCGTGATCGGTACCATCATTGGTGCCACTTTCTTCAAAGGCATCCCGGTGGGTCCACTGGTCGCCGCGGGAATGGCAGCACTTCTGGCAGATTTACTTATGCGACCCTAAAAGGTTATCTTGTCAGGATCACCGTCTTAGCCATATATCTATTCCGATTCCATGGTTAATCTAAGATGAGTGACCCATGAATTGGCTATCTACGATGGTCAATCCCTGATCTAGCTCCACCCACGTAAGACAAGAATCGCTCCAAGAGCTGTGCCAAAAGATCAAGTAATCGCTGCAGCCAAGAACGTACCGAGCCCTTTGTCCCAGTCTCGGTGCTCAGCATTTCATCAACACGACGAGACACCTGGGTCAGTTGCATTTCCAGATCATTTAGCTCTAGGTTAAGCCCCTTAATCCTCACCATTAAGTCTGCTATTTTCTCCACGTCACTTGCAGACAGCTGAATATCTAGCTCAACTTCAAGCCGATTAATTAGCCGGATGATCTCGGCTTTGTCACTGAGATCTCGACTAATAACGTCTTCCTTGATCCTTTCCATCAAGCGGCTGGCCTTTTCATGTCCAACCGATTCCCCTACTTGTCTGGTGACATACAGCTCCTCACCTGCGGTCCGTTTGGCCTCTTCCGGTAGCTTTTCTCCAACAGCTGCCTCAAAGGCTTTGAAAATACCGGTCAAGGCTGCAGTACCTGATACTGGCACCGGTGCGGCCACGATTACATTAGCATCACGCACTCCACCTGTAACCAGGGCCTGGGCAAACATTCGCCTAGAAACCCATGTGATATTATGGGTCGAAACCTGGATTCCATTACCGGTCTCCAAGGGCTCCACATAAGCCGAAGAGAGGGCCCGGGTGCCAAGATATGATGCAGGCACCGTCTCTCCCAAGAGGTTGTGTTCTTCTGTATTGGTGACCACTAGCTCCCGCAAAGGTTCTTTGCCTGGTTGGATACCCATGAGCTTGACAACCTTGGCCTTATCCTCAGCGGATAGATCCGCACCCCAGGTAACAACTACCTCTTTGGCGGCCTGCGAAAAAGTCACAGGCAGGAAAGCCAAGCAGACCACGGTCACAAGTAGTCTCCTCGGCCAACTGGAGATACGGATCATCAGATGACCCTCCCTTGACCCATGACTTCTAGCTTGACACTACCAATGCCCTGATCCTTCAGGCCGATTGCCGCCGCAGCGGCACTAGATAGATCAATCGCCCGCCCTGCCACATAGGGGCCCCGATCATTAATGGTTACTAGGATACTCTTCCCGTTGTGTAAGTTAGTCACTCGTACCTCAGTACCAAAGGGCAAATAGCGATGGGCGGCTGTATTGTCAACACCATTAAAGATCTGGCCACTGGCCGTGGACCGCCCATAGAAACGGGCTCCGTACCAAGAGGCGACACAGTAGGCTGTGATCACTCCATCCTCATCACTATCCAGTACATGTTCCCGGGGAACAGCACCTGTTCCCAGTGCCCGGCGCATTTGATTGGCCCATACCTTGGCCAATAGGTACTTAGTGGTATGATTTAGCTTGGCATGGGCGGCATCCACAGTGGCGATCAGTTTGCCCTGCCAGCACACCGCAACTTGGCCATTGACTACATCAGGGAAGATCGTATCTGGCGGATAACCCTTGTTGGCGTAATCAGCTAAGCGATGGGCGATAATCACCGCTCTGTCAAAGGGCTTGAGACCTCCAGCACTGGTCCTCACCCTTAGTACCACCTGGCGATGGATTATGACCTCCCCTACCTCTCGCCCGGTAATCCGAGCCTGCCTGGCCCCGATGCCGTTACTGGCCACAATCACATTTTCAATGGAATACAAAGGATAGCGAAACCAATCCCCAATGGTCAAAGTTGCCATAACCGAGAGAATACACAACACAGAAACCAGCCGCTTCACTGCAAAAAACCTCCTTCTCACCCAGCTTGTACCATGCATGCTTAGTATGGGTGAAAAAGAGGGTTTCCATACATTAGAAAAACTGGAGGCTTCCTATCAAGTAAACGTACATAGGATTTTCTGTGTAGGTCTTGGCTCCCCAAGATGGAATCCTTTGCCTTAGGCCCCACACTAGGCCAAAATCGTCGCTACAGCATGAGCAACGATTGCCTCCCCTTGGCCCACTGGCCCCAGCCCTTCATTGGTGGTCGCCTTGATACTCACCTGATCTGGGATAAGCCCCAATGTCTCCACGATATTCAGCCTCATCTGGGGAATGTAAGGGGCGAGTCTAGGCCGTTCGGCGATGATCATGCAATCGATGTGACTAATGCTTAGTTGACTAGCTGAACTCCTAGTGATTATCTCTTTCACTTGACTGAGTAAATGTAGGCTGTTAGCTCCCTGCCAGCGCTTTTCCGTATCCGGGAAATGGTGCCCAATATCCCCTAGAGCCATGGCCCCCAACAAGGAATCCATCAGCGCATGCAAGAGCACATCGGCATCCGAATGACCCAAAAGGCCTTTATCAAAAGGGATCTCGACACCGCCCAAAATTAGGGGGCGTCCCTTGACTAGCCGGTGAAGGTCATAGCCCCACCCTACCCGCGGTATGGGGGATTGCTCCATCTTTGCGTTGCCCTTATCTTTATCTACACTTAGGAGTGTCTCGGCAATAGCTAAGTCTTCTGGGGTAGTCAGCTTAATATTCCTATAGGAACCTTGGATTAGCCGCACTGGTTTGCCTAATTCTTCAACTAACTCACAGTCATCTGTTCCTACATACCCACTTGCTTTAGCCTTGGTGTGAGCTGCAAGCAGGATTTCATAGCGAAAAGCTTGAGGGGTTTGAATAGCCCAAAGGCTACCCCTAGGTGGTGTCGAAATAACTAGGCCCATCTCATCCCGGACCTTGATGGTGTCTTTTACCGGTACTGCGACTCCCACCGCCCCATATTCTCTCGCACCCGTAATAGCCGCATCAATTAACTGAGTGTCAATTAGAGGCCTAGCTCCATCATGCACTACTACAATCTCCGTGTCAGTGGGCACATGCCCAAGCCCAGCCGAGACTGATTCCTGCCGTGTTGCTCCACCTGGCACTACTGCTTGTACTTTACCAATGGCATAGTCATTGACTACCTGCCAACCTAAGCTCACTTGATCTTGCCTTGTTACAAGAATAATCCCATCAATCTCAGCTAGGCTTTCCAAGGCCATCAATGTATGGGCAAGAACAGGTCTTCCATTTAGATACACAAATTGCTTCCCGGGCCCCTCTAGACCCATGCGGCTCCCTTTCCCCGCTGCCGGTACAACTGCAATTACTTGTCCCATTTCGTATACACTCCCCCCGGGGTTTTCCATCCAGCTAATACATGTATACCACAAAAGCACAGGAAAAAGGGCCCCACTCATTTTGGCGAGGCCCATTCTGCCCTATCGATCAACCACCAATCAACTACAATGCTCTTTCCATAGCTTTCGGTTTAGCAAATATCATGCGGCCTGCCGCTGTCTGCAAGACACTAGTCACCATAACCCCGATATCTTCTCCAATGTACTTGCGGCCACCATCAACTACGATCATTGTACCGTCATCTAGGTAAGCAACACCCTGTCCCTGTTCTTTTCCGTCCTTAATCACATGTACTACCATCTCTTCACCGGGAAGCACAACAGGTTTTACGGCATTGGCCAATTCATTAATATTCAGTACAGGTACACCCTGCAGTTCTGCCACTTTATTGAGGTTGTAATCATTGGTAACTACCTTGCCACTTAAATGCTTGGCAAGGCGAACTAATTTGGTATCTACTTCAGCGATATCATCGAAATCCCGATCATCGATCTTGACAGTTACACCAGGCTCTTTTTGCATCTTATTTAGAATATCAAGGCCACGTCTGCCTCGATTGCGCTTGAGAACATCGGAAGAGTCAGCAATATGCTGCAACTCCTCTAGAACAAAAGCAGGAACTACCAGGGTGCCTTCGAGAAACTGAGAACGACATATATCGGCAATCCGTCCATCGATGATTACACTTGTGTCGAGAATCTTAGGGGGCACCTTGTGCCCAAAGAAACGTCGCTCCCGCCCGGTATGTTTATCTACTGAGCGGGGGAAGATGTTAAACAAATACAATAATTCCTCTTTCTTTTTTAGAGCTACAGCCATAGCCACATACCCCATAGACAAGGTCACGATTAAGGGGACATATTCGCCGATAATTGGTATGTGGCGGGGAATGGGAATCGTGGCGAGAATGCCAATCAACAATCCAACGACGAGGCCGATAGCTCCAATGATAAGTTCATAAGGGGAAGTACGATTAAGACTGGAAATAAAGCGGGACATAAGCTGCTCCAATCTAGTTGCAACCCGTGGTCCTATGGCAAATCCAATAATCGCGCCTACCACAGATGCCGCCGGTAAAATCCGACCATTGGTGGATGCGGCCTGCCATAACCCTTCTCTTAACAGGTAGGCAGTGGCCTGATGTAGAATCCCTGCACCCATAAAGGTAAAAACCAATCGTAAAATTAGCCTATACACAAATTGTCACCTCCTTTACACAGTCTGCCCCGAACTTGCCACAAACATTACCAGTTATGTCGGGGAATATCCAAAGTTCCCATGACTACACCTATAATGGCGATAATCCCTAACAATTCAGGCTATAGTTAAGCCTTGGAAAAACGCGCCAGGCTAGACCTGACGCATCAACCAAGGCATTCGCCCAATAGGGTCTCGATCTGTTCTTCTGTCGAATCCTGGGCTAAAACTAGCTCACTAATAAGAATCTGTTTGGCGTTATCCAGCATCTTTTTCTCACCTGTGGACAGGCCTTTTTCGGCATCTCTGATAGCCAGGTTGCGCACTACCTCTGCCACCTCGAAGATATCCCCGGTGCGAATCTTCTCCATGTTAGCCCGATACCGCCTGTTCCAGTTGGAAGACATCTTTGATTTCTTGCCCTTTAATACATCGATTACTTTGGGCACACCATCTTTATCAATGATTTCTCTAAGGCCGACCTCTTCCACATTGTCCATGGGAACCATGACTTTCATCTCACCGATGGGCAACTTCATGATGTAGTATTTTTGTTTTTGCCCAAGAACCTCTTTCTCCTCGATGGCCTCGATTACACCCGCACCATGCATAGGATAAACAACTTTGTCACCAATATTGAACACCCAAGGGACCTCCATTCCATAGCCAATCTGGCTATATGAACCCTAGTATATTCTATCACCAAAGGGCAGGAACTGTCAATCCCTGGCTCTATCGGGTTTTTTCGAGCTAATGCGCCAATATAGGCCAAATTGCTCCCCTTGTTGTCAGTCCCCTAAATGTGTCGATCCAAGAGCACCTGCTCCCGCAGACGTCGCAAACCATCTTGGATGGCTTTGGCCCTCACTTCACCGATACCTTCCACATCATCTAGCTCATCGGTACTGGCCGCCAGTATATCGGGGAAGCGTTGGAAGGCGTTAGTCAGGTTCTCGATCACTGGCATGGGTAATCGGGGAATCTTGGTGAGAATCCGGTATCCTCTAGGTGTTACAGGGGTATCTAAGTTGGAGAGTCCTCCACTATACCCTAGTGCCCGAGCGATTAGAGATAAATCTAACAGATCCTCAGCACTCCACTGGCCTAGGATCTCCCAGACATCCTCGCCGGTTTCCTCTTTACCAGGGGCCAAGTAGTCTTTTACAACCAAGAGGCCCTGATCCTTGATATCCACCATCAGCTCTTCCAGCTGCATATTCACAAGGCGTCCTTCAGAGCCAAGCTCTGCCACGTATTTCTCAATTTCACCAGCGATTCGATCCACCATTTGTGCCCTCTGTAGAACCTGGGTTACATCCGTAAGGGTAACCAGGTCCTCGAATTCTAGAGCACTAATATTGGTGAGTGCCTGTTCCATAACACTTTTGTATTTCTCCAACGTCTGTAGTGCTTGATTTGCTTTGGCTAGTATCACACTGACATCTCGCATAACGTATTTAAGATTGCCTTTATAGAGTGTGATCACATTGCGCCGCTGGGAAATAGAGATTACCAATTCTCCGGTTTGCTTTGCCACACGTTCGGCAGTACGGTGTCTTGTACCAGTCTCAAATGTCGGAATCAATGGGTCTGGATTTAGCTGTGCATTGGCAAAAAGAATGCGTTTGCCATCAGTGCTAAGCACAATGGCACCATCCATCTTGGCTAGCTCATATAGGGATGTAGGGCGCATCTCGGAATCGATCCGAAACCCACCATCCACCAAATCCAATACCTGCTCACTATCGCCCACCACGATAAGGGCACCGGTGCGGGCCCGCAGGATATTCTCCAAACCCTCATATAACATGGTGCCTGGTGCCAGCATCCAGACGGTCTTTAGCATCTGCTCATCCAATATCGGTCTGGCATCCTTCATAGGCGTCCCCCCTTGCAAGTAAGTTTTAATCTATCCTCCCATGCGGGGTAAAGCCAACTGCAGGCACTGGGCAACTGAATGTGTCGGTACTAGCTCCAGCTCGAATCTCTTTTTGTCTAGTACCTGATATACACTATGAGGAATAATGCAACTTGCAAAGCCCAGTTTACCGGCTTCCCGAAGGCGACGATCAGCTTGAGGTACGCTCCGTACTTCACCGGCTAAGCCGATCTCCCCCATTATTAAAACATCGGCACCTACAGCCCGATTATGAAGGCTGCTGCCTACGGCTATCGCCACGGCCAGATCCACCCCTGGTTCTTCCACTCTTACACCACCGGCCACATTTACATATACATCTTGAGTCTGAAGTTGTAAACCACAGCGTTTTTCCAGTACTGCCAAGATCATGGAAAGGCGCCTACCATCAATACCAGTAGACTGACGACGAGGTGTACCACCAAAGGGACTAGGGCCGACTAAAGCCTGGACTTCAACTAGCAGGGGCCTTGTTCCCTCCATACAGGCAGTCACTACTGATCCTGGTGCCTTCAAGGGACGCTCTGCCAAGAAAAAAGAAGAGGGGTTCTCTACCTCCTCTAGACCTTGTGCTCCCATTTGGAAAACACCGATCTCATTAGTGGAACCAAACCGATTTTTCACAGCTCGGAGAATCCGGAAATTGGCGTGCCGATCACCTTCAAAATACAGGACGGTATCTACGGCATGCTCCAGAATCTTTGGCCCGGCGATGGAGCCAGCTTTATTGACATGACCCACCAAAAAGACTGGAATATTCCGCTCCTTGGCAATACTAATGATCCGGGAGGCAGACTCCCGCACCTGAGTTATGCTCCCAGGAGCAGAGGTGATGTCCCTTTGAACGATGGTCTGGATGGAATCTACAATACAAAGAGCCGGTTCTAGGTCGATCATATGAGAGATGATGGCTTCCACATCTGTTTCTGTCAGAACGAATAGGGTATCTTCCATAGTGCCTAGTCTCTCGGCTCGCAAACGGATTTGAGAACCCGATTCTTCACCGGAAACATAAAGAACATCCCGGCCACCGGCAGCAACCCAACCTGCCACCTGCAGTAGCAAAGTTGATTTGCCAGCACCAGGTTCCCCACCCACCAAAACTACCGATCCAGATACGATACCACCACCCAAGATTCTGTCCAACTCGGTAAATCCTGTCGACTGGCGAGTATCGGATGTGCCGCTTAACTGTGGAAGAGGTATAGGGCCGGAGCCACTTGATCCCACCTGCCCAACTGTACGGGTAGTCCCCGCAGTTGACAGTGTTAGCTCTTCCACCAAAGTGTTCCATTGCTCACAGCCTGGGCATCTTCCGAACCATTGGGTGGTCACGTGACCGCAATCTTGACAAACATACTTCTTTCTAATCCTAGCCATATGTTGCCCCCGTAGACTGGTACAGTAAACCAATTAAAGTATAGCATTTGTGTTTGTAGATATCAATTACGGGGCAAAATCTGCGGATTTGTGGCAAAATTGATCAAATAGCGGAGCACCGGCACTCTAGTCCCGATGCTCCGCTGAGCTATGCCTATACTCGAGCCACTTCTTCCTCCTTCTTGACGAAGACAAGCTCTCCTTTTTCGGCGCTGACCAGGATGGCATCACCTTCGCCGAAGGTTCCTTTGAGAATCTCTTCTGACAGAGGAGTCTCCACTAATCTTTGGATAGCTCGCCTGAGTGGCCGAGCACCAAAATCCGGCTCAAAACCCTTTTCAATCAGGACGTCCTTGGCTGCGTCATTGACTGATACCAGCATACCACGCTCTTGTAGCTGCTGCCGCAAGTCTTTCAGCATGATTTCGACAATGTCCCTAATGTGCTCCTTGTTTAGAGCGTGGAACACTATGACCTCATCAACTCGATTGAGAAACTCGGGCCGGAAAGTCTTCCTGAGCTCGTCAGTCACCAGTTTCTTCATGTCCTGGTAATCACTTTCCTCATCGTCAGCAACCCGGAATCCAATTCCGCCACCTGAACGCTGAATCTGGTGAGCCCCTACGTTGGAGGTCATGATTAGGACTGTATTACGGAAATCCACCGTCCTACCCTTAGCATCAGTTAGTCGTCCATCCTCTAGAACCTGGAGTAGTATATTGAAAACCTCCGGATGAGCCTTTTCTATCTCATCAAAGAGCACCACCGAGTAAGGCCGACGCCGCACTTTCTCAGTAAGCTGACCAGCCTCCTCATAACCGATATATCCCGGAGGCGCTCCTACCAACCGAGAGACAGTATGGCGTTCCATATACTCTGACATGTCCAGGCGAATCATGGCATCTTCATCACCAAAGAGAGCTTCTGCCAGAGCTCGGGCAAGCTCAGTTTTGCCTACCCCTGTCGGTCCCAGGAAGATAAATGAGCCTACCGGTCGTTTTGGATCCTTCAAACCCGCATATGCCCTGCGAATGGCCTGAGAGATAGAGGTAATCGCTTCATCTTGCCCGATCACTCGGCGGTGAAGCACTGTCTCCAGATTAAGGAGACGCTCCATCTCCTCTTCCGCTAGCTTCACCACAGGAATGCCCGTCCAACTAGATACTACTTCTGCGATATCATCTTCATTGACTATGCCTTGCCGCCTGACCCGATCGTTTTTCCACTCTTCCCTGCCATTAGCTAGTTCCTCTCTGAGTTTCTGCTCTTTGTCCCTCAGTGAGGCCGCCTTCTCGAATTCCTCATTCTTGATGGCCGCTTCTTTCTCGATTCGGATGTCCTCGATTTTGGCCTCTAACTCCTTTAGCTCTGGTGGAGTGACAAGACCCGACAGCCGTACCTTGGAGGCAGCCTCATCGATTAGGTCAATGGCCTTATCTGGCAGGAATCGATCGGTCACATAGCGATCTGCAAGCCTAGCCGCTGCCGACAAGGCTTCATCGGTGATCTTCACCCGATGGTGTGCCTCATAGCGATCCCTTAACCCTTCTAAGATGGCTATACTCTCTTCTACACTGGGCTCATCTACCATAACTGGCTGGAATCTTCTTTCTAAGGCCGCATCTCTTTCAACATATTTGCGGTACTCATCAATGGTAGTCGCACCGATTGCCTGAAGCTCACCCCGGGATAGGGCCGGTTTTAGTATATTGCTAGCATCAATTGCTCCCTCAGCCGCACCGGCACCGATGATGGTATGCATTTCATCGATAAACAGGATCACATCCTGAGAGGTTCGAATCTCTTCCATTACCTTCTTGAGGCGCTCTTCAAACTCTCCCCTGAACTTAGACCCGGCGACCAAAGCACCTAGATCTAGAGTCACAACCCGCTTGCCGGCAAGGTTTTCTGGGATATCGCCTGCGACGATCTGCTGGGCTAATCCTTCAGCAATGGCTGTTTTCCCTACTCCAGGCTCTCCAATCAAACAGGGATTGTTCTTGGTGCGGCGGCTCAATACCTGGATTACCCTTTGAATCTCTTTTTCTCGGCCAATAACTGGATCAAGCTTCCCCTCCCGGGCCATATCTGTTAGGTCACGGCCAAACTGATCCAGTGTCGGAGTCTTGCGGGCACGGCCAGCCTTGCCACTAGTACCAGGCCCAGCTCCTTCACCCAACAGATCTAAGACCTGCTTTCTTACTTTTTCAAGATCAACATTGAGATTACGCAATACCCGGGCCGCTACTCCTTCACCCTCTCGAATCAGGCCAAGGAGAATGTGCTCAGTTCCGATATACGTATGGCCCAACTGACGAGCCTCATCAAATGCAAGCTCCAACACCCGCTTGGCTCTGGGGGTGAAACCAATCTGACCAATGGTCATACTTTCCCCTCGTCCAATAACTTTCTCCACTTCAGAACGCACCTGTTCCAAAGCACCCAATTCTTCTAGGGCCCTGGCAGCCACACCATGTCCCTCTGCCACTAACCCCAAGAGAATGTGCTCAGTCCCTACCACATTGTGGCCTAGGCGGCGAGCTTCTTCTTGGGACAGTACGATAACTCTTTGTGCTCGCTCGGTGAATCTGCCAAACATTAACCCTCACCTTCCTCTTGCCTGTCGGCGTTTTTCTCCTGTAGACCGCTATTTACGTAGGCCCGAATCAAACTTGCCCTAAATACATCTCGTTCGCCTGCATCCATATCTCTTCCGATGAGCTTCTGTACATGTGCAGGCCGGATGAGAACTACAAGGAATTTGGGGAGACTAGAATCAAGCTCCTTGATTAGTCCCACATCAACACCCAGCCATACCTCGGAAACCAGCTGCATCGCTTCCTGTGTGGAAATCACCCTGGCCTGGCTCAATACGCCCAGAGCCCGGTAAGTCCTATCTTCCAATTCTGCTTTACCTACCTGCATCAACTGCCGGCGGGCTTCCCGTTCTTGATCAATGATCTGTTTGGCCACCGTGGCCAAATGCTGGATTATTTCTTTTTCAGAATGACCAAGGGTCAGTTGGTTAGATATCTGATAGATATTGCCAACAACCTCAGTACCCTCGCCATATAGGCCCCTTACTGCCAGACCAACTTTATTGATGGCCGGTACCAAACGCTGCATCTGTTTGGTCATGCCTAGTGCCGGTAGATGGAGCATCACTGATGCCCTCAGCCCCGTACCCACATTTGTGGGGCAAGCAGTTAGGTATCCTAACTCTGGGGAAAAGGCGTACTCCAGTTTGTCCCCAATCATATCATCTACTTGATCACATTGTTCCCAAGCTGACTGCACTTGAAACCCCGGGTAAATTGATTGGATGCGGAGATGATCCTCTTCGTTCACCATTATGCTGACCAATTCATCATGGCGGAGCACCACTGCTTTGTTTTTCACGTCTTTGGTCTGCTGGGGGCTAATCAGATGTTTCTCCACCAATAGCTCCCTTTCCAATCTAGGCATGTTAGCCAGGCCCAGATAATCCATATCAGCTTTGCCATTGCAGATTGGCAATGAGCGCACCAGATCCGCCACATGGGATAATTGATCGTCTTTAGCTACCGCAGGGAACGGGATCTTAGCAATATTGCGTGCTAGGCGAATGCGGCTACCCATGACGACGTCATTATCGGGACCTTTGCCCTTCATCCACTGACTGAGAATTTTGTTGACTGAGTCTTGCAAAGACATCTGGTTCAACCCCCTTTCGCCTAGCAGTTCTCCCTTGCTTCAGATTCCCGCAAATTCTTTTCCAAGCTTTGGATTTTATCTCGAAGCTTGGCGGCTTCTTCGTATCTCTCTTGGGCAATCGCGTCCCTTTGCTGTTCCCTCAACTCTTCAATCTGTCTGCGATACCCGATGGCCGCGCTGCTATGCCCCGGCACTTTACCAGTATGACCGGTACTGCCTTGAATGCGTCTTAGTAAAGGCTGAATCTGCCCTTTGAATTGCTCATAGCAAACACTGCACCCTAGACGACCGGTTGCCTTAAACTCTGCATAAGTGAAACCGCAATTGGGGCACCGCCCTACACTTGTTTCCACTGCCAACCCCGGTTGCATTGACTGGGCGTGCTGCAGCATCCCGGTTAGAAAGTCCTGAAAAGTAAATGTTGGCTGGGAGACAAAAGTGAGTTCACCCTTAGACTGGGCACAATCCTGACATAAATGGATCTCCGTTTGCATGTTATTCACGATCTTGGTTATATGAACCGTGGCTGGGCGCCTGCGGCATTCTTCGCATAGCATTTCTCCATTACCCCCTATAAGAAAGTCAGCTACCATGGAGTAGTAGCATTAACATGGAGCGTAGCAACATAGCTCTAAGCCTGTCGGCATAGGCTTCGCTGATTTGCCGGGTCTCCTCCTCTAGTAAAGCTCGAATCACCACTACATCTCGCTTGGTCAAGTAGTCATAATCCAGAAGCCGGGCTAGTAACGCCTCCGCCTCGCTGGTGTCTATACTCTCACCCACCGTTTCATAGATCCAGGGACAGATCCCCTGCTGGTGTCGAGGCTCCAAACGCAGAATCCGGATATAGCCACCGCCTCCCCGTCGGCTTTCTACGATATACCCCCGCTCATTGCTAAACCGGGTTTTCAGTACATAGTTGATCTGGGATGGTACACATTCAAACAGCTCTGCTAGCTCAATACGGCGAATCTCTAGACCGTTTTGACCAGCCTGATCCAACAGAGCTTTAATATATCGTTCAATGTGATCTGATAAGCTGCTGATTAGTGCCACCCCCAACTGATTGTCTGTGTTTTTGACCTTCATTGACCATCCGTGTTCATTATATCAGCTTACCTGCTAGATATTCAATCCGCCCAATAGGCAAATTAGCCCAGTTCTGTCCAAAACAGGCGCTTCTCCTTCAGTATTTGAGTCATTACATACCCTACGTCTTCCATTCTATCATTTTGGTCAGGGAAGGTCAAAGTTAATCGGCAAAAATTTCTCCCTAGGCAAACGAGTAGTCAATCCATCATCATGATACGCGGGCATCGGCATAAGTATTAGCGGGAGACATGAGTTAGTGGGGGGATATGACCATGATCAATTGGATCTGGTTCCTACTTTTGGCAAGTGGTATTGTTCTTGCCGCAAGCAACAACAGTGCCGGTTTAGTCACCGATGCCATTCTAGAGGCAGCCTCTGATGCCATCACTTTGGTGATCGGCCTCTTGGGGCTCATTTCCTTTTGGTCTGGCCTCATGGAGATAGCAGAAAGGGCCGGACTAACAGACCTTCTGGCTCGAATGCTTCGGCCCATCACCAGACGACTTTTCCCAGATGTTCCACCGGATCATGGTGCTATGGGAGCCATCATTCTGAGCATCTCAGCGAACATCTTGGGTATTGGTAATGCGGCTACCCCTTTAGGGATAAGGGCTATGGAAAAACTAGATGAGCTAAACCACGAGCCAGGCACGGCTACTGATGCCATGTGCACATTTGTCGCCCTAACTACCTCTTCTCTCACCATCATACCCATAACTGTAATCGCCTTACGGGCCGCCGCCGGATCACAAGATCCGGCAAAGGTCATTGCACCGACCCTAATAGCGACAAGCTTTTCTACGTTAGCAGCCATCATGACTGATTGGGCTTGGCGACGGATAAGACGCGGATGCCATTAAGAGTTGTCGGCTGCATTTCACTAAAGATGCGACATCCGTTTCTACTACAATTGGGGGCGACTATTCATGATCAAAGTGATGGAAGCAATTAGCCGCTGGGCCATTCCCATGGTGGTTTTGGTTATCCCCCTGTGGGGAGTGGTGCGAGGGGTCAAAGTCTATGAAGCTTTTGTGGAAGGAGCCAAGCAGGGCCTTTTGACCACAGTCAGAATCACACCCTATCTCATAGCTATGTTTGTCGCTATTAGAGTGTTCCAGGTAGCTGGCGGGATGGATTTACTCCTACAGGTAATCGCCTCCCCACTGCGACTTTTGGGCATTCCTCCAGAAGTAGTCCCCATGCTACTCATTCGACCCCTATCAGGCTCGGGAGCTTTGAGTATGCTAAGAGAGCTCTTACATATCCATGGCCCCGATTCCCTGATTGGCCTCATGGCTGCCACCATACAAGGTAGCACCGAGACTACTTTTTACGTGATCACAGTGTATTTTGGAGCAATCAATATTACCCGAGCGCGACACTCTTTACCCATTGGTCTTTGGGCAGATTTCGTCGGGTTTATTGCCGCGATCTATGCTTGTCTCTGGTTGTTTGGCTAATGGGCCTGTAACACTAACCTAGCAGTGACCTCAGATCTCTTTCTGATCACTTGGCACACTTCTGCTATTGTGACGTTCAAACAGCCTGCTTAGCCAAGTCTACTGGTGCTTGTCCCAAAAGCGATACCACATCTTTTAAGGTCCTATCTCCATTTACCACCTGGGCTACTAGCTTACCCATTGGCGGCTCAATCATCTGGCAATACTGAGCCAGAGTAACAGGAATATCAAGCTCCCGAATAATCTGGAAGCCTGTTAGAAAAGCCGAAAGCTCAATTTCGATGGGTACTGCAAACCAAGGTACATTCTGGATAGCTGCAAGGTAATGGGGTTTAATATCAAAGTCCATTACATGCCCCAGCTCATGGGCTAACATGATAACTAGATATGACAATGAGCTATCCTCTAGATCCGGTAGCCAGACACATAACGTCCGATAGTCCGGATGATATAGCCATTGTTCTTTTACCTGACTATCTAGGAAAAACACGTGCAAGGATGCGGCCTTTCCCAGTAGCCGCTGCACGTAGATATTATCGGGAAAAAGATTCCTTACTGCCTGATCTCTTTGCTTCGCCTCTTGTTCGTGTATGCCAATTGCTGCATTACCTGCTGCTACGGATTGCATAGGCCGCCTCCTACGGATTTTGGTTATTCAATCCCAATTCACCCTCCTTGGCTGGTTTCCTCTATGTAAGATTCGGCAGCTTATGCAGCAAAAGCCTTCGGAGGTTACTTTAGACACCAGACCACGCTGGGCTGGAAAAATCATCCACGGCAGCCAAAATATGCATAACCTTAGCGGAGGTTGTACATACTTATAGTAGACAACTATGCGGGAGGCAGCGACTATGGTGTATGATTCCAAGAACAGAGCCGAGAGAATCAAGGTGCTCCAAGCGGCTATAGAAGCCATTGCCCAGCACCCCACCTTAGACTGCAAAGCAAAGAAACGAGGCATCCAGCCCCTAGAGCTAGCTTTGAGGCGCTTAGCTAAAGAGGTATAGATGCCTTAGAAATGAATACCGAAGTAAATACCTTTTGCGTTATCCGATCTCCTTAAGACTCACCGGACGCTTCTCTTTGGCGGATTTGGTTGCGGCCATAGCGATTAGGAGAGACTTTAACCCATCTTCCCCGGTGACCGGGGGCGCAGTATCCTCCTTGATGCAGGTGACAAAATCATTCATCTCCTGGGCAAAGGAGTCCATATACCGCTCTAGGAAGAAATAGAGTGGCTTATCACTGGTCACGCCGTTTTCATTGCTAATCGTGACCTTAGTCGGTGTTTCGTTTTGGGCGGCAGCAGCTCCCTTAGATCCAAACACTTCTACTCGCTGGTCATAACCATAGACCGCCTGGCGGCTGTTATCTATGGTGCAGACAACGCCATTGGCGAACTGTAGTACTGTTACAGCTGTATCGAAATCGTCGGCATCCTTGATCCTTGGATCAATCAGCACATTCCCCACTGCATAAACCTCTACTACGTCACTTCCCACGAGATAGCGGGCCATATCAAAATCATGAATGGTCATATCCATGAAGATACCGCCAGAAACCTTTACATATTCCAGAGGGGGTGGAGCTGGATCCCGGGAAGTGATATTGACTATATGCAATTCCCCGATTTCCCCGGAATCGACCAAATGCCGAATGCGGTTGAAGTTCCGGTCAAAGCGGCGATTGAAACCAAGCTGTAGTTTGACTCCGGCCTTTTCCACAGCTTCTAGTGCTTGCCGGGTCGCATCGAGCTTTTGGGCAATCGGTTTCTCACAGAAGATCTGCTTACCTGCTTTAGCAGCCTCCATCACATACTCCGCATGAGTACTAGTTGGTGAGCAGATTACAATGGCATCGATGGTGGGATCACCGATTAGTTCCTTTGGATCTGCTACTACATTCGTTATGCCATACTGGGCTGCCCACTTTTTGGTATCCTCCAAAGCAACGTCTGCCACTGCCACTACCACGGCATCAGGCACCCTATGGACTAGATTCTCAATATGAATCTTCCCAATCCGACCAGCACCGATAACACCAATTCGCACCTTGCCATCACTGGCCATGTCAATCCCTCCTAAAAGCCAAGGTGTTCCCGTAGATATTCCCGAGCCTTTATCGCATACTCCAAAGGTGGAGCTAGGGCAGGATCTTGTTCTGCTTCCACGATGATCCACCCCTTGTAATCAATCTCACCAAGTAGCTGGATAACTGGGGCAAAATCAATCATCCCATCACCTGGTACGGTAAATACACCTTGCTTAACTGATTCTAGAAAGCTGAGCTGATCATCAAAGGACTTTTGCACAATAGCTGGACGTAGATCCTTAAAATGGACATGCTTGATGCGGTTTCCGAAATTCTCCACCATTTTTACAGGATCCCCACCGGCAAAAACAATATGACCCGTATCCAAAAGCAGATAAACCAGGGCTGGGTCTGTCAAATCCATCAGTTTTTGGACTTCGGCAAAAGTCTGTACTCCAGTCCCCATATGATGGTGGTAGACTATTTGCATCTCCTTTTCCCCTGCTAATCGCCCTAGCTCTTCCAGCCCAGTGGCCAGTTTTGTCCACTCTTCCTTGGTGAAAATAGGCTTGTTTTCATGTAACGGCACATCTATCAGACCTTGAATGGATCTTCCCTGCTCGGAAACAACGATAACTTTGGCACCCATGGCATGGAGGAAATCTCGGTGCTTGATAAACGCCTCATAGGTTTCTTCCGGATCTTTGGTAGTGAAGAGACTACTAAACCAAGCACTAGCGATAGAAAGACCTCGTGGCTTTAAGGCCGCGGCCAGTACTTTGGGATCCTTCGGGTATTTGTTGCCGACCTCACTGCCGACAAAACCCGCCTCGGCCATTTCGTCTATACACTGCTCGAAGGAGATCTCCTTGCCCAGTTCAGGCATATCATCATTTGTCCAAGCAATAGGAGCTATGCCAAGCCTGACATTGCTTTGTTTCAACACCCCAGACACCCCCACATATCAAGTTTTCTCAAGGAACATCCGCCAAAATACTTACCACTTCCGAGCTTTGGCCAATACCTTCTCATGATTGGCATGGGCGACAGTTACCTGGGTGTTATCTGAAATCTCTGCCACTCCTACCCGCCAATAGGATTCATAGCCACCGGAATGAGTGCCAGGAATGATCTTGATATCAATTAGGGTTGCCCCGGACTCCTGACGGGCCTTTTCTAAGGTTCCCCGTAGATCCTCTAGCTTATTGACTGTGTAAGCCTTAGCACCGATGCTTCTGGCAATACCGGCAAAATCAATGGCAATATACTTACCATCTAGTCTGTCACTGACGGAACGGTAGCGCAATTCATTGCCAAATCCACTAGGGCTGCCATGCTCCTTTTGCAGGCTTTGGATACATTGAAAACCGCCGTTATCGAACATGATGATGGTAATCTTTTGCCCTTCCTGGACAGCTGTGAGGAGCTCTGAGTGTAGCATAAGGAAACTACCATCACTGACTAGCGCATATACATCCTTATCTGGTTCTGCCAGCTTGGCACCGAAAGCTCCCGCGATCTCATATCCCATACAGGAAAAGCCATATTCCATGTGATACGTCTTGATACCCTTAGATCTCCAGAGACGATGCAGATCACCGGGTAAGCCACCAGATGCCGCCACGATAATGTCATTCTCAGTCAGAAAGTCAT
>JAAYSL010000253.1 GCA_012518315.1 Bacillota bacterium | reverse complement strand
GCTTTGTTTCCTGCCTTATCCAGGATGTTTCTTGGATCCCGCGACAGAATTCCCATGTACTTAATGGAGTTCCATAGAAGTGGCTAATACCGAAGTGAGACGTGTTGAGGGGATGCCAAATGTCCCAGCTCTTTTGTGGTTGCAGCTGCCCGCCTCTTCAAGTCCGGCAAGAAGGCGGGCAGCAAGCTCTATAGGTGATAGTTGGGAGCTTCCTTGGTGATCTGGATGTCGTGGGGATGGCTTTCTCTTAACCCAGCCGCGGTGATCCGAATAAAGCGGGTGTTCTGTCTTAGTTCCTGTAGATTCTTTGTACCACAATAACCCATGCCTGCCCTTAATCCGCCAACCAGCTGAAAGATGGTTTCTGATACTGGTCCCTTGAAGGGTACACGGCCTTCAATGCCTTCCGGTACCAGCTTAGTCTGGCTGTCCTGAAAATATCGATCGGTACTGCCCTGCTTCATGGCTCCGATTGACCCCATGCCACGGTAAACCTTATAGCGTCTTCCCTGATAAGTCTCTGTGTCGCCAGGGCTTTCTTCTGTACCGGCTAGCAAACTACCCAACATCACTACATCAGCACCGGCGGCTAGAGCCTTCACAATATCACCACTGTACTTGACTCCACCATCGGCGATGATTTGCACTCCGCTCCCCGCCGCAGCTCTAGAGCAATCCCAAATGGCGGTAATCTGGGGGACTCCGATACCAGCTACCACTCTAGTTGTACAAATACTGCCAGGGCCAATTCCGACTTTGACGGCATCGGCACCCGCCTCAATTAGCGCCAGAGTTGCTTCTTTCGTGGCCACGTTGCCCGCGATAATATCTACTTGGTCTCCATATTTGTCTTTTAGCCAAGCTACTGTATCTATGACTCTTCTCGAATGGCCATGGGCCGTGTCCACTACCAATGCATCCACCCCGGCCTCGACTAAAGCGGCAGCCCGCTCCGGTAGATCCGCTCCTACTCCCACCGCTGCGGCAACCCGTAGGCGTCCCTGGTCATCTTTGGCGGAACTGGGGTATTTCCGGGCCTTCTCGATATCTTTGATAGTAATAAGCCCCTTAAGGAGGAATTTGTCATCCACCAAAGGTAGCTTTTCTACTTTATGCTTATGCAGTATAGCCTTGGCTTCTTCTAAGGTAGTCCCCACCGGGGCTGTGATTAAATTCTCTTTGGTCATTACGCCTTCAATTGGTTGATCATAATTCTCTTCAAAGACAAGATCACGATTGGTCAGAATGCCAACTAGACGCCCATTTTCCGTGATTGGCACCCCAGAAATACGATACCGAGCCATGATCTCCAAAGCGTCTCTTACCGAATGGTGGCGTGATAAGTAGATAGGATCTACAATGACACCACTCTCTGACCGTTTGACTTTATCCACTTCTCCCGCCTGAGCCTCTACAGGGAGGTTCTTATGAATAACACCAATTCCGCCCTCCCGGGCTATAGCGATTGCTAACCGGGCTTCGGTAACCGTATCCATACCTGCACTCATTAGCGGGATATTCAAATCGATTCTCGACGTTAGTCTCGTCTCTGTTACGACTTCTCTAGGCATGACATTCGATTCACCGGGGACCAATAATACATCATCAAAGGTGAGCCCTTCTCGTCCAAACTTCTCTTCGAAATCCATCGGCAACCCCTCCCATCCTAGACCAAACTTGCCGCTATAATACCAGAAAAGACAGGGTCAGTCAATCTGGCGAAGCCTTAAGCAACTCCCGAAGCTCCATTCCATTTGTGGCAGCCTTGGCCTGGTAATGGTTATTCATAGCAACATACACATCGCCAACTTCCTTCTCAAGCTCCCGCAATTGTGGCACCCATTCCTGGAGTTCTTCTCTGGTGTAGAGATAATTGTAGCGCTCATAAGCTTCCTGGTGCTGCCACCATTTCTCATAGTTACGCCCATGAAACCTGACATAGGCCGGCGAGGCCGTAGCCTTGACTATTGGGGGCATGAGACTTGCGAACCTAGGTTCATCTACACACACATATCCCAGACCTAGGTTTTCCAGAAACGAGAAAACTGCTGGTTCTGCCCAGCTTCTATGACGAAACTCTACACTGGTAGGATGCACGGTTAAGTATTTGCTTATGTCTGCAAGGTAACGCCGATTTTCCTGCGTATTACGATAGCTTGCCGGGAATTGAACCAATATGCAAGCCAGTTTGTTGGCCTCTGCCAAGGGCCGAACAGCATCGATTAGCGTCTTTGTGGCATCCTCGGCATCCTTCCGGTCATGGGTAATGCCCCGGTAAGCTTTGATGGCAAATCGAAACCCTGCTGGTGTTTTCTCCGCCATTTTCGCCAACATGAAGGGGTTTGGCAACCGATAAAAACTGGAATTGACTTCAGTAAAGGAAAACCTGCCCGCATAGTATTCCAGCCATTCCCGTTTATCCAAACCCGACGGGTAGAAGGGCCCCACCCAATCGTCGTAAACATAGCCAGCCGTGCCGATCATGATCATCCCAGTCACCTTCTTTAAGCATTACTTGTCCATAAGTTACCACCAGGAAATCAATGGCTGCCTGTCATATAGCTACCAATAGCCATTCTAGAGTAGCGGAAAGGAGTTCTACAATCATGCCACACAGGCAAAGCATTTTGTTATTCGTTGTAATCGCCATACTAGTTTTCACAGCTAGTGGATGTGTGTCTTTCACCGACATACCACCAGATGTGGAGAGACCACCTACATCTCCACAGGATCCCGAATCACCACCAGATTCCTCTACTCCGCCCATCGTATCGACTCTGCGAGGAGTCATCCAGTTTGAGGGTATCGGTGATTTGACTCCAAAGGCCATGGTACATATCGGTTCCCACAGCATCGTAACCAGTGACGGGCAATTCACCCTAACCGGGCTTGAGGCCGGTAAGTACGAGATAGAAATCACCAGTGACCATTTTCATCCATATAGGGGGAGTATCACCATTACTTCTGAATCTGTGATACTGGATGTAACAATGAGGCTTAAGTATACACCTGAGGAGATAGATCTCTTTGCTCGATTGGTCTACGCCGAAGCCGCAGGTGAAACAACTATTGGACAGATAGCCGTGGCTGCCAGCGTCCTAAATCGCTTAGCTGACTCCCGATATCCCAACACCTTGGAAGAAGTGATCATGCAGACGATCGAGGTTGATGGCAAGCTATACTACCAGTATTCCCCGGTATTAGATGGCCGTATCTGGGAGCTTGACCCGAAAACCCAGCCCGCGGTATATGCCGCCTCTCTGCAAGTCATCTATGCCGCTTTGGCAGGTCAAGATCCTTCGCAAGGGTCTACAGGTTTTTACAATCCCAGTAAGGTCTCGCCAACATCATGGGTAACACAGCAGCCCCGTACAGTCAAAATCGGCAACCATCAGTTCTTTCTATAAGCAGTGATAGTGAAGGGGCATCTAAAGATGCCCCTCTACACTTGCCTAATTCCTCAATGAAGCCTGCGCACCCTTACTGTTGACTACTATCTGGCGTCCCTGTAGGAGAACATCAACCTCCATACCTGTAGCTTTTGATGGGGGCTCGTCAAGGGATAAGTGCATCCTCATCCATGGTTTAGCCAAAGAACCTTTCACCGAGGCCGTCCCTGTCAGACTCACCCTACCTTTCAGGGTATCAGCCAAATCCTTAAGTAGCAGGAACCTGTCTGCCAGGATATTCTGAACCTTGACATCCAACAGCAGAACTCCGTCCGCCTGTGTGACTCCTGAGAAATCCACGATGCCACCCCCTAGGGCCACACTACCCTGGGAGATCCATGTCTTGCCTGGCTCTAAGACAAATTCAGCACTACCAGATTCGAACACCTGATCTTGAAAGCGGGCTTCACTCATATACAACTTGCCCCTAGTAGTAAGTGAGCCTTGGTGTCCATTAAACTCCAGGGTGCCATCAAGGCGTCCCACCAAATCACCCTGAATACCCAGGGCTGCCAGCAAATCCTCGGCTCGGCCGCCACTACTTTGCAGGCTCAAGTCTACGGTATAAGGAGACCCAAATTCTATACTTCCCGCAAGGGCATAGATAGCACGCCCTCTGCGAATATTCCAGCCAGATAACTGCAGATCACTTAGGTCGAGTGCCACATGACCCCTTAGCTCATCATATGGCTGGCCCCAAAACTTACCTTTGGTAACATAGACTTCACCACGAAAATCGGGACGTAATATTGTACCAGAAAGCACACCTGCCACGTTGGCCTTCCCACTAATTCCGTAGGTTTTCAGGAAGCGAAGGTTTTCCGCCAAATCGAAGGCCTGTGTAATCACATCCAGCTTCATATTGCCCTTCCCATCGATCACACCTCGAGCCTGAAACCGAGCATCGGCCTGGGCGATCTCTAGCTTGGTAATCTCTAGCACTTCTCCCTCGTATCGGAAGAACGTCTCCAGGCTATCAATAGAGTAATCGGCATTA
Organism: Bacillota bacterium; assembly: GCA_012518315.1. Classification (GTDB taxonomy): domain Bacteria; phylum Bacillota; class Limnochordia; order DTU087; family DTU087; genus JAAYSL01. The sequence continues at coordinate 8,557 of JAAYSL010000253.1, read as the reverse complement.
TGATGGGCGGGAAATTCAAGGGTGCCCTTTCCCATGGACACCATCCCATCGAGAATCAAGTTTGTCGGCGAACCACTAGCCCTGACTTCCATTTTCGCCTTCCCGCGAACAATGGTATCCTGAGTTTGGGGGAAACAGGCGGTGATTCTATCGAGGTCAAGCTGGGAGCCTTTTAGGGTCAAATCAACAGTACTCTTATCTAGTGTTCCACTAGCCACGAAGTCGGAATTGAACACATTGATAGAAGCACGCTCCAATGATAACGAAGGGCCTGATACCTGCAAGGCACCATCTAGACCTATAGGTATATCCCCTACGCCAAGGTTAGTACCCTGGAACACGACCTTGCCCTTTTCCATTCTAAGCAATAGATCTAGTGTAGCACCATCCACACCAGTCTGCTTCTTAAACAGTCTGCTTATGTTCCATTGACCATTAGCCTCTGTTTGGACACACAGTTCAGGTCTGCGCAAAACGATCTCATTGATGGCCTTCTCTACATTACTGATGTGCACAACGAGGCCAATGATACTATAGCGAAGCACCAGCTCGTCCACTTTGAGAAGGACTACCGAGTCATTTAGAGGATCCCTTACTATCAGATCCTTGATAAGAATTCGATTCAGACCACTAAGCTCGGCCCCTCCTATCTCCACAGGGCCCTGAAACAAATCATACATGGCCGACTCCACCGTTGTATGTACGTTGATAAAAGCCTCAGCCTTTGGCTCGACTAGACATGACAATACGGCCACGACTAACACTAAACCGAGTAGTATCCTTAGCAGTCCATTGACACGTTGTGGTATCTTGTCCCTCGAAGGTGGCAACCACCACACCTCCTGTATATATACCGTGGCCGCCGCTGGCGAGAACAGTGCATTACACATACTTTCCCATTTAGACATCCAGGCAAGACATCCTGCTAGTTTTTCTGGGCAAAATGACCCGAAATACAGGCTTTTCCAGGAGTTAGCTGGTTACCTTGCCAATAAACCAGGTCGAAAGGCCTGTCAGCCAGTTGGTTGCCAGTAACACCGCAAAAAGCAATAGAATGGCCCCAGCAACTGGCTGTACGATATTTACATAACGTCGTAATGTCGGCCAACTACTTAGGAAGAGAGCGGAAAGTAAGAAAGGTACAGCAAGGCCCACCGTATACGCCGCCAAGTAGGCCAAGGCCATCTGAGGTTCGGAGCCAGCCAAAACCAATACACCAGCTAAGATTGGACCAATGCAAGGCGTCCAACCCGCGGCGAAGGCTACTCCCAGAAGCAGCGAGCCCACATAGCTGACCGAACCGGTAGGGTGAAATCGCCACTCTCGATCAAGCAAGGGCAGAGAGACTACCCCTAGCAGTTTAAGACCCATGATGCCGATGAAAACTGCCCCTATCCAGCGCAAAATGTGACTATAATCAAAAAGTATGGTACCAAAGAGCGAAGCTGACCAACCTAAAGCCAAAAACACCGTGGAAAGACCAATAACAAAAGCTATGGTATGAGCCAGGATTCGGCGTCTTTCCGCCCAACTATAACCCCTTTCACCTGCTTGCACCGACAAACCGCAAACGTACGACAGAAATGAAGGCAATAGGGGAAGTACACAGGGTGAAGCAAAAGAAAGAAAGCCGGCTCCAAACACCAAAGCTAAAGTCAGCTGTTCTCCCATCTTTTACCCCCTAGGTCCAGATAATTCGGTCATATAACACCCATTTCGGTAGCTAGATCCAGCACAGTATAGCGAGCCCTCAAGTGGCGTGCATAGATAAGTGCCTCTTCTATCCACTCTCCCGGTAGTCCCAGTGCTTCCGGAGTAGTAGCTCCCTCAACCTGGCTTAGCATTTCTGTCACTGCGTCTGCCTGAGGCAACCAACTGAGAGAGGATTTGATTGTATCCCACTTGGATAGAACCAACTGTATACGGTTTTCCCTTTCTTCCCCAGTAAGCCTCTTGCCGGAGGATTCTCGCAAGATCTCCTCCGCCATGGAACCGTAGTGGTGTCGGATTAGCTCCTCCATCTGGCTGGGTTCTGGATAATTCCCGCGCAAAGCAGCGGCAGCAATACTGCTTGGATCGATGGCCAGCACCCTACTATATATATCCAAGATCAAGGGAGTTGCAACCCCAACTTTCGTCCCATGCAGATGATAGTGGGAGCCTTCCTTCAAACTGCGCATCTCCCAATAGTGAGCTAGCTGATGCTCTGCCCCCGAAGCCGGACGAGAGTTCCCAGCCATAGTAATGGCAATACCGGAAAGTATTAGGCCCTCCATTAGGCCTTGAATAAGAGATGGGTCTCGCCGATATAGGCCTTCGGGGTTCGCTGAACACTGCTCCAAAGCGGTCGTTATTAGACCTAAACTCGATTGACAATAATACTCCCCATGAATGATCCGACTTATCTGCCAATCTGCCCTAGCGGTGAATTTCCCCAAAAGATCCCCAAAACCGGCAACGATCATTTGAGACGGAGCCTTGCATAAGACATCAAGATCCGCATAAATAGCTAAAGGCGGGCTGGCTGGAAAAGTGCGCTTAAACCCTCCGACAATTAACGGCGCTACTGTTGAGGCATAGCCGTCCATGGAAGGGGCGGTGGGCACACTAACGAAAGGCCTACCCAGCCTGTAAGCTATAGCTCTTACCAAGTCTGTTATTGTACCCGAACCAATCGCTAAAATTGCCTCTGCCGATATAGGAATTTCGAGAATCAGCCGTGCCAAGCTTTTCTCGTCAGGCACCAAATCCTGATGAGTAGTGGTTGAATAGACCGTCTTGGTGACGTCAAAACCAGCGCCTTCTAAGGCTCCTTCCACAACCTGACCGGCCGCCAACATGGTATTCGTGTCCGCAACCAAGTGAACTGCTCTCTCTAACCCCAATCCCCTTAACTTGTCCGGTATACTGGCTAGAAGGTTACTCCTTACCTGAATATCTACTATAGAGGCTTTATGTGTACGCCCACAATTGCAGGCGTAACCTTCACGCAAAGCCGCCAGGTGCCTACTTAGTTGACCCAATTTCATCGTCCTTCCACATATGGGGCTTGCTGACTATTTCCACCAGCCAGGGCAGTTTCCCTGCCAAACCAGACTTTCCACATCAAAAGAAAGCCCGTGGCCTCTATTCTCTTGCTTGCCAGGCGTGGAGTGCTAGAGCTACTCCAATTACACCGTAGGCCACAAAGACCCGGAAATACTCGCCGATCTGAGGGATCCCAATGATTGCCTGCCCGGCCGACGGTGACACCACAAAAAGCGTGTGAAATAGCAGAACACCCAACAAGGCTTGCCATATCGTCGCTCTACGGGCGGTCGCTCCACCTACCAAGAGTGCCGCTATAGCAAATGTGCCCACCTGTTCATGGCTATTGTAGGTGTTGAGCGTGCTGATATTCTGCAAGAAGATCAATTGACCCCAGGCAGCCAACACTGTCGAAAGAATCATAGCAATAACTCGAGTGCGATCCACGTTGATACCGGCAACCGCAGCAATGTTGATATCCTGCCCTACGGCCCGCATCTGTTGACCTAGCCGCGTTTGCATGAAATAGTGTAGGGCTATACATAGCAAGACAACCAAAAGCAGGCTAGCCAATGGAATTCGAATACCAGCTACATTGATTCGCCATAGATTATCTAATGCCCTGGATATACCGAAAAGATCTACAGTATTGCGGATACCCACCCCATCCGGAAGCATCATCGAGCGGTTTTTCATTGGTATCACGGTACCCACCAGAAAAAGAAAGACCAGTTGATAAATACCGTTAGCGAAAAACCCTAGCACCATAGAAGTGATCATCTCTCTGCCTTTGGCGCGATTCATTACCTGACCAACAAGATAGCCCATGATCACCGCCAAGGGAACAGAACCCAGCATTGCCAAGAAAAAGCCAAGCAAGCCTTCGATCTTCCAATGAGTGATAGCAATAACAGCGACTTGCCCTGCCATTGCTCCGACGACTATGGCGAAGTTGAGACCCAACCCAGCTGATACAGGTATCAGAAGGGCCAGAACTAAGAAAGCGTTCCGCGCCAGTCGAGTGATAATTTCATTGACGAGAAACAGGGGATTCATCTTCGCCACCACAACGCTCAAAATGGATAGAATGGCGAAGAGAATGGGAACAGCGTTTTTCTTGACAATAGACATGAGACCAGCACTCATATTTGCCGAAACTGCAGAAGTTTGCGTGTTCATGCTGTCTCCCTCCCGTCTCCCCTAGTCAGGGCATAGAGTATCATACCATTACTAATAATCAAACGAGCGACTTCGGAAATGTCCCCTTGAATCACCCGACTTGTCACCGGCAACGCGGTGGTCAGCAGTGTCTGGAACAAAAATGTCCCCAAGATGACATGGCCGATGGTAGCCCTCTGCAAATTCGCGCCACCTATTAGAATAGCCGCTACAGCCGGAAACGCCATCATTAAGGGTGCCATATATAGCTGAATGAAACCATAGCTCTGCGCGTAAACCACTATACCTATCGCACCTAAGACTGTTGAAAGCACTACTCCTACAGTACGAGTACGATCAGGATCTATGCCTGACGCTTGGGCAAACCTGGGGTTGGCACCGGCGGCCTTTACCGCCAATCCCATTTTGGTGCTGAAAAAGAGATGAACTAGCAAGCACATTAGACCAAAGAATCCCAGCAGTCCCAAGGGTATTTCCAGCCCACCGAAAGAAACCTGGAACAACCGATTCAACACCTTACCAAAGTGATTATCCAAAGTCAAAGTGTAACGTAGACCTTGTCCACCGATTGCCCAAACAAGCTCGGGGTTATCAAAGGGAGCCAACAGCCAGAAAATGCACATACCGGCTACACTAGAAAAGCCCAAATACGTCCCAACCATCATCTCCTGCCCTTTTACTTTGTTCAAAAGAGCAGCATAGCCCCAGCCTGCCAACACAGCCAAAGGAAGACTAAACAGGATAGCCATGATAAATCCCATAAAGCCCTTGAAATCCATCTGCATACTGATCAGTGCACCTACTAGACCACAAAGAACGCCAACCGGCAAGCCGAAATTAAGTCCCACCCCAGCACTGATGGTAGGAACCATCGCCAAAACCAAAACGCCATTCATGCCAACCCTTACTAATGAAGCGCTAAAAAGCGGGCCAATGGGTAGCTTCGTCGAATAAGCAATGACAAATAAAGCTAGAACAAAGCCAATTATGATTACCCGGGGAACACCCAGCTGTGCAATGAGGTTCCTTAGCCTCTCCTTCATCCTACGCCCACCTCCGACACTCTCCCACCGGCCATCATCAGTCCAAATTCAACATCTGAATCGTCAGGAGTAAGGATTCCCACTAGACGACCTTGGTAGATAATCGCAATCCTATCACAAATCATTCTCAACTCTGCCAATTCACTCGAGGTTAAGACAACTGTCATACCGAGCTCCCTATTGAACTTGACCAATAAATCCAAAACAAGGCTCTTGGCGCCTACATCGATCCCTCGAGTTGGTTCTGAAGCAAACAGAATCCTCGGAGAAAGCGTTAAGGCTCGCGCAAGGCACACCTTCTGTTGATTGCCTCCGCTTAACCTACGCACCGGCTGCTCAGGCCCAGTACAACGGATATCCAACTCTTCGATGGTTTTCAGTGCCTGTTTCCTGATAGCCTCTCCATCCCTGACACGCAACCCTTGCCAGGGTACGCTCCCCTTGAGAAATCGGTTTTGACTCTGCATACTAGTAAATGCAATATTATCTTCAATGGACTCATCCAGCAACAAGCCAGTTCCACGCCGATCTTCCGAGACAAAGGCCAGGCGACTCTGCAAAGCTGCAGCAGGATCATTTAGGGGCAACTCTCTGCCTTCTATTCGTACCGAGCCGCTGGCAGGATAAAGCCCCATAATACCATTAGCTACTGCCACTTTACCATGGCCCGCCAAACCGCCGAGACCCAAGATCTCGCCACGCCTAACCGCCAGGTTAAGTCCCTTTAGTCTTTCTCCTGGCATTTGCACTTCCAGATTCTTTGTTTCAAGGATAATGTCATCGTCACTGGGCTCGCTCGTGCGGGGCGGCAAAGCAGGGCGCTTAATTTGTCTTCCCACCATCATTTCGGCAATTCGCTCCACCTTGACACCATTTTGAGATAACCGTCCTACTACCTCACCATCTCGGAGTACTGTTATTCTATGAGCCACCGCCACCACTTCAGCTAGGCGGTGAGATATGAACAGTATGGCTAACCCAGCTTCTGACAGCCTTTGCACAGCTCCCAAAAACAGCTCTGCTTCACTTTCTGTAAGGACTGCCGTAGGTTCATCAAAGACTAGTGCTTTCACTTGGCTCTTGTCTATCTCTCTTGCTATCTCTACAAACTGCATGTATCCTACCGGTAACCCTGCTACCGGAAGCCAATGATCAATGTCAACTCCCAGCTTATCAAGTGCCTGCCGGGAGTCCTTGCCCATTTGCGATACATCTAATAGTTCTAGCTTGTCACTGATAATTCTGCTTAGCAAATTGGGACGACTTATCTCACGGTTAAGCTTGATATTCTCTGTGACTGTAAAGCCCGGCATCAGCATAAACTCTTGGTGCACCATGCCAATACCAAGTTGCATAGCTACACCCGGTGAAGGGATCTCCACCTGCTCCCCATCTACCAAGATTTGCCCCTCATACCCCCCGGTATTATGGATAACAGGCATGCCAAAGAGTATATTCATCAAGGTTGATTTGCCTGCACCGTTTTCACCTACTAGGGCGTGGATTTCTCCGGCATCTACAGCGAGGTCTACGTCTTTAAGAACGGTAGTCCCGAAAAAGCTCTTGTTAATCCCTCGCATTTCTAACACATGTGCCACTGTGTCTCTTATCCCTCCCACATAGAGACAGTTACCCGGCTGCAAAGCAACCTGGGTAACCGCCTTTTCTAGGATATGCGAGTATATCGGGTGTAAGCTTGCTTATGCCTATTTCCCATATACCCAATAGTCATTTCTAGATGCTCACTTACCTAGAATTCCGTCTCACCAAAAATGACCGATCCCATGGTGAACATATAGAAATTGCCTGCATCACTATAGCGAGACGCCAGTACATCTAAGCCAGTTGCCTTAGCAACAACCTCGGCCACAGCATCCATATCACCAAGATCGAGACCCTGTTCAACAACGGCTCGGGCCAGTTCAACACCGGCTTCTACAGTCATCATATTAAAGGAAACTCCCCAAGTGGCGAATCGACCTGCACCACCCTTGGCCACTACGGCATCATTGATTGCCTTCAAAATGGCGTTCATATCACCTTGAATATCCTCGGTGATCTTCAAGCCTAAGGCACCAGGGTACCCATGTGTGGGACTTGGGCAGCACTGCTCTGGGAATATGGCACCGTTTTCCAGTGCTCCGATAATTAGCGGCTCCTGCATTGCACAGTTAGTGCTAAATAAGGCAATGTCTTTACCATGTTCAGCTACCTGCCGAGGTACATCTTCCAGAATGAACTGCTGGGCTCCAGGAATCCCAGAATCACCCATGGGGTCTGGGGCGGTAACTTCGATAAACTCCATCCCGAGTTTGGCAGCTTCGTCCTTCATGATGTCGCGCCTTTCTGCCAAGAGCTCCATGGACATATGTCGTGGAAACGAATAATGTAGGAACTTTTTAGCACCCATCTTATGGGCGAGCTGGATGATAGTTCGTCCACGATCAAGCTGGCCGGTCTCTATCGCCACATCCGCGGCTCTCTCTACTATAGGTACATCCTCATGCGGTACGCCAAGAATAAACTTTACTTCTGGCCGAATATCTCGTACCTGACGGATAGCTGCTACCGTTCCAGGAACAGCCTGAGAAATTACAATAGCCTTTACAGCCGGATCAGAAGCTAGCTGCACGATCTGAGCAATGGTGGTCTCCTGCTCCTGCATGAAGTTATCCGGGTAAACTACATGCTTGATCATATCACCGTATTTCGCTGCTACATTCTCCGCACCCCGGTACTCATCCTCACCCTGGGATACGGTACCAGTAACTACACCAATCTTGTAGTCGGCTGCCATGGTCATACCGGTTACTGTCAAAACCATCAAAGCGACAAGCATTATGGACATAAATCTCTTCACAATCATAGCCTCCTCTTTTCCTCAAGTCTATGTTCCGATACTAAATAATCATCGAGATGGTCTTTTCTGATCCTCCCCTCCACTCATCATGTTGCTTTGAGCCCCCAGACTCTGCCTAACTACTGCGCAAGGCCTGAGGGCATATCTCGCGGAATTGTGAAGCTAAGGGCTCCCTTGCGTGACTTAAGACATAATTCTCTGCTCCATGCCGTTTTCCTGCACCCACACCATACTTTATGCCTGAATGTATCATTTGCCAGGCGATGGCCCGACGATATCCGTCTCAAAGCGTGTATACAATACACAAGGAGCAGTATATCTAAGAACCCAGTAGGTTTCCCCACTGGGTTCTTGTAAAGGTATTCTGGCAACTAGCTACTCTCCCACCGGGTTACCCCGGCAGTACCATCACCGCTGGAGGGCTTAACTGCTGGGTTCGAGATGTTGC
>JAAYSL010000252.1 GCA_012518315.1 Bacillota bacterium | reverse complement strand
TACCCCGCCACTTTTAGTCGTTCAAATGGCCATTGATGGCCCGCTCTGCTCGGGAAAGAATTTCCTGAAGACCGGTTGTCTCCAGCATAGCGGCTTCTGTCATGGCTATGTAGGATTCCAAGATCAGGTTTCGGTTAGGCACATATTCACTGTAGCGTCCTTTGGTCATTTCATCGATGAAGAGCTGAGAAAACTTTAGGTCTTTGAATGTCTCAGTATTGGTAAGGTCCAAACGAGGCTGGACTAGACCACTAGCTGCTAGGTAATCCTCTCCGTGGGCGGTAAGATAACCGATAAACTCCCACGCTACTTTTTGCTCTTCTGCGGTCAAAGTTGGATTCACCATGTAGGCATGCATGTAGATGCGGCTTCCTACATCCCGGCCACCCTCAAAGCGGGGTAAAGCAGCAACGGTAAAGTTATCGTATAGATCCATGTCCGCCCTTTTAATCCTAAGAACCTGGTATAGTCCGGAAAGGCCCATGGAGACAGTATCTTTGTCAGTGTAGAAGGCTGAATGGGCTGCCACGTAGGATGGGCCTCCCAGGTTTCTACCTTTTGGCCCAAACTCTCGGAAGTACTCAAGAACCCTGAGAGTTGCCGGGGAATTAATTAGAGTTTTGGTGTAATCAGTACTGAAGATTTGGCCGCCGGCCTGTTCGATCATGGGCTCAAACCATACGTCCATTTCTTGGTAGCGAAAGTCAAATCCCCGTCTTTCTAGCACATCCCCTCGGCGGATGGTCAGTTTATCGGCTACTTCTAAGAGCTCCTCCCAAGTCTTCGGGGCATCACTAACTGGGTCGAGCCCAGCATCTTGGAAGTGAATGTTATTAATAAATAGGTTCCAGTTGGTTACTTCCAATGGTACACCATACAGGACACCGTCCCGAATCACATAATCGAGAGAGCCAGGTACATAGGCATCGATTACTGACTGCTGACTTGCAAAGCCCATAGCCTCGGCATCCAAAGGTGCTACTGCTCCATTATCAATTAGTGGGGCTATCCACTGAGATGGCACTGAAGACACTGCCGGCCCCCTGCCAGCGGCAAAAGCAGGCAGTAAGCGCTCCCGATGATCTGTAGAACCGGTTACATCATACTCAATAGTGACACCGGGGTTCTGAGCCATGAATTCTTCAATCAAGGTTTTCTCTAGATCCTCGCGATTACGGTCGGCATGTGTCCAGTAACTGAGGGTGATCTCTTTGCCAAATGACGGCCCAGCTAAGGTCAAGACCAACAGAAACACTAGCAGGATACTTAAACCTCTTTGCATGTCACAAGCCTCCTCCAATTTGAATTTGCTGCTGTCAGACGAAGGATACAGTGTAAGGGTATCACCTCCCAAAGAGTACTGTAGACTATATAGTGATAATTCGCCCAAGTATAGAAAAATCCTGTATAAGGTAGGTGCCACTTATCCCTCACTATGGGGAAAAAAAGGATGCAATCGATATGCTATATGAGATAATAGAAACTGATCAAGGATTACTAAGCGCTTGGCGAAATCAACCTAGGGGGCATGGCTATGAGGGCATACGAACGATTATTGAACTACGTGCAGTATGAAACAGCGTCAGATGAAACCAGTGATACGTGTCCCAGTACACGTGGGCAGTTGGAGTTTGGACAGGCTCTGGTAGAGGAAATGCAGGCTCTTGGGATCAAGGATGCGAGCATGGATGAAAACGGCTATGTTTTTGGCACCATTGAGTCGAACATCGAAGACTGGTCAGGTCCTGTCATTGGTTTTATTGCCCATATGGATGTGGTGCAAGATGTACCCTACCAAGACATTAAGGCCCGTATAGTTGAGAACTATGACGGGGGAGACATCATTCTCCATCAGGAGGAAGGCATTGTCTTGAGTTCTGATGAGTATGATTCGCTGAAGGCGTATGTGGGATGCGATCTTGTAGTGACCGACGGAACGACCCTACTTGGCGCGGACAATAAAGCGGGGATTGCAGAGATACTTACCATGGCAGAGGTGTTACTTAACAATCCGGATATCAAGCACGGGATGATCAAAATCGGATTTACCCCCGATGAAGAGATCGGCAGAGGTGCGGATCGCTTTGATGTAAAGCGGTTTGGTGCGGATTACGCCTATACAGTCGATGGTGGTGCCTTTGGTGAAGTGGAATACGAGACCTTCAATGCAGCTACAGCCAAAATCACTATTAAGGGCCTAAATATTCATCCAGGCACCGCGAAAGGAAAGATGAAGAACGCCTCCTTAATTGCCATGGAATTCGATAGCTTGCTTCCTGCCAAAGAGCGACCAGAACATACGGAAGGGTACGAAGGATTTTACCACTTGACAGATTTAGGTGGCACTGTGGAAGAAGCTCATTTGACCTATATTCTCCGTGATCATGATTCCACGAAGTTTCAAGAGAAGAAGGCTATGATCAGCCAAGTGGTTGAGAAGCTTAATCAGAAATACGGAGTGGGAACGGTTCAGGTTGAGATTATTGACAGCTATGCTAACATGGCGGAACAGATCAAGCCCCACTGGCATCTGATTGAGACTGCTCATAAAGCGGTAAAGGCAGTAGGTGGGACCCCTTGCAGTCGTCCCGTGCGGGGTGGAACGGATGGAGCAAGATTGTCGTTCATGGGACTTCCCTGTCCGAATCTAGGAACCGGCAGCCACAATCATCACTCAAAGATGGAGTACGCTTGTGTGCAGGCAATGGATGATTGCGTATCCGTTTTAACCAAGATTGCAGAGGAATACGGTCAGCGAAGTAAATGAGAAATCGAAAGCCACCCAGATCAACTCATGCGAAAGCACATATGGCAGCAAAAGGGAATATTGCTAGAATAGCTGTCAGTACTAGATGAGCTTCAGACTCGGAAGTGCAGTTCCAAGGAGAACAGTTAAGGGGCGTCATTCTGCCAGAATTGTTTCGCCCTACCTGAGGGGGAGGTTTTGATTATTAGAATAAAAGAGCCGGTCAATGCGTTAAGTCACATGATTGGTGCAGCGCTCTCAGTAATAGGTATGGTTTTCCTGGTGTATAAAGGTGCCATCCAGGGGAGCATCCGGCATGTCGTGGGTTTTGCTGTTTATGGAGTGAGCCTAGTCCTGCTCTACTCAGCTAGTACTATTTACCATGCTTTGCGTGTATCGTGGGGGTGTACCCGCATCCTGCGAAAGATTGATCACAGTATGATCTATGTGCTCATCGCAGGCTCATATACTCCCCTGTGTTTAGTTGCCCTGCAGGGTGCTTGGCGGTGGGGG
>JAAYSL010000251.1 GCA_012518315.1 Bacillota bacterium | reverse complement strand
TTTGTTAACCACCTGAGCCAGGGGTCAGAGGGTTTCTCTCGTATAGGATTTGTGCACCATTTGACCAATGAGACTAACAATGAGGGACTATTTAACCCGTTTTATGTGAATGCAATTCGGGGTGTGATCAAAGGGGCTGAAAAACATGGTCTTCCGGTTTCATATCAGATCGTGTCCGATACATATGACAGAATCAAGATATGGGATGACACAGCCTGGATACTGCTGGATGCCAGCCGCGATGTCGTGGCGAAGTTGAAGGAATCAAATAAACCTATGGTTAGTATCCACAGTTACTATCCTGATCTTGATATTCCCTTTGTAGTTTCCGATGATGTAGCGGGTGGTTATGAGGTTACTTCTCACTTGTTATCATTGGGTCATCGCCGCATAGGGATTTTCCTCCCCGAAAGTCTGATGAACCTGCCCCAAGAGTTTTCCAACCGGTATCAAGGTTATGTAAGTGCCCTTAAGCAGCATAAAGTTGAGCTTGATGCCAGATTGATCGCAGAGAAGGTAAAGATTAGTGTCTATGATGGCTATGTCGCAGCTATAGAGATGCTAGAATCTAGCGATCCACCCACTGCCATATTCGCCTTAACTGATATGCAGGCTTTAGGGGTGTTAAGAGCAGCCGAAGATTTAGGTATCCGGGTGCCAGACGAACTTAGCATTGCTGGCTATGATGACCAGGTGTATTCCGGGATCGCTGAGCCAGCTCTTACTACGGTAAGACAGGATGTCTTAGCTATCGGGGAGCGGGCAGTTGATATCCTTGTTAGTGAGGTAGAGGCTAAGGAGCGTCAGCATCTAATGGTGAATCTAAGGCCTGAGCTAGTTGTAAGGGAGTCAACAGCCAAGGTATATACCCAAGAAAAGGAAGTGAATCAAGTATGCGTGGTAGGTCGATCTCTTTAGACAAGCAAACCATTCAAGTACTAGAGGACATAGAACTGACCATTGAATGGCCCGAAGGAGCTAGTTCGTTACAGATGTTAGCGACTGATGCGAAAGGACACCGGTACTGCCAGATCATTTTACAACGGAATCCTTCCGATTCAGCCTCGACCCAGATACGGCTGTATCCCGAAGGGGCACTGGGAGAACATATTGTGCATGTCGCCTACGATACCAATATGGAAGCACAGGTGCGTTTCCAACTTAATTGCCAGATGTCGGCAAGTACCGACACGGGGGAGTTTGATGGTTTCTATCCGCAGATACAAGGGTTTATGGCTCATGACACTCTTGGTATAGAGATAGATGGGAAGCGGGTGTATGGCTATAGGAGTCCTGACTCACCCATGATTTGGATTAGAGATCATGCCCATCAGATGAAAGGCTTTAGATACTTTGAGTCAGATGTAGTCAGTGCAGTTGAGTTTTTCCTGGATCACCAAATGCCAGATGGTAGTATTTACGACTTTGTCGCCAAGGATGGTAGCTGCAAACGGGTGGAGGTAGAAGCCGATGTAGAGTATCTGGTGGTAGAAGCTGCATTTCGTGTTTGGCAAATCACAGGTGATCTAGAGTGGGTGAAAAAATACCTGCCCCGATTAGATGCCGCTCTTCAGTATACCATGACTTCTCCGCTTCGTTGGGCAGAGGATTATGGACTTGTTAAGCGAGCTTTTACCATTGATACTTGGGATTTTGCCTATACAGGTGGTAAAGAGCGAGCCACAGGTCAGATACGAGAAAATGAGCCTTTCTGTATCATGCATGGAGATAACACCGGGTTCGCCCAGGCATGTAACCTACTAGCGGTATTATGCGAGGAATGTGGCCAGACCGACAGAGCAGACTACTGGAGAAAAGTTAGCTCCAAGGTCGTGGAAAACCTAAATAGGTATTGCTGGAATGGAAAGTTTTATACTCATCAAGTACATATTGATCCTATAGAGGTAGAGGTCGAGGGTGTAGATGAGGCTAGACAGCTTAGCCTAAGCAATACATATGGGATGAATCGTGGGGTAGTAGATCATCAGCGATGTGTGTCGATTATTAGCGAGTATATGGAGCGGAGGGAGACCACCGATGCTTTCGCAGAGTGGTTTAGTATCGATCCACCCTTTCCCGAAGGGGCATTTGGCTATGGGAGACTAATCCCTGGGGCATATGTAAATGGTGGCATCATGCCACTTGTGGGGGGTGAATTGGCTAGGGCGGCCTTTGACCATGGTTTTGAAGAGTATGGTGTGGATATCCTCCGCCGCTATAAGGACATGATCGAGGAGACAGGTGAGACCTATCTTTGGTATTTCCCTTCTGGTGAGCCTTCTTCGAAGGAAACAAGTACCAGTCCAGAAGCTTTGCCAACTGACGGCTGGGGCTCTTCGGCAATGCTTTATGCCTTTGTTGAAGGGCTTTGCGGTGTTGTGGATCTTTACACAAGGTTCCAGAAGGCAAAGATTGCTCCAAGGTGGGATATTGCTAAGGTTAGGCAAGCCCAGGTACGGGTATGCTATGGTGCTTCACTAGCCTATGTGGCATATGAATGGGAGCATATTCCTGAACAACGTGAATACCACCTCAAGATTGCCTCCTTGGCAGATTGTGTTGCTCTAGAGCTTTTGCTCCCTAAAGACAGAACCTTAGCAGAGCTAATCTTTAATGGTCAGGCCCTTAGTGGCGACACCTACTGTGTCGAGGATGTAGAAGGCTCTGCCTATGTAAAGCTAGGCATTTCAACTGGGAATGGGACTATTAAGCTGGTCTATCAATAAAGAGTCGTTTGCGAAAGGGGTGAAAACAATGCCAGTAGCGCCTTCGAAGGTTGTGCACCGCCCGAAGGCCAGGGATGACTCTCTTTGGAGCCGTATCATGGCAAGTCGCTACTGTTATTTGGCCTTGTTACCGATGTTCGTTTTCTTGATAGTATTTAGCTATTATCCACCAGTAACGGCTCTATGGCGATCCTTTTTCGACTGGAATGGAGCTCAAGCGATTTTCATGGGCTTTAGCAACTACCTAGAGCTTTTCCAGGATAAGATTTTCCTGAGAGCGGTAGGTAACATAGCGAAGCTGTCATTGTTTCGCATATTGGCTATTAACATAATGTCACTTCTGGTAGCAGAGCTTTTGTTTAATCTAAAGAATGATAGAGCACGTCGCTTCTACCAAGTGGCTTTTTTGATACCGATGGTAGTTCCCACAATCGTCTCTCTTTTTCTCTGGCAATTCATCTATGACGGTCAATTTGGTTTGCTGAATGCTCTCCTAAAAGCCTTAGGTCTTGAAAGCTTGCAGCACGCGTGGCTTGGGGAATCTACTACTGCCCTGAAAGCATTGATGTTCGTTGGATTCCCCTGGATCGTGGGCACCAATACTCTTATCTATCTAGCAGGACTACAAGGGCTATCTACATCAGTGATTGAGAGCGCCATCCTAGAAGGGTGTAACATCTTTCAACGGTTCTGGAAGATAGATTTGCCTATGATCTTAGGCCAAGTAAGGCTACTTCTCATCCTTAGCTTGATCTCGGAAGTACAAAGCTATGAAACGCAGTTTGTGTTAACCAATGGAGGGCCCGGAACTGCCACTATGGTACCAGGGCTCCATATGTATCAGGTTGCCTTTACCTATGGGAGGCTCGGTTACGCATGTGCCATTGGCATGGTGATCTTTGCCATCACCCTAATCCTTACCTGGGTAAACATGAGGTTCATTAGGCCCAATGTAGATGCTTAGGGGGTATGACATATGCTCGTGAGTATAAGGAAAATGCAGCTGCCTATTCATATCATCTTGATTGCATTTTTATTAATGATTTTCGTGCCGGTTCTTGAGATGGTGAATATTTCTTTCAAGAGCGATACACAGTTTGATCATAATCCGTGGGGGGTGGAGGCGCCTTTCCAGACTGAGAACTATGTTGCAGTATGGCCCATGATCTCGGGGTATCTGCTTAACACGGTCATATATGCCGTGTCTATTGCCCTAGGGACAGTGTTTTTGGCCTGTATTTCCGCCTTCGTGTTTGCACGGTTTGATTTTCCAGGACGCGACTTCCTTTATCTAATGGTGATCAGTCTACTCATGGTTCCACCTGCCGTTACCTTGATTCCACAGTTTGTGTTGGTAAGAAACTTGGGGTTATTGGGTACACGCTGGGCCATGATTTTGCCCATGGTCGCCGGAGGTCAAGTCTTTGGCATATTCCTTCTAAAAGCATTTTTTGAAGGCTTGCCAGAGGAATTATTTGAGGCCGCACGAGTCGATGGTGCTGATAGCATTCGTTGCTTCTTTTACATAGGGCTGCCTTTATCTAAACCAATCATCGGCACCTTAGTTGTGATTAACATCTTGGGCACCTGGAACAACATTATCTGGCCTAGGGTTGTGTTATCTGATGATGGTCTTTTCCCACTTACTGTCGGACTGATGCAGTTTAGACAGTTGTTTTATACAGTGTGGGGTCCACTAATGGCAGGCTATGTGATAGCATCTATCCCTTTAATTGTGCTATTTGCCCTAGCGAGCCGCCTATTTGTTCAGGGTCTTACGAGCGGAGCCCTAAAGGTCTAGGGTGTGTTCTAGGATATGCCGCCTAATTCCAGCAAGATGTCCCGTGCAATTGGCGGAAAGGGGTGATCGTGGCTAAAGCATCGAAGAAAGCTTTTGTCTAAGTTGTCGGTAAACCATTATCATCTTGGAGAGGGGAAGTTAAATGAAAAGTACCAAAATGGTGCTACTTTTGGTGTCAATCAGCTTAATCATGGGCATGACCACAGTGGTATCTGGCGCGACCAAAGAGATTATCTTCCATGCTGGAGGAGATCAGTTTAACTACAATCCCACCAAGGTTCAGATTCGAACTCCGGCCAACCCATATCCGACCAAGGTCTTGGAAGACTTGGCTAAGGAATGGGAGAAGCTAAATCCCGGCTACAAGATAAAGTTCCCCGCTATACCCCAATCAAATGAGCGAGACTGGATGGTGGCTCAGTTCGCCGGTGGAACTGCACCACACATAGTCTTTCAGAATATGGGCATACACAAAGACGCCGACTACAGCAAGGGTTGGGTTGTGAATATGAGCCCATATCTGGAAAAATCCAATCCCTACGTAGAGGGTAACAAACGGTGGGCGGACCTGTTCTATGAAACATGGATGCAATCTTTGAAATCAGCGGATGGGAATTTCTACTGGATTGGTGTAGACATGATTCCCATCGGTTATATGTATAATGCTGATATATTCGCTGAATTGGGCCTTGAACCACCCAAAACCTTTGGAGAGTTTTTGGCTGTGATCGAGAAGATTGAGGCAGCAGGATATGTGGCGCTCAGCACTATGAAATCAGCAGGGGGTGCTGGTGGATCCTCTGGGCCAACCTGGTTCATGCATCCCTTAGAGTCAGTTATGTGGTCGGACAGGATCGCCGACATGGATGTACTGCGCCCCGACAACATCATCGATACAGAAGAACTGGTAAGGGCCATAAAGCAGGGCATCTTTAGTGGCAAGGATGAAAGAAACCTAGAATTCTTACAATGGAATAAGCGCATCGCTGACCATTATCCCAAGGGATGGGCCGCAGGAGGAATTGACCCCTACTCACTCTTTGTTCAGGGCAAGATAGCCATGTTGGAGGGTGTGGGTGGTCATATCGTTCGCGCGATGGAGGATGACAAACGTACATTTGAGCTGCGTACATTTGGATATCCTGATATGACAGAGGAAGACTCCAGATTCGGCGGCGGTGTCATGTCTGGTAAGGGTTCTGCTGGCTATAGTACCACCTGGCAGATCACTAACACTGCTGTCAAAGATGGTACTGTGGATAAATGTGTGGATTTCCTGATGTTCATCACTGCTCCCGAAAACCTAAAGCAGTACGTCAATGAATATGGCTTTAACCTGCCGGGTGTAAAGGGAGTTGAAGCTGCCCCCCATCTACAGGGGTTCAAGGAAACGATGGATATCGCTGAGCCAGACTATTACTGGCATACGTTGAATAGCCAGATGATCACGTCTGAACTGTGGACTAACTGGACAAGAGTGGTAGCCGAATACATTCTGGAGGATATTACACTAGATGAGGCGGCTAATCGATTGCAGGAATGGTATGAGAAATCGGCTGAGGAGGTCTACCGGCAGAATAAGGATACTTGGGATTTGACCAAATGGTAGCATAGGTCAGGGTAGTCCGACCCAGGAACATCGCGGGGCTGCCAATCGGTAGCCCCGCCTAATAATCGGCGCAGCATTCTAGAATCTATTTAAAGGGGGCTAGCAGGTGAGCAACCCATATCGTGCACCGAATATCCAGCGATTGCTGACGACCCTTAAGGGCGGCAAGGCCGATAGAGTCCCCAATTTCGAGGTTCTTATCGATAACCCTACTATCGGTACTCTGCTAGAAAAGGAAAGTACCCATTCTCTGGCAAATATCCCACCTCAGGATTATATCAAGCTAGTGCGAAGAATTGGGCAGGATGCCATCGGTATGTGTTTCTATGATAATCCCTTGCGTTATCTAGATGGAGGTGGGAAGCCACAGCCCTTGGATTTCAAGATCGATTCTCGAGAGGCTTGGCAGCGGGTATTACCGGTGAACATGGATCATCTTGCCGATAGGTTCGCTCTCCTAACGGATTATTGCACGGCGGTTCAGGGTACAGATATTGGTGTTTTTGTACTACTGGGGGAGTTTTTCACAACTACTTATTTCGATGTATTTGGCTTTGAGAGATTCATGCTCATGCTCTACGATGATCTTGAGTTGATTGAGATGGTGCTAGATGTGTTATCTGAGTATTATGCAGCTATGATCAACAAGATACTTGAGTATGACCTATCGTTTCTCTACATTGGAGATGACGTTGCCTATAAGTCGGGCCTTTTTGTGGAGCCTAAGCTGTTTCGGCGTCTATGGATACATCGGATGGATCGGTTAATGGCTCCTGCCAGGGAAAAAGGCATCTCTATCTTGTATCACAGTGACGGTGATATCATGGAGATCCTACCAGATCTTCTGGATATGGGTGTTACGGCTCTTAACCCCATAGAGCCCTACGGTATGGATATCCGAGAAGTCCGCAAACGCTTTGGTAACCGTCTTTGCCTCGTTGGGAATCTCGATGTAGGCGGCAATCTCAGCTCAGGTACTCCATCTATGGTTCAAGCAGAGGCCAGGGAGGTAATCGATGCTGTCGGTCGCGATGGTGCCTTTGTCCTAGCGTCAAGCCATAGCATCACTCCTAATGTACCAACCGAGAATTTCTTGGCAATGGTGGAAACCGCCCATACCTCCATATACTAACAGGTTGTAAATGGGAAAGGTCTGATCTAATGGCAAAGTGCCTCACTAGGGGGGAGACTAGACGTCATCCCCCTTCTGTGTTAGGCTCTAGCTAGTCCAAGGAAGGGGGAATGAGCTAGGTGGGTTTACCTGAGGTTATTATCTATACCGATGGAGCTTGCTCCGGCAATCCGGGGCCCGGTGGCTGGGCGGCTTTGCTGATGTATGGTCCCCACAAGAAGGAGCTAACTGGCTATGAAGCCCACACTACCAACCAAAGAATGGAGCTAATGGCGGCTATCGGAGGGCTTGAGGCACTGAAGCGGCCATGCTTGGTCAAGCTACATAGTGATAGTGCATACCTCGTCAATGCATTTCAGCGGGAGTGGCTAGATAAATGGCAGCGAAATGGCTGGCTCAACGTGAAAAAGCAGCCAGTGGAGAATCAAGATCTATGGAAAAGACTTTTGGCTTTGACTAAGGAGCACCAGGTGCACTGGGTTAAGGTAGAAGGTCATTCCGATGATGAGTTCAATGAACGGTGCGATTATCTGGCGAAGCAGGCAATCAAGGAAAACAATGATACAGCCCAGTAGTGACAGGATCAACCTAGGAAGGAAACAAATACCTATCAAAGAAGATATAAACAGTATCGATCTAGTCGGTGGGTCTTCTTTAAGTTTAAGCAACAAGTTCCACGGAGGTGAGGGGAGTGAAGGTTGGAATAGTCGGGTTAGGTACTATGGGCACTACCCATGCAGCTAGTTATCAGCGTATTGCAGACTGTGAGTTGGTAGCTGTAGCCGATATCCAGCTAGAGCGGTGCAAGACTGTGGCCGAGAGGTATGGGGTCAGGAGTTATGCAAGCCTCGGGGAGATGTTGGCCTCTGAGACACTGGATGTGGTTGATGTGTGTTTGCCCACTCATCTACATCGAGAGCATGTGGAGATGGCCGCAGCTGCAGGTAAACATGTCTTCTGTGAGAAACCCTTGGCGCGGAACCGACAAGAGGGCGAGGCCATGGTTGAAGCTTGTCGCAAAGCTGGAGTAACACTAGGTATCGGTCATGTGGTACGGTTCTTTCCGGAGTATCGCCGAGCCAAAGAGATCATAGAAAGTGGGCAGCTAGGTAAGGTGGGTACAGTCTATACCTACCGTGGTGGGGGAGGATTTCCCATGGCCTGGCAGGACTGGTATGCCAATTATCAGTGGAGTGGCGGTCTCACTCTAGATATGATTATCCATGATTTTGACTTCTTACGCTGGACTTTAGGTGAGGTAAAGCGGGTATATGCCAAGAGCACCTTTGGCCGTGCCTATAACCGGCTAGAGCATGTGTTAGTTAGTTTGCGGTTTGAAAGTGGAGCTATTGCCAATGTGGAAGGTTCATGGCTCGATATCGGTGGTTTTGGCACCAAGTTCGAGTTTGCCTGTGAGAAGGGGCTCTTAACCTATAACTCGAAAGACGCCACTTCCTTCCGAAGCTACCAACAAAGAACCGGCCTCGAGAGCGTTCAGGGTGTAGCTGTACCGGAAAGTGTAGTTGACAAAGACCCATATACCCAAGAACTGGAACACTTTGTTGGGTGCCTTAAGCGGGGTGAAGAACCACTAATTAGTGGCGATGGGGCCTTAGGAGCAGTTGACATAGCAATGGCTGCCCTAGAATCCATCAAGACTGGTAATCCAGTAACACTAAGCTCAGAAAGGGGGTAAAGTGATGAAGCTCGGGATTATGAGTTTTGCACATATGCATGCTTATAGCTATGGAGATGTAATTAGGCAGTTGTCCGGGGTCGAACTGGTGGGTGTTGCGGATCTAGATCAAGAACGAGGAAAACAGGCGGCCGATCAGCTTGGCACTACGTACTATTCGTCCTATGAGGAGTTACTCAAGACCAAAATCGATGGTGTAATTATCACAGCGGCCAATCGGGATCATCGGGAATTAACGGAAATGGCGGCCGCTGCGGGCAAGCATATCTTGTGTGAGAAACCAATTGCCACAACTCTTGAAGATGCCAGAGCCATGGAAAAAGTAACTAGGGAAGCCGGTGTTAAATTTCAGATGGCTTTTCCCTGCCGTTACATTCCCGCCGTCCACCGGCTCAAGGCCCAATACGATAGTGGTAGTCTCGGCCGGTTGCTAGCTATCCGCAGTACAAACCATGGGCGGATGCCCGGTGGGTTTTTCATCGACCCCGAAGCAGCTGGTGGTGGTGCAGTAATTGATCATACAGTACATTTGGTTGATCTTGTTCGTTGGGTTTTCCAAACCGAGTTTCGGGAAGTATACTGCGAGATGGATCGCAGCTTCCACGATATCCCCACTGAAGATTGTGGCCTTTTGACCCTAGAGCTTGCCAATGGTGCCTTTATGACTTTGGATCCTAGCTGGTCTCGGCCTGATTGCTTCTACACCTGGGGGGATCTTTACATGCAGGTAGTAGGCACAGAAATGGTCACAGAGGTAGATATGATGCGCCAGAGCCTTGAGCGAATCAGTTTTGACCGACCCAACTACCAGTGGGAATTTTGGGGAGCTAATAGCGATTATTATCTGGTGAAGGAGTTCGTAGAAAGCTTTCGAGAAGATCGAGAGCCCAGCATTACCGCACAAGATGGCATAAGGGCCCTAGAAGTTGCTCTGGGTGCCTATGAATCGGCTAGAACAGGCAGGCCGGTGAAAATCGGATTGGCATAGACCTACCGAGCTAGATATCGGCATTGGGGCAGCGGTTAGAGCTGGAGACAAGTAAGTGAGGATGAAGACAGGGAGGGTGGGCGCTGCGGGAGCGCCGCCAAGTATGGATGGAAAGGCCTTTCGGATTCTAAGACAGCAAAGGGATCTAACACTACAGGACATAGCCGAACGGAGTGGCCTTTCTCGCTCCTATTTAAGTGAGATCGAAAATGGCAAGAAACAACCTTCGGTTAAAGCTCTGGAAGCTATTGCCGCTGCCTTGAATGTTTCCTTAGAGGTGCTGTTGCCTGAGGAGAAGGAAGCAGAAATCGGATTGGGAGAGCGGCTTCGACTTGCCCGGGAAAGGGAGGGCATGTCCTTAACTGAAGTAGCCGAAGCTGCTGGCATATCTCCTGGTTATTTGGGCGAAATCGAGAGGGGAGAGTCACTTCCGGCAGTAGAGACGCTTAAGCAGCTGTCTGAGATAGTGGCCTTACCTTTATCCCAAGCTCTAGAGTGTGGCACCATCGGAGATAAGGTGAGAATGCTGCGGGAGCGTTTGGGTCTATCCCGGGCCGAATTGGCCCAGATGGCAGAGGTGACACCGGGTTTCATTGCTCAGCTGGAGAACAATAAGACACAAGCATCTTTGCCGACCCTAAGGCGTATCTCTCAGTGTCTTGGTGTTTCACCATGTTACTTAATCTTGGCTGATGACAGTGCAGAAGAAATGATCCGCCTACTTAACCCAGAGCTGAGGCAATTACTGCAAGAACCTCGTGTACAGCTAATCTTGCGGATGACCTGTGACATGACTGACAAAGAATTTGAATTTCTACTGCAGTTTATTCGCCTGTTGAAGCAGACTGGTTTCAAGTAGGACTTCTGCGGTATTGGGCGGGTTGGGAAAAAGGAGTAATAAAATGGCAAAGGATCTAGATGTAGTAGTTGTTGGCGGCGGTGTGGCCGGCTTAACGGCTGCTGCCTATTTGGCCAAAGCGGGGATGAGTGTCTGTGTGCTGGAACAACAGCACAAGCTTGGCGGGTTAGCCGGGGCTTTCTCCCGCAGTGATTACCTATTTGAGCAGGCACTACAGTGGGTGGTGGGTTGCCATCCGGGAGGGACGATTTACACCTGCCGGGAGGAGCTGGGCCTTACCTTGAGCTTTAAACAGCTAGATCCTTGTTTACGGCAGATTGGCCCTGGCTTTGATATTCTGCTCTCCTCTGATACAGGGCAGTGGACTGATGAGCTGTGCCGATTGTTCCCCCAGGAAGCTGCGACCATCCGGCGGTTAGTGACTGATGCGGTGAAGCTCTTTCGGCGGATCCCGGAGGCGCCTAAAAAACCCCATGAGATGCTGACGAGATGGGAGAAGCTAAGGATTGGCTCGGCTGCTTTATGGAATATGAAGCTATACCGGAAATACGCAGGCCTTAATATCCAGGATTTGCTGGTACAGGAATTCAGGGATCCACAGCTGCGTACCTTTTTCTACTCCCTTTGCCCTGTGGGTGGTGCTTCCAGTATACTGCTTTTGACCACTATAGGCTGGATTAGGGAGCGGCATTTGCACTATCCCATTGGTGGTGGGCAGGCTATATCCGAGGGTTTGCACCAGGCTATTGAAGGTCACGGTGGCGAGATCCGTTGTGGCACCACCGTTGATAGTATTCTAGTAGAGGACTCTAGAGCCGTTGGTGTAATGCTACAAGATCGAGAAAGCATCCATAGCAATTACGTTGTGGCAGCCTGTGATGCCATGAAGTTGTATGGCCAGCTACTTCCCAAGGGTGCAGTACCAGAATATGTTTGTTCGGATCTTGAAGACTTAGAGCCCTGGCCCTCCTATTTCTTAATTTCCTTGGGTGTAGATGACGGGATCACCGACCTAGCTTCCTGGCACCACCATATCACCTATTGTCCGACATTAATGGATGCGATGGAAAGTGAGGATCCAGCCCATTGGCTGATCAATATCATCGATCACAGTTACGCCGATACCCTTCACGCACCTAGTGGATACCGTAGTGTGACCTTAGGGACTCAGGTGTCTTTTGAGTATAGGCAAAGGTGGCAGACCATTGGAGAAATGCGGGGGATAGAGTACACTGCCTTAAAGGAAGAAGTAGCCTCCGATCTGCTTACTTCGGCGGAAAGATTATTGCCAGGCCTGAAGGCCAGAGTGAGGGTGGCTGATGTGGCAACACCCATCACCTATCGGCGCTATACTGGTAACTGGAAAGGTGCCCGGAGAGGTTGGTTGCCGACGGTGGAGACGATGGGTCACATAAAGCGGGAGACCACACAACTACCTGGCCTTTT
>JAAYSL010000250.1 GCA_012518315.1 Bacillota bacterium | reverse complement strand
CTGAGCGTTTGGTCGACATGGTAGCAAAGGGGCAGACAGCGGTATATGACACCCTCGGTATGGATGTATCCCGTATTCAGCCACGCATTCAGCAGCGTCGGCAGGAGCTGATGCTGGTTACTCGCTTTCTATCAGGGGGGGACTTACACAGCCGTTTTTGGCATTGGCTAGACCGATTCTTCTTTGAATTCTACAGTCCATGGAGAGCGACCCGCACTGAACAGATGAGACTGTTGGAGAAACGGGCCGCTATTGAGCTGGGAGCTATGGAGAGCCCGAAAGGTACCCTGCCGCTAGGATGGTTACCTCCGCAGCATCCTTTACGATATGTTCCGGCACTACGGGAGGCACTGACAGGCGGCCGATTTAGACTCTGTTTCTGGGTAGAGCCTTTCGGGGCCTTTGATCTGATTAGTATTCATAGTCACGAGATCTTGGTCTCCTTCTCTGAGACTGGTCGGAGTTTAGAGCACTTCTACACCCTTGCCACTGATGTGGCCAACCGGGTAAAGGCCCTGGCGGATCCGACTCGTCTAAGCATTCTCCGTATTATCCGTTATTTCGGTATGGACAATACGGAAATGGCCAAGTTCTTTGGACTATCAAGGCCCACGGTAAGCAACCATGCCAAGATTCTGAGGGAGGCCGGTCTGATAGATTCTCGGCAAGAGGGTCGCCAGGTAAGACATAGGATTAACTCCAATGCGTTACACCAGTTATTTGATGATCTGGTGGAGTTTCTGGATATCCCGAAGGAGGACAGCTAGGGATTGCTGGTGGCTGAGGACAAGGCACGAGAGCAAATCGAATTGGTGATACGTGAGCCAACAGGAATGAAAAGTCCGGATTGACACTGCCACCCCAGGATCATATACTTACATTAGATGATTAGCTAAATATCGAATGATTATACCGGGGGTTGTGGATAGAACGAGGCTATAAGCGTATGCTGGCAACTGCTAGTTTTGGCTCTTAGTGAGGCCCTGATTGGAGGCAGATCGTATGGATAAGATGCCAGTGATTCAGCTAGAAGGGGTAACCAAGGCCTTTAAGGACACAGTCGTGATCAGGGATCTGTCCTGTTCCATCAGTAGGGGTGAGATAGTCGGCCTCTTGGGCCCGAATGGTAGTGGCAAGACTACCACAGTCCGGCTAATCAATGGAGTGCTAGCTCCAAGTAGTGGTAGTATCCATGTGTTTGAGCAGGATCCCATGGATGAATCTACTGACGTTCGAGCGCGAACGGGGGTCCTGACCGAGAGTGGTTCTTTTTCTAGGTCAGGCTCTGGGCGCTATCGCGGTAAATGTTTCGCTGCTCTTGTGGGGAGGGCTGATCGTCTTAGCTATTGATGTAGCACTCCTAAGGTTCATAAGACGTCATTTTGACCGAAATCAGCTATTCGAAAGCCAAGTATCGTAGCTCGGAGCCCTTCCTCGCATCGAATCGACCAGTGTCGCTGTATCTTTGGCATTTCCACCTAGTATCGACCATATTCCTTGGCGGTTTCATACATCGCCCGCAGGTGCTCCAGGGGCGTGCCTGGTGCTACGTTATTCCCTTCTCGCAAAATGAAGCGTTTGCCGGTCATTACTCCGGATTCTAGTATGCGTCTTGTTTCCTCTCGGAGTGCTTTGACTGGCCCGGCCTTTAGCAGCATGATATTAGGTCCACCCAGGATCTCGATGCTCGGGCCGAGTGTCTGCCGCATGGCTCCGTGGTCGATAGGGAACCCGGTATCAATGCTGTCCACGCCTAGCTCATCCACCATCACAGTATTGCTGAAAAGTATACCCTCTGGTGTTGAGCTCCGGGCTTAGCAGGCGACAGCGAATACCATAGTTGAAAATGACCGGCACCCGCCAGGGATCACCTTGATGATAGGCTTCCCATAGCTTCTTAACCTCATGGTTGTGTTGCGCCAGTTCACTAGGTTGCCTGTATTCTGCGGTCATGATGGTTACCCCCCGTCTTGGTGCCTTGTCTTAACCTTTCATACCGGTAAGAGCGATGCCCTGTACAAAGGTTTTCTGTGTTAGGAAAAACAGGACTATGATAGGTAAGGTAATGACGACGGAAGTAGCCATCAGCATCGCCCATTCCATCCCAAATTGACGCTGGAACTGCTGAAGACCTAGAGCTAAAGTGTATTTGCTGTCATCCTCTAGGTAGATCAAAGGAGCGAGAAAATCATTCCAGTAGGCCATGATACTAAACAGTGCGACCGTGGAAAGGGCTGGTTTGGACAGTGGCAAGATGATTCGTCGATAGATCCCAAGCTCGGAGCAGCCATCGATCTTGGCTGCATCAGATAGCTCCATGGGAAGGGTTAAGTAGAACTGGCGCAAGAGAAAGATATAGAAGGGTCCGCCAAAAAACGAAGGGAGAATCAATGGCTTAAAGGTGCCGATCCACCCTAGGTTGCGGAAAACGATGAAGAGCGGAATCATGGTCACCTGGTAGGGGAGCATCATTGTGGCTAACACCAGAATAAACACCACATCCCTACCAGGCCATTGAATGCGAGCAAAGCCGTAGGCCACCAAAGATGAGGAGACCAGCATCCCGATGGTAGACGGCACAGTAATGGTCAAGGTGTTCTTGAAGTACAACCAGAAAGGAATGTAGCCAAGAGCCTTACGATAGTTGTTCCATTTGATGGGATCAGGGATCCAGATAGGTGGCATGACGAATAGCTGGCTGTCGATTTTCAGTGACGTCGAAACTAGCCAAACAAAAGGCAGAGCAAAGAGAGCTCCCAAGGCAACAAGCAGCCCATAGATGGCAACCTGCTGGAACAGCCACTGTCGTTTCAAGGACTGATTATACACGCTATTTGCCATATGAACTCCTCCTATTGGCCCTCGTAGTACACCCAGCGGGCAGAACTGCGGAACAAAGCAAGAGTAATCACTAGGATCAAGACAAACAAGATCCAGGCCATCGCGGAAGCATAGCCCATCTTAAAATAGGCGAAAGCGTTTTGGAATAGCAAAAGTGAGTAAAACAGCGTGGAGTTGAGGGGGCTGCCTGGTGGTACATTGGTGCCCACCCCTCTAGTCATTATGTAAGGAGCGGTAAAGTATTGCAGCTTGGATATTGCCCCTAAGATCAGATTGAAGAGAATGGTGGGGGTTAGCATCGGGATCGTTATTCTCCAGAATTTCTGCATCCAATTGGCTCCATCAATCTCTGCCGCTTCATAGAGCTGCTCTGGAATTCCCTGCAGACCAGCCAGGTAGATAACCATTGCCCCTCCTACACCCCATAGATCCATAATGATAAATGCTGGCTTTGACCATCTAGGATCCACCAACCATCCAGGGCCGCGGATGCCCACTAGGGCCAAGACGCTATTGATCAGTCCATATTGAGGGTTGAAGATCCACAGCCAAAGCATAGCAGAGGCTACGGCGGGGATAATGGTGGGAAGATAAAACAGAGTCCTAAAGAAGGCCTTAAAGCGTATATTCTGGTTAAGCAGCACTGCTAGTAGTAAGCTGACTACAAGAGATAATGGCAGACCGAAGACCAACATATATAGGGTGTTCTGAATCGATATCCAAAAGAGAGGATCATCAAAGAATAACTCGGCATATCCTTCTATCCCAATCCACCGAGGTGATTGGATGATGTTAAACCGGGTGAAGCTGTAATAGAAGGATGCAAGGAGTGGATAGAGCACGAAGGCCAGAAAACCGATGATCCACGGACTAATGAAGGCCAACCCGGTAGCCAGATCGCTGTGTTTTTTCCGCAGTCGCAGCACTTAGGAAATCACCCTTTCCCCCTAGGAGTGATGTCCCCGGAGCCAGAGGCACCGGGGACTATCTGACTATGTGTCACCAGCTACTGAAGTTTCTTGTATTCTTTTTCAATAGTAGCTTTGACCTGCTTCAAGGTCTCAGCAGCCTCGGCTCCTCCTCTGGTCACAGCCTCCTCTGCGCGACCCATTTCCGCCTGGTACTGCTCCCAGACTGGTATGGGCAGATCGCCAAAAGCATTGGGACCCTCAAGGAGATTTAGCCCGAATTTCAGAATCGGTACAGCTTCTAGCACTTCAGGATCCTTAGCTACTGCTACACGGGGCGGCATATTGGCAAAAACCTTAGCCAGCTTTTTCTGCCCTACGGGACCGGTAATCCACTCGATAAACTGCCACGCGGCATCGGCATGTTCAGTCCCGACGGGAATGGCAAAGACACTGCCACCGAAGGTAGTGACATTCTCCCGTCCGCCTTCAGGAGCGGGAGTAGGGAATACACCGTAATCGAGGTCAGGGTTATAGCGGATCTGGAATTGTTCTAGCCATTCGCCATAGCTTTGCATGGCTAGCTTGCCTACCATGAACGGGTTATTTGGGCTCCAGTAGTTGCCAAACCCGGCGGTGAAGTTCTGGAGATTCTCGATGCCGTACTCTTTCCAGAAATCTCCTAACCACTGTAAGGCAGCGATGTTGCCTGGATCGTCAGCTGTGATCTCACCGGTATCTTCATTCATCCAGTTACCACCAAAAACGAGACCCATCTTCCACAAGCCACCAGGCAGGAATCCCAGGCGAGTCAGCTCCCCATTGGCATCCCACTTGGTTAGCTTTCTAGTCACTTCTTCCAGCTCAATGATGGTCTTGGGCGGTCTCTCAGCATCCAACCCAGCTTCACGGAAGAAATCCTTATTGTAGGCCTCGAAGTTGGTATTGGTGGTTGCACCTAGGGCCCAGATGTGGCCTTTGTAGTTATAAGACTTCCAGATAGCTGGGAAGAAGTCGTCTGGACTAACTACACTAGAAGCTGCAATGTACTTATCTAGAGGCTGCAATGCTCCATGATGAGCCAAAGCCGCTAGCTGACTACCCCAGATGGCAGATACAACATCTGGGCCACGCCCTCCGGCGATGGCGGTGAGTAGTTTCTCATAGGCACCAAAGATCGTCGTAGTCTCGACCTCGATATCCGGATTGGCCTGATTGAACTCCTCGATGACTACTTTTAGATCTTCCAGTTCATCACCACCCCAGCCGGTCCAGTAGGTGATTTTCACCTTAGCCAGCGCGGTGCTGGAGGCGAGTAGGCAGATGAGGAGCCCAACTATAAGCAGATTCCATCTCCTATTCATCGATGTCAAACCTCCTGTCAGTCTGATGTGTACCTATACGATAGCGACACCCACATCCACTAATTCATGCTATTGTCTTTTGGTTACATTCACCCCCTTTCTGATTTACCAGCCTTTTCGCCGTCTTCAGAGAATTTCACCGGTACTTCACCCTGGGGATTAGTGCTTATACCGTTCAGCGAAAGGCGAGACTAGGTCGACAGCAGATTGCCAACCTCCGATTTCTGGCTAGGTGATTTGCCTCCACAGCTTCTACGGACGATGAGCTCAGGCTCAAACATTACGTTGGGAGTAGAGCGGCCCTCGATCAGATCGATTAGACTCTTGACCGCCGCTTGTCCCATCGCTTCCTTGGGTTGAGCAACCGTTGTCAACGGTATATCTAACCAAGCACTGAAAGGCAGATCATCAAATCCGATCAATGCTATGTCATCTGGCACCTTGATTCCCATTTCTTGACAGGCCCGCATGGCTCCCACTGCCTCAAAATCGCTGGAGGCGAAAATAGCTGTTACCTTGCCTTGGCATTGTCGGTAGAGCTGGTGCATCGCCCGATAGCCGCTTTCCCACGTCCAACCACCGGGTACCACAAGACTCTCATCGACCTCTATCCCATGGTCTTGTAATGCAGCTCGGTAACCGGCGAGACGCATCAGTCCCTGTGGGTCTCGCTCCTGATAGGCGCCAATATGAGCTATGCGCTTATGACCTAGCGTCAGCAGGTATTCTGTGGCCTGATACGCCCCACGGAAGTGATCTACCACTACATAGGGTGCATCGAGCTTTGTATGGGAGTTGCATAGCTGAACCAGAGGCAACCCTTCTGCCACCAGGTACTTAGCTGTCTGCGGGTCCTGAGTTGTGCCATAGTAGATAATCCCTTCCACTCCCCGGCTCTGCAGCTCCCGTAGGGCAGACTCGTCTTTGCCGATATCTAGCCTACGAGTACCTAGCAAAACTCCCAAATCAGCTGCGGCGGCAGCATCGTGGATGCCCTGCAAGATCTCCCCGAAAAAGGAGTCTGCCACCCTGACTATGGCTACCCCGATGAGAAAAGTCCTTCCCTTTTGCAGTCCTCTGGCCATGACGTTGGGCTTGTAGTTCATCCGGGCAACTGTCTCCAGTACCTTTTGCCGGGTTTTCTCACTGACTTTCTCTGGATATGTATCGTTGATCACTCGAGATACAGTGACTACGGAGACACCAGCTTCTCTAGCCACATCGGACAATGTAACTCGCATCAGTATCACCTGTTCTAGCTCTTTTTAGTACCTAGATGCAGACAATGGTAGGAGAGATACACGAAGCACGAGTGCTGAGGGCTCCTGCCAACTTCCAGGATCCCTCGGCACGTTACATACGTTTTATATGTGTCATACGTTACAGATCGGCCAAGGTTGCCGCCAGATTTGCTATACTACGGGATGCCCCGATTTTCTCTTCCTCTAGTCCCTCAAACTCTACTGATAGCCAACCACGATAGCCGGAATCCTGAAGGAGCCTTAGGATCTCCCGCGTATCGACTACGCCTTCGTCTATGATGGTTCCGACAAACCGCTTGCCGGATAGGGCAGGATAAGAGGGAGCCTCCTCTGCATTGGCTGGGCGAAAGTCCTTGAAATGCACGTGACCGGCGAGAGGAGCCAGTATCTTCACGGCATCTGTGGGCTCTTCATCAACGAGCAGGAAGTTGCCGGTATCTATAGTCGCCTTGAGAGCGGTAGAGCCCACATCAGCGATCAACCCTTGTACCTGATCCCCTTTGCCTGCCAGCAAACCGTGGTTTTCCAATGCCAATATGATACCATGCTCCTTGGCATAGGCTGCTGCTTCCCGGAGACCTGCGACGATCCAGCCACGGGCTGCATCAAAGGCTATTCCTTCCGCTAGATCACCAGCAAACACTCTTACTACCTTGGTATTCAGATACTTGGCCATATCTACTCCCCGTGTAATGATCTTCACCTGCTGGGCTCGAGCCTCTGGGTCGGGGATAACAAAGTTGTTGCCTACAGCATAGGCCCCCACCTTGAGGTTGGTCTTCTCTAGGACGTCCAGAACCTTGGGGCCCTCTGTGTCGAAGTCCTTCCAAAAGACATCCAATAGCTCCACACCATCTGCTTTGGCATCTGCTGCCCATTTGACAAAACCTACCACATCCAGCCGCCTGGAATAAAACTCTCTATGCAGACTCCACATGCTTACTGCTATCTGCATCCAATACACCTCCTGCTACCTGCTTATCTATAGGATCAGTCCAAACAGATTGCACAGCCGGACTTAGCCGACTCATATACTGCTGCTGCTAGTTTTACAGAGATCAGTCCATCTTCGCCACTGGTTAGAGGCTGCTTCCCTGACTTGACACACTCTACAAAATGATGCATCTCCGCTACCGCAGAGTCATTAACAGCATCGGTAATTTCTTCCCACTTACGGGTACTGGCCCGGAAAATGCGAATGGGAGTAGTATAATCCACCACAATACTGCCTTCGGTGCCATAGATCTCAAGGCCTAGGACACCCTCTTTGCTACTCCAGCCTGTTTCGATATATCCCAGAGCGTGGTTTCCAAAGCCTAAGCTGATCACGGCAGTGTCTTCCAATGCTATGTCCTTGCCAAAGGTACCCAGCTGGCCGCTGACAGTGGTGATTTCTCCTAACATGTAACGACAAATATCTAGGGCATGGATTCCCATGTCAAGCAGAGCCCCGCCACCAGCTTTTTCTGGTCGGAAGAACCAGTCTGTAGTGGCGGCCCAGGACTCATATGGACCATCATGGGCGAAACGAACTCTGATTATGAAGGGCTTACCAATAGCGCCCTCATCGAGAAGCTGCTTGGTCACCTGATTATGCTTCATGTACCTGTGGGTAAAGCCGACCATAAGTATCTTGCCGGTATCCTTGGCTGCTTCCACCATTGTCATTGCTGTCTCCACCGTGGTGGCCATGGGTTTCTCACAGAGAACATGCTTACCGGCCCGCAACGCATCCACCGTCTGTGGTCCGTGCAAATAGTTGGGTGTACATATACTGACGGCATCAATGTCATCCCTAGCCAGTAGATCTTCATAGCTGACGTAGCGGGAGTCTGCTGGAATACTATGCATGTCGCCCAGAAGATTGAGATTCTCCCGGAAAGGATCAGCTAGAGCGACAACCTCAACCTCATCAGTTAGCTGGGCATACCCCCGTAAATGCGTATAGCGGGCGATTGCCCCACAGCCGATGATTCCAATCCTTACTCTCTCTGGCATCAATATCCCTCCATCTAGAGTCATGTAGTCCATAATGTCGATAGTACTCTGCCGTTATCAGAAACATTCTTTGGGATTAACGTTTATCCTTCTTTAATAGGTAGAATTTTCGTCCACAATCTGCCCTTTATTCAAAAATAGGAAAGGCAGAAGTCTATGGCCCCAAGCACCTTCTTGCAGCGCCAAGAGGCGAGACGCAGTCTCCATCCAACTCATTCAGTTGCCGGTATAGGTCCTATGATTTCGGCTTTGGCGAAAGGCCATGAAGACTCCGTTACACCCTGTGGGCCTGATTCGCCGTACTATCGGTTGGCCGAATTGGGGGGCTATGTTCTACTAATTGGCGTGGGTCAGGATTCCAACACAACAATTCACACCTGTGAGGAACTAGCAGAGGTTCCTTACCATCTGCAAACACAGCCTACCGATACTGTCGTTATCGACTATGAAGGTCGCCGACATGTTAAGCGTTTGGTTCTCCACGACTGGGGAACCCCGAGGCAGTTCGGGCGGATAGAGAATGAATTGCTCGGTCGCGGGATCATGCAGGTGGGGAAAGTCGGGAATGCCCCTTTGAGGTTGATCCACTCCACGGCCATGGTTGATTGGCTAGTTGGCGTATTGGAGGAGGACCCCTGCTTTCTGTGCAAGTAATTGGGCGGGGGAGATGGATAACCAGTCATGCACTATTATTCTGGGTAAATGGTTCCATATATGATGTGAGCGGCCTGCTTGGGGGAGAGCTCAGTGGTATCGATCTTCTCCGTATCCATCACCAGGTAATTTCGCTGCCTCGCCAGGCTGCGGGCGATAATATCCGCTTTTCGCATACCACTTGCCACGTCACTGGACAGCCTTTGGGTCAAGGCCGCATCGGAGCAGATCAGGGAAAACCTGAACACCTTGGTGTCATGGGTATCCAACCTGGATAGTAAGTCATCCATGATGACCTGCTGATGCATCACCCAGCAGAAGATGATATTGTCGAACTCACTGCACTT
>JAAYSL010000249.1 GCA_012518315.1 Bacillota bacterium | reverse complement strand
GCCTACAACCAGACAGCCTTGACGCAGGCCTTAAGGCAAGCTTACTTAAGATGGACCCCTCGGATACTAGGCTAGATTTGCTGATGGGTAGAGTAAGCTATCCCTTGGACGAGTTTTCGTCTATCTCTTTGCTAACCGTGATGAACGGTAATGATGGTAGCTTGGTACTTGGCCCATCATATCAAAGTGTTTTGCCCTACAGCCTAGAGCTTACACTAGGAGGCTTCGTTACTATAGGCCGGGAGAATGCCCTGTTTGCCCCAGGTGGGTTGATGCCACGGGCAGCAATTTCTGTAGGCCTAAGCTACGCTTTTTGAAGCTATGGCGTCCTTGGTAACCCCAATGCCAAGGGTTCTTCGAAGTTGAATTTATTGAGGTAACCCCTCTGTCTATTTTTGACCAGGTGAGTCTATTTGTTGTTTTGTTTGTTGTCTCTCGTGCAGTAAATCGGATGAATACATCAAGACATGCAAAGCTCAGGAAACAGAACGATGAGTTAAACAGGTATTTTCCTATGTCGATTCTATTAGAAAGCGCTTGATGGAGCCGTTCCTTGTTCAGAACAGGGAGATCCATACAACCGGAAGCTTCGGAATCTCCATGTTCCCCCGGGATGGCAATAACGCAATGGATTTATTCCGAAGTGCAGATATCGCAATGTACAAGGCAAAGATCTGGGAAAGAATAATGTCCAGTTCTTCAGTAGACATTTGTCGAAGAGCACAGCAGGCTGACGCTAAGCTTATCACCTAACGCCAGCCTAGTCGTTTCTTCAGATTCTTGCCCAAGTAAGTCCAGGTTCGATACCAATACTATGCTTCCAGCTTAGCCGCCTCCCGGAAACGATCCTTTAGGGCCGGGTATAAGGAGCGGAAAAGTCCATAGTAATCATCATAAAGCCCGACTAGATCTCGATTGGGCTTGGTGGTATGCACGATCCGCACTGTGTTTTCGGCAGCTTCTTCCACACTAGTATAGACTCCGGCAGAGACCCCAGCTAGGAGTGCGGCACCAAAGGCCGGTCCTTCATCGATATTCAAAGTAGCTACCTCTAGTTGCATAATATCAGCTTGCATCTGCCGCCAAAGTGGGCTCTTCGCTCCACCACCGATGGCCCGTACTTCATTTACTGGGATTCCCATACCCCGGATAATCTCTACAGAGTCCCGTAAGGCATAGACGACTCCCTCCATGACCGATCTAATCATATGGCCCCTAGTGTGCCTGGGATTGAGCCCAAAGAAAACACCCCGAGCATAGGCATCGGCATGGGGAGTGCGTTCGCCGTTTAGATAGGGCAAGAAGATCAGGCCCTCTGCTCCAGGAGGTGTGGGAGCGGCCTCTTTACTCATCAAATCATAGGCATCGATGCCGGTGAGGTTCTCCATTTGCTTTTCTAGGTGGCCAAGATTATCTCTAAACCATTTGAGGGATAGCCCTGCCGCCATGATTACTCCCATAACATACCACTTATTGGGAATGGCATGGTTGAAGGTGTGTACTTTCCCTTGTGGATCAGTTTGGGGCCGGTCAGTATGGACCAAAATCACACCAGAAGAACCTATACTAGAGAGAACACGGCCGGGCTTGACAATACCCGCTCCAGTGGCTCCACAAGCATTATCGGCACCGCCGCCTGCTACAGGAATACCTGCAGGTAGCCCTGTATGCTCTGCTACTTCCCGGGTGAGGGTGCCACAGGCATCAATGGACTCCCGGCACTCAGGCAGAATCTCTGGTGAAATATCTAGTGCCTCAAGGACAGCCTTGGACCAGCGGCGATTGGTCACATCAAGGAGCAAGGTGCCTGCCGCATCTGACATTTCGGTGAAGATCTCGCCGGTGAGTCGGTAGCGTACATAGTCCTTGGGTAGTAATACTTTTGCCACCTGGCTATAGATCTCGGGCTCATTTTGCTGTAGCCATACGATTTTCGGAGCCGTGAAGCCCTCTAGAGCGGGGTTAGAAGTATGGCGGATCAGCTCTTCTCTGCCCACCTTCTCGGTAATATACCGACATTGATCAGCAGTCCGTACATCACACCATAGGATGGCGGGACGTAGGACATTGCCGGACTTATCTAGAAAAACGGAGCCATGCATCTGCCCAGAAAGGCCGATGGCTTTTACCCTAGAAGCATTCTTGCCTAACTTTGTACCAATCTCTCTTAGGGTAGAGAGGGTTCCTTCCCACCAGTCCTCCGGGTCTTGCTCTGCCCAACCTACTTTGGGATGATACAATGGGTATTCTGCTGTGGCCTGGGCCACAATTTCCCCTGTTTCTGAGACTACCAGGGTCTTTACTCCACTGGTACCAACATCAATACCGATCATGTAGCTCATGATTACCCTCCTCAAGTACCGTCATAAAAGAACGATATAGCCATATCTGCCCCACATACGTCAATAATCCTTTTCGATAGACCAAGGTAGATAAAGGGTCGGTAATAAAACGCAGTCTAGTTCCATTTTCCCCCGCTAGGGTACAGTATAGCAGGTCTTTTAGCTCTAGGCGGGGAATCTTGCCATTAAACAATAATTCCACATTATGTGGAGGAATACCTTTTGCTGACCTTGTGGAGTACGGTATATGTTCCCTTTGATAGATAGTCGTGGTTGTGCCCTTTCTTGAGCATCGGTATTTGGCCAAAACTAGTAGAAAAGAATTTGGGTAGGTGAATAATGTTGATTGCAACTATTACCCTTAATCCTTCAATCGATCGAACACTGGAGATCCGGCATTTGGTGGTAGGTGGCATGAATCGGGTTATCAGGAAAACTGACCATCCCTCTGGTAAGGGGATCAATGTCACCCGAACTCTAAGTGATTGGGGACAACCCTCAGAGGCATTGGCCTTGGTCGGGGGAGCGAGTGGGGATTGGTTAGTTGAGGGCCTTCGACAGCAGGGTATCAAGGTAGATTATGTTAAGGTTCAAGGCGATACCCGCATCAACCTAAAGATCTGGGATGCTTCGAAAAAGCGTTCCACAGAAGTCAATGAACCAGGGCCAAGAGTGACCACAGAGGAACTGGAAGAGTTGAAATCCAGAGTGGCGAGAAATGCTTCTGGATGGGATTGGCTAGTTATTTCGGGCAGTGTCCCACCAGGGACTCCACCGGATTTCTATGCCAATTTGGTGGACATAGCAAGGAGTCAGGGAGCCAAGGTGGCCCTAGATGCCAGTGGGGCTGCTTTGAGGGAAGGTGTTAAGGCAATTCCCGATCTAATCAAGCCCAATGAAGTGGAAGCGGCAGAGCTACTGGGGTGGGAACCACAGGATGAGACTGAAGCGATAGAAGCTGTAGAGGAGCTGGCCCAAAGTGGTATTCGATATGTCTTGCTTACCCTGGGCAAAGCCGGGGCCTTTGTGGGGTATGGAGGCCAGATTTGGCAGGGGATACCGCCGGAAATTGAGGCTAGAAGCACAGTAGGATGTGGAGATAGTGCGGTAGCGGGAATGGTCTGGGCTCTCAAGGAAGGGAAGGATTTATCGGAGGCTATGTGTTGGGCTATGGCCGCTGGGGCGGCAGCGGCGACTACCTGGGGGACAGAGCCAGCGGATTGGGAGACAGTAGTAAGATTGGTTGACCAGGTAAAGGTTTATCGCCATAGGTGAGGCTTAGGTATTCCAGGCAGAATACTCAAATGGGAAGTCACGGGGTGAAGAACCGGAAGTCGAGGAGGAGGGACAAGGTTGTCTGATACCAGGGTACTGGCAATGCTAAAGGGTTTTCCCCTTTGGCGTGATGTGCCAGATGAGAGCTTGCAAGAGATCATGGGGCTAATGCACTATCTAGAATTATCTAACGGAGAAAAGCTGGAACTACGGGGAGAGGTCGGAGAAGCTCTTTTCATCGTTGATGAGGGATTAGTAAAACTAGTGGAGGAAAGGAAGGGCTGGGAGACTACTCTGGATATCTTCGCAGATGGCAGCTGCCTGGAAGAGCTGGCCCTCTTTTGCCCAGCCTTTGAGTCTCACTACCTGGTAGCCCTTTACCCTAGCCGATTGCTCAAGCTAGATCAGGCTTCTTTCGAAGAATACTCCAAAGCTCATCCCGAGATGGCATGGCAGACCCTGCAAAATGTAGCAAGCATCGCCTCCCAAAGAAACCCCGTTTCTGAGCTATATCGTCAACCTC
Source organism: Bacillota bacterium (assembly GCA_012518315.1). Lineage (GTDB taxonomy): Bacteria > Bacillota > Limnochordia > DTU087 > DTU087 > JAAYSL01. The sequence goes on along the minus strand of JAAYSL010000249.1, from coordinate 3,498 downwards.
TAGATGTACGCCTAGCTCGCTATCTGGTGGGACTTGCCCGCCATCGAGGTGTGATTAGCCCCATTGGTCTTGTGATTGATTATCCCTTGCAGGCTTCCGACCTACAAGTGGCTATCGGAGCAAGGGAGGGTGAAACGGTAGCAGCCTTAAGGACACTTGTGGCTAAGGAAGTACTGGACCTTTCCGAGCAGCTAGTGGTTACCAACCTGGAGCAGTTAAAGCTCCAAGCCTATGGACAGGGTGGGGGCTAGTTTGATTTGACATCACCCCAATTCCCCCTTACAATGAAAGGGAAGAAAGCCTAATACATGGTAGAGTAGGTGCTGTGCGTCAAGTGCCACAGGATGGGAAGTTGCCTGTGGACGAAGGGTCGAAGGGCCCGCGGTGCAGCATCGCGTCCGCTACTACTCGAAGAACTGGGTACCTTCCGGCTTCGGTGTGGTGTGCGCGCTCACCGAAGAAGGGAGGTATTTTTCTGTGCGCGTTGCTACCAAGAATATGACAACCATTGGGCTTTTGGTGGGTATCAGCGTGGTTCTTACCCGCTTTCTAGGGGTGATGGTTCCTTTTGCGGGGATCCAAGCCCTCAGGCTGAGCTTTGGCAACCTACCGGTGATGCTAGCTGGCATTTTGCTGGGCCCGGCCGCTGGAGCCTTGACAGGAGCTTTGGCGGATTTGATTGGAGCTATCTTGTTTCCAGTAGGCCCATATTTCCCAGGCTTTACCTTAAGTGCTGCCATGAGTGGTGCTATACCAGTCATTGTCTTACGACTGTTCCCGAAGGGAGAGACTGGTTTTTGGCCGATGCTTCTTGCTACGTTCGCAAGAGGGCTCGTAGTCTCCACTCTAAACACCTTGTGGCTAGCCATACTATCCAACAAGGCTATGTGGGTTCTGTTGCCACCACGTTTACTAGGGAGTCTGCTGCAAGTGCCTATCCATGCCTTAGTCTTGTATTACATCGTAAAGGGCGTTGGAGCGTATGAGCACAGCATGATCGGTCAAAGAGCACGGTAATTCAAAATAGCAAGAAGTGCCGGGTCAGTAGTGGCTCGGCATTTTCCTTTTTGTCACCCGTGTGATGGGGGAATTTCCCTTGAAACTTTATTGGAGCAACGTGAAGTCGATCCTTCTTCGGGAGATGTCCACGAGCAGATTTTCCCAGGTGGTAAGCTGCCAGTTGGCAGAGAACCTCATATTTGAAAGGGGTAAGAAAGATAATCCCTGTGACCTGTCGAATGTTTAATCAATGCCATAGATAGGGGGTCACAAGGAAAAAGGGTGAGGGGTGCAAAACGCTCCAAACAGCGGATAGGGTGATGCTAGAGTCCATGAAAAGTCGCAGGCACTAAGCTGCAGACCGAAGCAAGCATCGACGAGTCAACATCCCAAAAGTCTATATCGATGGGGAGGTTTGAAATGAAAGCCTTGAAGTATTCAATAGTTCTATCCATATCTGCTGCTATCGTCTTTTCATGCTTGATGTGTGGAGGTACTGCCTTGGCTGAAAACCCTAATATATCACTTCCCGAGGGATACCCCTATGAGTTGGTGCCTATAATGGATAATGCCATTTCAGGAGGAGGGATGCGCACGGATACCCATTATAATATCGTCTACACTACGCCAGCTTCCGTTGAGCAAGTATTAGCTTTCTACGTTGATCATTTCGGTGAATATGGGGGACGTGTAAGTGTAGCAGACAATAAACTTGAGATTCATTTTGAAAGCGAAGGACGGAAAGCAGATATTTACCTTGATCCCACCGGGGGTAAGACAACCCTGAATATCGGGATCTTTGATACTACTGCTGACACTTACGGCCAGGATGTGATCGAGTCCACTCTAGATACCGATGATGTTCTCACCCCAAGAGGCGAATTGCTTGCGGAGCTCATTCCCTTGGTTAGCGGATCCTACATAATGGATGAGTACGGCGAGCAAACATCGGAAGGTCTCGAGTATTCGGCCACAGTGTTAATAAGTCAGCCCCTTGAATATGTAGTAGCGTTTTATGCAGAGGTGCTCAAGGAAATGCCTAGTTCCAGTATATCCATGGACAATGAGGAGTTCTGGGGTCGCGGTACCGATGATATCAGCTCTATAGAGATCCAAGTTGTCGGAAACGGCCCTGAGGATAGCATAATGTTAGTAAATATCTATACTCGCTAAGTGGAACAGTTGTGTCCTTTCGCGCAAATAACGAAGAACCAGTAGCCCATCAGTAGTCCATCGCGCAAGGCCCCTCTGGGGCCTTGTGCCCGTAGGGGCGTGGTGTCACTGGCTACAGGCGCTAACCCTCTAAGTATGTTGCGTACATAACGTACATAATGTACACTGCAAGGTGAGGAGGGATGTTCATGTTAACTGTCCGAAGGGCAACGGACGTCCGGAAGAATTTCAGCCAATTCATAGACGGAGTAATTTACGAGGGCCCCGCACTTGTACAGAGGAATCGTGATCTACTGGTGGCTCTCTCGTTTGATCATCTGGAGGAGATACTGAGACTATATCGCTTTATTATGGAATACAAGCAAGAGGATGATGGATCATATAGCGGTTCCTTGGAAGGTTTTGACTTGGTGGCGAATGCGCTATCCATAACTGCTTTAAGGTATCAACTGGCCCAAGAGCTTATTAAATACGCAGAGCAATACGAAGCTGACTTCCCACTCTATTTCAGAACCCCCAACCGAACATCGCATTTCCCTTATGTTTATCATGTGCTAATTCAGTCTAACCTCGAGAATGTCGCAGGACTGATCGATGCCAAGCCTGAAAGAACCTGAACGACTTTGTGAGCGGGATGGATGGGCTAACATATGCGGGGGAATAATTCTCCGGCAGGTGCCGGGACAAGCCGCCGGCCCCCGATAGAGGTGTTTAGTATCACAACTGGCTGCCGCTTGGAGCCGATCTCTCCGATTAGCGAGGCATGCCTACCTAGGGCAGTCTTCCGTAGTTCACTCAAGATGTGGGATGCTGCTGCCCGATCAACGGCCAGCAATGCTTTACCCTCATTGGCGAGATAGAGAGGATCATATCCTAGGATTTCACACCAACCCCTAACCAACGAACTTACGGGAATCTCCTCTTCGTGGAGCTCTATGCCATATCCCGTAGCATGGGCTAGCTCGCTCAAGACACCTCCAAGGCCCCCTCGAGTGATATCCCGCACCCAGTGGATACCTGGAATCGAGTGCAGCGGAGCTAGCATCGGGTAGAGGCTGGCACAGTCGCTGGCGATAGGATCAAGCTGAAACCAGTTATGGCGGGCCCCCAGAACGGCCAGGGTATGCTCTCCGATGGTGCCGGATAGAATCAGTTGATCACCAGGTCTCACCCTCGGGATATGCCAAGGCTCTTTAGCCTCTATGATACCAATACCAGAGGTAGTGATCTGGATCTGGGGAGTGGCACCCCGGGACTCAATGACTTTGGTATCACCTGCCACTATCTGCACATTAGAGGCGGCCGCAGCTTCTTGCATGGATGTAG
>JAAYSL010000248.1 GCA_012518315.1 Bacillota bacterium | reverse complement strand
TTGAAGCTTAGTCGGCGCTTAGCTTTGGGTAGTGACGGTAAAGGCTGATTGTGGAGATGACAGTGGAGAAGGTTCCGGTAATACCCCAAGTCACTTCTGCCTGTGACCAGATTCACAATCAAGTCAAGCACCTGACTTCTGGTGATACCGCCGGTGTGGTAGCTAAGACGCCAATGACAAAGGAGATGGGGCTCATACACCAACTGCCCGCCCTCTGTCTCCCCTTCGGTTGTTGAGTTGACTTCCGGAAAGCCTGGTATACCTACTACATATTGGCGCGAGAGTCTGGCCTTTTGCCTCGTGATGGCAAGAAACCTATCCCAACGATAGCTTCCTGGAACGAAGAGTTCTGCCCCTACCTCAGAGGGTGTCTCATGGAGGGCTAGTTTGCATGTATAACCAGGGGTGCGGGGCCCATCAATTACGTTAGCCGTTTCGTAAGTTATCTCAAGCTCGGCAATGCCCTCCTCCAACCAATGATGGGCTATGCCAAGGTTTTGACAGAATTGCTCAAGGAAAAACCGGAGACTGGGCAAGGAGTCTGTCCAGGGATAACGTGGTGACAAATCAGACCGTGGTTTGGTCTGTGGTTCTAGCTCTTTTGCTGGAATGGGCGTAGGAGAGTGGATGGGATGATACCTCCTTGCTAGATGTAGTCATTCTTTGATCAAGCTTTGCTTTGACAACGCTCCTGGCAAAAGCTTTGATGAAACTCATGGCAACAAATCCAAGATGGTCGTCTGTTTGTGTAAGTCCCGGGCTTTCAGGATACTATCACCGAAATCATCAAATGCCCTGGCCAGATCACTTTCCGTTTCTGAGCGAAGGTATATATCGATTAGGCGGCTTTCAAAGGACTTATCTAGATGGAGCTGGGTGAGGATAGCATCAAGCTCTCCTACTACCATCTCAAACATGTTGATTTTCTCGTGTAAAAGCCTGAGCAGGTGTTCCTCTATGGTTCCTTGAGTGGCAAAATTGAACACATATACATCTTTGGTCTGGCCCAGTCTATGTACCCGCCCGATTCGTTGCTCAAGTCGCATAGGGTTCCAGGGAAGGTCGAAGTTAATCACATTGTTGCAGTACTGAAGGTTAATACCTTCACCTCCGGATTCAGTGCTGACCAATACATCACCATAGCGGCGGAACAGGAATTTCGTGAACTCCTTGCGACTGGCAGAGAGGCTGCCATCAAAGGTTACAACACCTAGCCCAGCTGTCTCCAGATGTTTCTTGATAAATGCTTGAGTTCCCCGATACTCGGTAAAAACAATGGCTTTCCCTTCTAAGTTAGAGAGCAGCTCCAGGAGATGTTGTACTTTGGCACTGGTTTCGATATTTACTGCTTGTTCTAGAAGTGCCAAAAGTTCGGTATCCACAGTCGATGGTTTCTTTTCACCGAGTTTCTTCAGAGTAAGGGCTGCCGCCCAAGAGCTACTACAAACCTCTCTTAGCAAAATGATATAGGGTAGAATCGTGCGTTTTTCAGCAAGAGATCTTTGCATCTGACGCCGAATAAAAGTGTGTACACCCAAGTATAGCTCTCTTTCGGCTGGTGTGAGTTCTACTGTCACTGAGTGGACGATTCTCTTGGTGAACTGGATGGTACCAGCGCCGCGGCGATTCCTAATCATCACTTCATCCAATAAGGAGCGCAAAACCTTAGTATCCCGGGGAGTGCGCTTGTCTATTACGAACCTTCGCTTGAAGTCACTATAGGTACCCAATTGCCCTGGCTTGAGGAGGGTAATCAGGTTGTAGAGCTCTCTTAGATCATTTTGCACAGGTGTAGCAGTTAGCATCAGGAAGTACTTCCTATGAATGGTATTGACAAACTGCCAGTTCTGGGTTCTTGAGTTCTTGAGTTTGTGGGCTTCATCTACAATCAATAAATCCCAGTCGATAGCTAGTACTTGGGAAAGATGTGGCTCCCGTTTAGCTGTATCTATTGAAGCGATAATGCAATCACACCTGGCCCAATCATACTGACTGCGCTGGAGGGTTGCGGGGATCCGGAATTTCTCCCGCAGCTCCTCAAACCATTGCCAGCATAAAGCGGCAGGTGTCAAGATGAGAGCCCTGTGTACCAATCCCCTTAACATGTATTCTTTTAGGATCATGCCTGCTTCAATGGTCTTGCCCAGTCCCACTTCGTCGGCTAGAATCGCTCTGCCACCCATCTTGTGAATCACTTTCTCGGCAGTGTCCAACTGATGTGGATAGGGAATTACACCCACAGATTCCCAATGGGAGGCAAGATGTATTGGAGAGATCAGGCGAGGAGAGTTGGAGACGATGGCTAGCTCTTCACCTAAGCGGGCGAGCCTTTGCCAAGCCCAGCTGGTGTATTGGTTGTGCCTGATCCCAGTGATTATCTGGGCAAGGCCAGATTGACTAAACTGGACGGAAAAGCTCTCATTGACGTCCACGGGCTGGGAGAATGTCTCCATTTCCGGAGTAAATAGAAAAGTCCCCGGCTGGTTCTTCAAGAGAGGGACAGTGATCTGGATCTCCATGCCATACCTCCTGCTTGTTGCCATAGAGCCCGATTTAGTTTGTCCCAAGACAATTGGGAATATCTCGTTTTGTTGAGACTGGTGATGACTTCCACGGTAGGAATCTGGACTTTTGGCGAGAAGTAACATAATGGGGTTGATTTCCTTTGGAAGGGGATGATTGCCGAACCCCGAGTCATCTACTTTTGGGGAGGTATCCTAAGTTGAAGCAGATCAATGTTGGTTTGATTGGGTACAAGTTCATGGGGAAGGCTCACAGCCATGCGTACAAGGATGTTGGCATGTTCTTTGACCTGCCGGCACAGCCGGTGATGAAGGCTCTCTGCGGGCGGGATGAGGCAGGAGTGAAAGAGGCAGCAGCCAAATTCGGATGGGAGTCCTATGAGACCTCGTGGGAGGCCTTGCTGCAAAGAGAGGATATCGATCTAGTAGATATTACAGCCCCGAGTGATGCTCACCGAGAGATTGTGGAAGCGGCGGCCCAAGCAGGGAAACATGTTTTCTGCGAAAAACCTCTCGCGCTGAATCTAGAGGATTCAGTCGCCATGTGGCGGGCGGCAGAGAAGGCTGGTATCAAGCATATGGTAGGCTTCAACTATCGGCGGGTACCAGCTGTGCAGCTTGCAAAACGCTTAATTGATGAAGGTGCCATTGGTGAGATTCGACACTTTCGGGGCACCTATCTCCAGGATTTCATCGTTGATCCTGATTTTCCATTGGTTTGGCGTCTCAAGCGAGAGATAGCTGGCTCAGGCCCACTGGGTGACTTGGCCTCACATTTGATTGATATCGCCCATTTTCTTGTGGGAGATATTGGGGAAGTCATCGGCATGGAGAAAACCTTTATCAAAGAGCGGCAGATACCTAGCTCTATGACGGGCCTGAGTGCCACCAGTAAGGGAGGTGCCATGGGCAAGGTCACAGTAGAGGACGCAACCAACTTCTTATTCCAGTTTGATAACGGAGCACTAGGCAGTATCGAAGCCAGCCGCATGTGTCCGGGGCGCAAGAACTACCAGACCTTTGAGATTAATGGTAGTGAAGGCTCTCTATCTTTCTCTTTCGAGAGAATGAATGAGCTTGAATTTTTCTCCCGGAGTGATGCATCCTATGCCCAGGGTTTCCGCACCATACAGGTGACAGAGCCGGAGCACGCCTACGTGGAAGCCTGGTGGCCACCGGGCCATGTTATTGGCTACGAACACACTTTTATTCATGAAGTCAAGGATCTAATTGAAGCGATTGCGGCTGACAAGATGCCACAGCCTAGCTTTGCCGATGGGGTTAAATGTCAGGCTGTTGTCGACTCAGTGATAGAGTCGGCTAAGACTCGTCGTTGGGTGGAAGTACCAAAGGTTACTCTTTAGGAAGCTGCTATCGAAGGGCGAGATTCTAAGGTGGTAAAGGGGATGGGTGAGCCCCGTCCCCTGTCTAGCCCACATGAAGTGCTTGGCCGGGCTCTTGCGGTGTCACAAGTGCGGTCAGAAAGGCTGGACATAGAGCCCCGACTGTTGTATAATAAATAATGTTATTGGGCCTGTAGCTCAGCTGGGAGAGCGCCGCGTTCGCAACGCGGAGGTCGAGGGTTCGAATCCCTTCGGGTCCACCATCAATGTCCCAGTGAAATCGATTGAGAATACTGTCGCACAAACGGTCGCCGGGGATAAGAAAAACTGTCTCTTGGCGATGTTTCTTTCATTGGAACTGTTTAAGGAATACAGCCGGTTCTCTTGCAGGAACCGGTGAGTTGGTGTCAATTAGGATTTTCATAATGCCTTCCTAGCCTTTCCTCGCGGATTTCATCGCGGGTCATATCCGAGCACTTTATGATGCCTCACAGTGACTTAAGCGCCTCTTCCCTTTTGCCTGCAACATTTGTGAGGAGCGCGACATCCTTTCCGGGGCGGGTGATGATGTCCTCAACGGCGGCGCGCTCGATATACTTGCCCATATTCAGCTTAAGTTCGGTAGTTGATACGCGCATGTCGTTCACTCCTTTTGCTTGCGATGTGTTCATGTGTATTATGCGTGTTTCGTTCGATCTGGGCAAGCTTGCTCGGTTCGATGTTTTCGACCTGAGCTTAATCAAATCGGTCAGCCGTTGCGCCAGTTTGGATCCCTAAGAAATGCATTAGTCTAACGAGTTTCTTGGATTCAGGGCAGGAGTATAGTTCTAAGCCAAGAAAACCTACCACCAGGGGTGAGGATTTTGAACTGGTGGAAACTATACCTAACCTTCTTGCTACTCATAACCCTCTTCTTCCCAGCAAAGGGTATTCATATTGCCTTCTATGCTTTAGCTATAGTCTACTGGGGTGGTGGTCGGCTGCTGAAATACGCTTTTGACCGAGTTGAGATCACACGCTCCACCGGAAGGACAAGACTTTTCTTGGGTGAGACCGGGAAAGTGGCACTTACCTTCAAAAACAGAACTATTATCCCCCTAGCGTGGCTTTCCGGGCGTGAACACCTGCCAGTGGCCCTAGAAGCAGGCCGGGCCAAGCGCTGGGTCATATCTCTAGGCCCATTGGCAGAGGTCACTGCTAGCTATTCTATTACTGGATCCCAAAGGGGACTATATGCCGTGGGGCCACTGGAGATTTCAGCTGGGGAGCCATTGGGATTACATCAGTTTTCCCGTACCACCCAATCGAATCACGATATAGTTGTTTATCCTCGGGTATTCACTCTACGGGAACTGGGGTTGCCATCTAAGCTGCCCTACGGAAATTTGCGAACTAGACAGCCGATTTTCTCAGACCCCGCCCGACTATCTGGAGTTCGACCGTACCAAAGTGGTGATAGTCGGCAGTCTATTCACTGGAAATTGACCGCCCGAACGGGTGAGTTGCAGGTAAAGCAATTCCAGCATACCGTTGCTGCCGAGGCGGTCATCTTTGTCAATCTCAATGAAGAAGATTATCCAGTGCATAATCTTTATGTGGAAAGTGAACTAGCCATAGAAACGGGGGCTAGCCTAGCCAACTACTTGGCAAGGGCGGGGGAATCCTTTGGACTTATTTCCAATGCGCATCTTCGGGAGCAGCGGTCCGAATCTCAGCTAATGCAAGGGGAAGAGACGACTTTGGTGGAAGCACCAGAGGGCAAGGCAGGCAAGGTGACGACCATCAGATTGCTGCCCCGGAAGGGTATTCCTCAGCTAATGCAGGTTCTGGAAGCCTTAGCTGCCGCCGAATGCCGCCTGGGAGCACGATTTCCCGAGCTCTTGTCCAATGAAGCTAGAACCCTAAGCTGGGGTGCCACTTTGCTGGTGGTAACACCCAGTGATTCTCCCGAGCTCGTGGACACTAGTATGTCTTTGCTCCGTTCAGGATACCAAGTATTGATTTTTGTGGTGGGGAGGACAGTCCAACATCGCGAGCTTTTGTACCGACCCGCTGGGGCTAACCTGCAGCTATTTCCGGTAACTAAGGGTGAAACCTTAGAGTGGGGTATTGGCTAAGGGAAGGCCTCAATGCCTGTGACGGTTCGACTATCGGACAGCCTCAGGTCAAAGTCAATGGGAGCCTAATACTTGACCAAGAGGGCTTAACAGGAAAGAGAGGGCAAAATGCAGGTAAGTAGTGATCAAAGAGAGTCTACTCCAATTGGTGGCGCCAAAGCCAACAAGCCTAATGGAATCCTGCAACTAGCTAGGCAACAGGCCCATTGGTTAGAGAGATTCATCTTACCGGGTTTGGCCGGTATTTTCACCATCAGTTTACTCATACTGGCCAGGCAATACCTAGCCATTCTGGTACCCAGAGTTTTCGTCCCCTACTGGGTGATGGTGGTAGGAGCCATCGCTTCCTGGGAAAGCATCTATGCTGCGTCCTTTCACATAAGGCTCAGAACCCCTATTAGTTTGCGGGTTGCGGAGTTTGCCTTGATAATAGGACTTGTATATGGGGGGCTACGTATCGGGGGAGTGGGAGAAGAAGGCAGTCTCTTTTCCTCAGGAGTCTGGCGTGATCCTGAGATATTGGTGCCGCTGCTTCTAGTGGCAGGTGCTTGGTCACTAGCAAGGGGCTATGGTCAGGTATTCGTCAGGTTAGGGGATATAGCAAGAGAGGTGGGAGACCAGGGAGCGGTTACTTTTTCTTGGGAGACTGAGTCCTACCTTTCTGATTACCAGATGCGCTCTGATCGAGCCAAGGCAGTGGGTTACTTTACCCGAAGGTTTTTGTTTTATGTCACCCTGGCCTGTATCTTCAATGCCATCATCATTGAAGGATTTTCTGAAAGGCTACTCCCCTTGGCAGGCTGGCAGAGGGTGACCAGTCTAGCTACTGTAGGTCTGCTGTTTTCCGGTCTATTGCTTCAGGCCTCTGTCTATCTTTATCGACTGCGGGTAATCTGGCAGGAAGTTAGGATACCGGTGGATACCGGGATCCCCCGTGATTGGCTATGGAGTAGTGTGGTTTTTATAGGTCTAGTGCTCTTGGTGGCGGTGCTTTTACCATCAGGGCTGTCACCTCTAAACTTTAGTCGAACTATGGAGATGTTGGCGGGGTGGATGGCTAGGGGGATGGATTTTTCGCTCCCCCCAAAAGAGCATAGTGGTAGCACTACATACACTTCGCCAATGGGTCAGATGGGGCTACCGGAGACTGGTACCTTCAGCTGGCTGGTGGCGGTTCTGTATTTTCTTTTTTCTTTGCTCTTGGTTGTGCTGGTAGTAGGAGCTATTGCAGCCCTAGTTGGCTTAGTGCTCTTTGCCTTTTTCAAAGATGAATGGGAAAGGCTGCATGGGCTAGCTCGGATCCCGATCTATATCTACCTTTGGTTTCGGGAGACTATCGGGCAGCTATTTGCATTGCTATCGACTGGGGCAAGGCGAAGCAGGGAGCTGTTCGGTAGGTGGTCGGGAGCCAAACCCCTTTCTCGAAGCGATGATGCCCTGGGCCAACGGCAAGGGAGAGCTTCTCCCTCTGCTCCCGCTCTGTATATCCGCCACCTATTTACCCTGCTTATTGAGGCTGCAGTAGGCTCGGGCTTGGTACAGTACCCAACTAGCCAAACACCACTAGAATACTCAAAGGATCTAGGTACTAGGCTAGGTTGCGTCGAAGAGGAACTAGGCTTACTCACCGACTATTATCTTAGAGCTCGATATAGTCAGGCTGATTTTCCTCGAGACAGTCGTTCAATAGTTAAGGATATTTGGCAGATTGTGATAACTGCCATTGACACTTGGCAAGACAAGGCTGTCGAAGAAGCCGAGAAAGATAGAAGCAAGTCTGCTACCCAAGCGAACGATATCTAGTTGGAAGAATAGACTAGAAGGGAGTGTACCAGGATCATGGCAGATGAAATGCACACCACGAGGCCCGATGTAGAGAGTATAGCTTTGCTTTGCCAAAAAATCATGGACAATGTAGGTCAGGTGATAGTCGGCAAAACTAAGGCTGTGGAATTGATGCTGGTTGCTTTACTTAGTGGGGGTCATGTACTAGTCGAAGATGTGCCTGGGGTGGGCAAAACCATGCTAGCTCGGGCGATGGCAATATCTCTGGGCTGTAGCTTTAGTCGGATTCAGTGCACTCCTGATCTTTTGCCCTCTGATGTAACCGGTGTCTCAGTCTATGACCCGGCCAGCAGCCAATTTGTCTTTCGACCAGGCCCGGTCATGTCTCAGATTCTACTAGCTGATGAGATCAACCGGGCGACACCGAGAACACAATCTAGCTTGCTAGAGTGCATGGCCGAAGCCCAGATCACCGTTGATGGGAAGACATGGCAGCTACCACGGCCTTTCTTAGTCATGGCAACCCAAAACCCCATTGAGTATGAAGGCACCTTTCCTCTACCTGAGGCTCAGCTGGATCGGTTTTTCTTGCGGCTCAGACTTGGCTATCCCGGGGAAATGGAGGAAAATGAGATCTTGATGCGCCTGCAATATCGCCATCCCATCGGAACCATCCAGGGGTGTACTGATCCAGAGACTTTTGTTAATATGCAGGATGCCACCAGACAAGTATATGTCGAGGATTCCGTAAGAGAGTATGTTGTTAGGTTAACGAGAGCTACCCGTCAGCACACAGATGTAGTAATTGGTGCAAGTCCCCGTGGGTCTCTTGCTTTGTTTCGGGCAGGCCAGGCTTTGGCAGCATTACGGGGTCGTGACTATGTACTTCCCGATGACATCAAGTATATAGCAATTCCAGTGCTTAGTCATCGGTTGATTCTAAGACCGGAAAGTCAGCTGAGGGGAGTAGCTCACGAAAACGTAATCCAGGAACTACTCCAATCCACAGCTGTAAAGTTCGAACAGATCGATGATGAAGCCCAGTAGTCTATCAGTCAAGTAAGGGCATGAGTTGGTTGATGGCGGGCTCTAACACATCTAGGATTAGTTCGGGTTTTTGCCCTAGCAGTATGGCTCCACTCAAGAGCAATATGGTAGCCGCTCCTACGGGAACCAGGGGAGATGACCAGGTGAGGCTGGATGTATTGGTAGAAGTCGCCGCCTTTTTTTCACGGGATTCGTCTAGGATTTTTGCCAATAAACGAGCATAGTCGATGGCGATAAGCAGCAATGCCACCACTATTGCTAGAGAGAGTGTGGGAAAGTGGCGAAGTACCGCCTTAAGGGTGAGGAAGAGCCCAATAAAACCAGTGAATCCTGGCAGACGGAGTTGCTGGGCGGTTTCAAGCCCGCGCAAGATTAGAGACCACCTCTTTTGATTCACCTTAAGAGAAGCTAGACCCAAAGCTGGATCAGCCAGACTAATCATGGTGAGGGAAAATGCAATAGCTAACCCCAGTGATAGAATAGTATAAAAGGCTCCATTCATCCCACTCAAAGTAAGGGTGGCCATCCCCAAAAGAGCAATACCTGTGTATCCCATAACATGATAGGTGACTTTCTGATGGCGGTCTTCTGTGCCCAAAGCCGCAAGGGAGCCAAAAAGCAGATTGACGGCGCCTGCGGCGGCTAAGACTAACCGAAAGGCTACTACTGCATCAGGCAGTAAGGCCAAGGCGAAGGCCAAGAGAGCGTAAATCCCTACAGGTATGAAGCCCCCAATGAGCATGATGCCGGCTGATACTGGCAGCTGGGTAATGGTCAAACGCAGCCAGATATGCAAAGGGAATATGGGGATGCGCAGACCACATCCGATAAGGATGGCCAGAAAAACCCACCACTGAGTATCCGGGTCTATGCTCGTGGTAATGGTATCGGCCAGCTCCCCGCCGGTGGCCAAGGCGGCGGTATTTACCGAGGCAGAGAGTGTCAGAAGACCACTGCCCAAAGCCACAATACTGATCAGGCTAGCTAATACGTAAGAGCGACCCACAGGCAACTCCTTATGGGAGGATGGCTCGAGCAAGAAATATACTGGGATAGTTCCTGCAGCCCAGAAGGCCAGAAAAAGAATATGGTCCTTCGCTAAGAACGCCCCAATGAGGCTTGCCTCCCAGACCAAGGTCAATACAGCTTTTCTCTTGAAGTTCTCCCCAGCCAGTGGTGGCATGAGGCTGGCTATCACAGTTAGAAATGTCAGCATGACAAGAAAGGGAAGATTAATACCATCTAGGCCCAATGAATAGGTAGCGCCAACAAGTGGTATCCATTCTTTACTCTCTACGACGGCAAAAGTAGATTCTGTCGGGGAGAATCTGTACCATGCCTGTAAGATCATCATCAGTGGTATAAGTGAGAGGGCAAGATTTAGCCTGTAGGTCAGCTTTGGGTTGTTTTTGGGCGTGAGCGCCAGTAGCAAAGCTGCAGCCACTGGGAAAAGTATTAGGGTTGTTAGCACAAAGATACCTCCATTTTGCAGAATCCGAGTAAAGCCCTAAGCCTACCTGTTAACTAGTTCGGTTCTTTGATAAATAGTCATGTAGCCTTCTAGGTAGTACTTGAACCGCCAAGAGAAGTCTCATCAAACTTTGACTGGTTTGGATCAAGCGAGATTCAAAGTCAATACAGACGGCACCTAGAGTGTCCAGCGATGATGTACCTCCATCCAGCACCCCTAGGCTTAGTTTCATGTCCAAGTCTGAAAGGATCTCACCTAGTTGTACAAGTAACACTAGGAAGTTCCAGACAAAGGGGCTACGTCGGCTCATCGGACCCTTGCCTGATCTCCCAAAGGCGACGGACAAGCCCATAACTCTCGCTATTATGAGGCAAGCTAGGACGGGATAGACTGCCTCAGCCCAGGGCCATAATTGCATAGCAATTCGATCTCCTTCTGATATCTACTTTAGGGTTTTCATAGCCTATTAGTAAATGGTTCCACCAAAGATGCCCCATCCCTGCCGGAGTGACTTGTCCAATTGGCGACCCCTGAATGTGGCGACCCAAGGGCAGGAGTTCCGGAAAACTGACAGAAGTAGTTAGAGCATCAATCCATTAGGCGGCCATGAGGCCAAGACGGTTTGCTCGACGGAATGGGTGAGAGTTGATTGGCAGACAGAAACGATTTACCAAAGGATATCCAAGAGGCAGCAAAGCAATCTTTAAGCGTTGGCATGGTGTCGTTGGGTTGCGCAAAGAACCTGGTCGATAGTGAGATCATGTTGGCTAGTCTAAAGACTGTTGGTTATGACGTTACCCCTGTGGCTGAAGAGGCCGAGGTGATTATCGTAAATACTTGCGGGTTTATCGGAACCGCTAAAGAGGAATCAATCAATACTATCTTAGAGATGGCCAGCTACAAGGAAAGCGGCCGATGTCAGACCCTGGTGGTGACCGGGTGCCTCGGCCAGCGTTATGGACAGGAACTGATGGAAGAGATGCCCGAGATCGATGGGCTTTTGGGCACAGGCCAAATAGATCGGTTGCCAGAGCTGCTACAAGCCGTCTTTCGGGGCCAGAGGCCTATAGTTGTTGGACAGCCAGGGTTTGATTATAATGACAGTTTGTCACGCTTGGTAAGCACCCCTCCCCACAGTGTGTACCTGAAAATTGCGGAAGGTTGTAGTCATACCTGTGCTTATTGTGTGATTCCCATGCTCAGGGGACCTTACCGGAGTAGACCGATGGCTAGTATCATCAAGGAAGCACAGGAGCTTGCAGAGCAGGGTGCTAAGGAGCTGGTTCTGATTGCGCAAGATACTAGTGCCTATGGCAAGGATCTTCCTGGCAATCCTGGTCTGCACCAACTGCTGGAGGAACTGTCCAAGATCCCCAAGGTACACTGGTTGCGGGTCTTATATACATACCCCACGACTTTCTCTACAAGGCTGATTGAGGAGTTTGCCCAAAACCCTAAGGTTTGCCATTATGTTGACCTGCCCTTACAACATGCCAGCAATGATGTCTTGGTGCGGATGGGAAGAGGCCCGGTAGCCAAGGCACAAAGGCGGCTCATCAAAAGATTACGCCAAGCCATGCCAGATGTGGCCATAAGGAGCTCCTTTATCGTGGGCTTTCCCGGTGAGACAGAAGCTGAATTCCAAGAACTCTTAGACTTCCTAGAAGAGGTTCGGTTTGACCATGTAGGGGTCTTTGCCTATTCTTTGGAAGAAGGCTCTGCGGCGGCGGAGCTAGCCGGTCAGATACCAGAAGAAGTCAAAGAAGAGCGGCGACGCCAGGCTATGTTGCTTCAGCAAAAGATTACGGAGGAAAAGCTCAAGGCCCAAGTGGGCAAAGTATATGAGGTTTTGATCGATGGACCATCAGAAGAAACGGATCTGGTCTTGGTTGCCCGCTCCGAGTATCAGGCACCTTCTGTAGATGGTTTGATCTATATAGGCAACCGGTGGCTTGGGGCAGGGGAATTAGCCATGGCGCGGATTACCGAGAGCCATACCTATGATTTGGTGGCGGAAATCCTAGATGAAAGTGGTGAAAAACCGTGCGGCCATTAACTTTAGCGACAGTCATTACCTTTGTCAGGATCCTTTTGATTCCTGTCTTCATGTTTTTGGTCACCAGTTCATTACCATACGGAGACACTGCCGCGGCTATCATCTTTGCCATTGCCGCCTTGACTGACAGCCTCGATGGATATGCAGCCCGTATGCGTAAAGAAGTGACCAGATTTGGGCAGCTGGTAGATCCCTTAGCGGATAAACTCTTGGTTGCGGCTGCACTGTTTACCTTGGTGGAAATGGGACGGGTTTCATCATGGATTGCTATCGTGATTGTAGGCCGCGAATTTGCTGTGTCTGGTTTGAGGATCATTGCCGCAGTAGAGGGAATAGTCATTCCCGCTAGTTCCTTAGCGAAAGTGAAAACGGCTTTGCAGATGGTTGCCATCGTGGCTCTGCTTTTGCAGTGGCCCTTTGGACCGTTATTGATCTGGATCGCTACCGTAGTTACCGTCATCTCAGCCATAGACTACTTTTACCATGCCCGGGGTTTGTTTTGGTAGGTATTACATACCTTTAGGCCCCTTTTCCCATGTTATAATAGCTTACAGGTGGGAGGGGGTATTATGGGAAGGATCAAGATTCCGGTTGTGATCGTAGTTTTCGCAATTTCACTGACCTTGCTTCTCTTGGGTCAGTATTTTATCTTTAGGCCACATACCCTAAGCATTCTAGAAACTAAGTTCAGCAATATCCCGGGGGTAAAGACCGCCTGTGTCACATCTGACACTGATGGTCTTAGTCTGGATATCGAACTTGAGGATAATCCAGGCCTGAGGGCATCATACAGCCAGATCCTGAGACTGGCGAAACAGGTAGGCATACCACCTGAGGGGATCACCATTCAAGATGATAGGGGCCCAATCCTTTCCCAAGCTCTTTATGATATTCACTATTCTGTTGCAGAAGGTATTGCCACAGGCGAGTTTCACCGAATGGCAACCATTGTACAAGATGAGCTTGCCAATCATAGTGTAGAGCGGTACCAAATTTGGGTAGAGCGGGAATGTGTGTATGTGGAGATGCACTATGGGTCGGAGCATCTTTACCAAGTGTTTCCCCGGGCAGACTTCGTAAAGAAGCGGGGAAGCGTCGGCTAGGAGGGATGAAGGCCATGGAGGCTTATTGGAAGGAATTGGCTTTAGGGTCAGGACTAGCCTTGGTGATTGCTTTGGGAATCTGGGGTGTGGATATTACTCCCATAGCAGTGATCGCTGGCCTTGCGGTTTTACTACAGATGATGCTGAGTGGACGTTTCGCCGGTAGTCGCAAGCTTGAGGCTTTAGCTCTAGATGCCCGCAATCCAGTAAAATCTATGGTTACCTTTGATGATATCGGTGGACAGGACATGGCCAAACGGGAGCTTCTAGAGGCCTTGGAATTTGTCAATAATAGAGAAAAATGTTTGAAGCTAGGGATAAGGCCCTTAAAAGGCATTCTTTTGGTGGGCCCCCCAGGTACCGGGAAGACTCTGCTTGCGAAAGCGGCAGCTAGCTATACTGACTCGGCCTTTGTTGCGACTAGTGGATCATCATTCGTGGAAATGTATGCTGGAGTTGGAGCGCAAAGAATTCGGAAGGTCTTTTCCATGGGTAGGCAGGCCGCCAGAGAGCAAGGTAAAGGAAGTGCGATCATCTTCATCGACGAGATTGAGGTGATCGGTGGGAAACGGGGTCGCCATAGTAGTCACCTGGAATATGATCAGACTCTCAATCAGCTTCTGGTGGAAATGGATGGAATCAACGCTACAAACGATGTGCGGGTATTGGTGGTTGGTGCGACTAACCGGGCTGACCTATTGGATCCTGCCCTAATTCGCCCAGGTCGATTTGACCGGGTCGTCCGTGTTGATTTGCCAAATAAGGAAGGGCGATTGCATATACTCCGGATTCATGCCAGGAACAAACCCTTGGAAGCCGAGGTGGATTTAGGGAAAATCGCCGGTGAAACCTTCGGGTTTTCCGGTGCACACCTGGAAAGCTTGATGAATGAAGCTGCCATCCATGCCCTCCGCCATCGCCGAAGTCAGATTAAAGAAGAAGACCTGAGAGAAGCACTGGAGAAAGTAATGCTGGGAGAGAAACTGGATCGAAGACCCTTAGAAGAAGAGAGACAGAGGATTGCTTACCATGAGACCGGGCATGCCTTGGTTAGTGAGCTCATTCGTAACGGGTCAGTTTCTTCTTTGACGGTGGTTCCCCGGGGTCAAGCCCTGGGTTATATGCGTCAGACTCCCGACGGTGATCGGTATCTTTACAGTAAGCAGCAGTTACTTGATCAAATCGCCATCGCATTGGGTGGAGCCATCATGGAAGAGTTGTTCTTCGGTAGTCGCAGCACTGGCTCTAAAGGCGATTTCGACCAAGCAGTAGAGGCGGCACACCAGATTATCTATGGAGGCATGTCTAGTTTGGGAGTAGTAAGTAAACAGCATATCCTGCCTGAAGAGGTGAATAAAGAAGTACAGGCCATTATTGGCGAGGAGGAAAAACGGGTTCGAGAACTCGTAAGTAGTCATCAGACGATGGCAAAGGCAATAGCCGAAGAACTACTCAGGGAAGAGAAACTTTCCGGGGTTCGCTTCCGGGAACTGCTGATGGCAAGCTAACAACCGCTAGGCTAAGAGTGGAGCCTATAGTAGAGACACCTGAAACACTTGGTTTATGCTCTGCCCCCTAATAGTTGACTGATAGGCATTAGAATGTGATAATAGGAACAAAGGGATCTCTATCCGGTGTCACAGGGGTTATTGACGGTTGATCCGCCAATAACTGTCACAGGAAGGGGGCGGGGCGGCTATCTTGACCATCGGGCAAACTCATGGGATAGGGCCGCTGATCATGTGGCTATTACTAAGAAAGCAGAATATGCGATAACGATCCTGGTGGATTTGATACTTCAGCCAAATGAGAGTTTTACAACAGCTAGGGAGATTGCTGATCGACAGGGGATTCCCTCCAACTTCGTGCCACAGATAGTCTCGATACTGAGTCGAGTGGGTTGGTTGGAAGGTATGCGGGGCCCGGGAGGAGGAGTTAGGCCTATCATCGATCTTGAGCGACTGACTGTCAAAGAAGTCATCGAGACGGTGGAAGAGGGACCTATCGCCATTACCCGGTGTCTTTTTGATGACGGTAAGCTGTGTAGCAACAGGCCTGTTTGCCCCTTGCACGATGTGTGGCTGCGGGCCCAAGAGGCTATGTTGCGGGTGCTAGAAGAGACAACCGTCGGTGATTTGGCGAAATCGAAACAGCAGCTCATGAGTAAAGTGGGGGCCTAGTGGTACTTATGGCGATCAAGATAAATACAGCAATTGCCGTTTCGCCAATAGACACACCAATCACAACGATAATCATCCGAAGACATAGCGGTATTTAGCCAAGAAATGCCATAGCCTTGGGCGACTGAAATGGGCTCGTATTCAGTACAATGGGAAGCTATGCGGTGGAGCGTGGTTTCGCAGTCCACCTGTTTCACCTCTCGATTTTGATCTAGTATTATTCTATCCGTCTCAGAAAAAAATACCCTTTCACATTTCTCATGTGACAGGGTATTTCATCTAGGTGAATGACGTAAGCGTCTTTGTGTGCCAGCTGGTTTAATGTAATGGATAGCTATACATATGTTGCCACTAACTGCAGTTCTGCCGTAAGGCAAAAGCCGGCAAGGGCTTCTTTTTATAGTCAAAGGCGAGACGCCGTTGGGCTTTAAAGCACAAAACCCCCTGGTCATGGTAACCCCCAAAATACGAGCAGGTAAGGCAGCGACTGGGGCTGATTTGTAGGTTTCGCTTGGGACAGGTCACAACTCTCACCTCCCGGACGACTCACTGTTAACCATGTATCAAGGTGAGCTGCTTGATCCTTGCAGCTAATTGGGACAAGGAGTGGCCCACCTATTAGTATCTTTGTCCCGCAGACACTTTGAATTATACTCACCCTAAAGCTGGGAGTCAAGGCATCCTAGCGAAGTAACACAAGTTTTACAGTGGGAAGCTTGAGGCCAAGCTGCCACAGTTCAAATATCGCTTGGTATGAAAGGATATGCGACATGCCTGCAGAACTTTAATCTGCACGAGGTGATAGGATGCAGGTAAGTTTTGGGAAAGCACAAGGGTGCCAGTGCGTTACATATATTGCCCGCAATTTCCCAATTGTGATAAAATTGCTTTGATCCGATGCTTAGTTTAGAGTGAAGAATAGGAAAGGGGAGAAAGCACATATCCATTGGCGAAGACATGGAGGATGTGTCTGATACGAAGTGCGAGCAGAATTAATCATGGTCGGGACTGAGCTCTTACTCGGAGAAGTAATAGATACCAACTCGGCTTTTTTGGCCCAGCGGCTGGCTGAATTAGGTGTGGATGTATATTACGTTGCCCGGGTAGGTGATAATCGTCAGCGGATTGCCAAGTTGGTGCAAGAGGCATGTCAAAGAGCAGATCTGGTGATCACTGCCGGAGGACTAGGGCCCACAGCTGATGATCTGACAAAGGAAGCTGTAGCAGATGCTTTTGGGCTAGAGATGGAGTTACGTAAGGAAGTATTGGCTGTCCTTGAAGAGCGATTTCGCCTTCTTGAGACCTGTATGTCGGACAATAACAGGCGGCAAGCCTATTTACCAAAGGGAGCCCAGGCACTGCCCAATCCCAAAGGTACTGCTCCAGGGGTGCTTTTGGAGTTGGCCGAAGGAAAAGCAGTTATTATGCTACCGGGGGTACCCGTGGAGCTAGAGGCAATGATGGATGATTCTGTAGTTCCATATATCAAACAGCGCCTTGGCGAAAACGAAGCCGCCACCATCTACTCTCGGGTGCTTCGGTTTTATGGGTTAGGAGAGTCCAGCATAGATAGTCTGGTTCAAGAAATAATGGAGGCGGGCACTAACCCCACCATTGCTCCGTATGCTGGTGGTGGTGAGGTGAGGCTGAGAATCACCGCCAAGGCCGCCAGTGAGACTGAAGCAGCTAGACTAATTGAGCCTGTGGAGGAACAACTCCTTAATAAGCTAGGGCCTTATTTCTACGGCCATGGTGATGAGCAAATGGAAATGGTGGTAGCTAGGCTGTTGCTTTCCCAGGGGAAGACGGTGGCAGTGGCGGAATCGTGCACCGGTGGGTTAATCTCCAATAGACTCACTAATATCCCCGGCAGCTCCGGCTATTATCTGCAGGGAGCCATCACCTATAGCAATGCCGCCAAGGAATCAGTGCTTGGTGTCGATCCAAAACTACTGGCTGAGTATGGAGCAGTAAGTGAACCAGTGGCTAAGGCTATGGCAGCGGGGGTAAGACAATGGGCCGGAGCTGATCTGGGCATTTCCGTGACTGGTATCGCCGGTCCAGGGGGAGGCACCGAAGTCAAACCGGTGGGTCTAGTCTTTTTCGGTCTAAGTCATGCTGGGGGTACAAAGGGCTATCGGCGTCAATTCGCAGGTGATCGATTACAGATTAAGGATCGTGCCGCTTTGGCAGCACTCAATATCCTGCGGCAGCATCTCTTAGAATCCAAATAGGTGCAGATTCTCATTATCGAGATTTAAACGCCGCTATCAATATTCTAAAACGTTCAGGCCTGGGCGGGGCCATCGGGGATAGTCCGGCAGTAGCAGGCTAGATGAACCGAGAAGCCTCGGACTTCAGTCCGGGGAGTCGTCACAGAGTTAGTCCTTGTAAACACTGTCCGGCAATATCCCCCCGGGAGATCTTACATGTACCAGCTCCCCAGGGGGTTACTGCCGGGTTGATGACTATCTGCCGGCGAGAATCAGGAGCTTTCTGTGGGATAGGTTTAGTCATAGGGATTATCCGTCGCATTTCCGCCCACTTTTTTTCTGGTTCTTCGTAATAGAAGGCATTCAACCCACCATCAAAGGCCAGCCGATCTCCATATGTGTCTTTCGAAGCTATGGAATCCATCCCCTTCTTAACTTCCAATGGGGTTAGCATAGGGCTTTACTCGCTGCTCGGATCCAGTAAAGAGGATTGATCCAAGCGGTGTCGAAATCTAGAATTATCCTACATCTAGGTTCTTGATTGTTTGTAGTTGCCAGTCATGAAGCCCGTTGCAGGCTGCAAGGAATGGCACCCTGATGGTGCTCTGCCTAGAACCTGCCTTGGTAGCAGATTTCGAGGGATTATCCTGCTTGCCTCACATGATTTCCTATGATATACTCAAGATACGAACAATCGTTTGGCCTCCGGTAATTCATCCGGATGAGAGGAGTGGGCATATGTCAGATAAACTTAAAGCCCTGGACATGGCTTTGCATCAAATAGAAAAACAGTTCGGTAAAGGTTCAATCATGCGATTAGGGGAGGCTAAAGCCACAAATATACAGATCATCCCTACTGGCTCTTTAGCATTGGATCTAGCCTTAGGGGTGGGTGGTGTTCCCAGGGGCAGAGTCATCGAGATTTTCGGGCCTGAATCTTCGGGAAAAACTACCCTGGCTTTGCATATAGTAGCTGAGGCCCAAAAGGCAGGTGGCATAGCAGCCTTTATCGATGTGGAGCATGCTCAGGATCCTTTGTATGCCAAGAAACTGGGAGTAGATATTGACAATCTGTTAATCTCACAACCGGATAACGCAGAACAGGCTCTAGAGATCGCCGAAGCTCTAGTAAGAAGTGGTGCCGTTGATGTAGTGGTCATCGATTCAGTAGCTGCCCTTGTTCCTAGAGCTGAGATTGAGGGTGAGATGGGTGATGCCCATGTGGGGTTGCAAGCAAGACTAATGTCACAAGCCCTCCGCAAATTGACGGGAGCGATCAGCAAGTCAAGAACCACGGTGGTGTTTACTAACCAGATCCGAGAAAAGGTCGGTGTCATGTTTGGCAGCCCGGAAACAACTCCCGGTGGCCGTGCACTAAAGTTCTATGCGTCTATTCGGATGGACATTCGCCGCATTGAGACTCTTAAGCAAGGTAATGAAATGGTGGGTAGCCGAACCCGGGTTAGGGTTGTAAAAAACAAAGTAGCACCTCCTTTCCGGGACGCGGAATTTGATATCATGTACGGTGAAGGAATATCCCGGGAAGGTAATATCTTGGATATCGCGGCCAATATGGAGATTATCAATAAGAGTGGGGCTTGGTATTCCTATGGTGATATACGTCTAGGTCAGGGGCGGGAGAACGCTAAGGATTTTCTAAAGCAAAACCCTGAGTTGGCCGATGAGATTGAGGAAAAGGTTAAGGTCGCTGTAGGTTTGACAGCGATCGAGTCAGATGACGAAAAAAAGGACAATGCCCAAGAACAGGACAAGGAGTGACGAAGCCTTGGCTAGTCTAGGGCCTAACAAGATGCCATCCGTAGATGAGGATATTGCCGAAGCGAAGCGGCAAGCCCTTTACTATCTTAAGTCTCGCGCTCGGTCTAGTGCCGAAATGAGACATTACTTGGCCCGGAAGGGCCATGGAACACCGATACAGGAAGAAGTGGTGACCTGGCTAGAGGAACTAGGATACATTGATGATCTGCAGTTTTCCCAACAATGGATAGAAAACCGCTGCCGCACTAAGCCCATGGGTGAGCGTCGGCTCACTTACGAGCTACGGCAAAAGGGCATTCACCAAGTGATCATCGATGCAGCCATCTTGGAGTTTCGAGAGGCTGTGGATGAGACAGAACTAGCTTGCCAGCTAGCCAGGGATCAGGTAAAAACCTACCAGGGACAAGAGACAAGTGCAGCAAGGCGCAAGTTAGCTGGGTTCCTCCACAGGCGGGGATTTCAGGCAAATGACATCTACTATGCCTTAGAGCAGGTATTGGATGAGGAGGCGGAGGTCTAACTAATCTATAGAGGATCTGCCCTTCGCGTTCCTTGACAGTGATCCCAAAACAAGCTAAAATTACACTGTGGAGCACATGTCTGTGGACATTCCGTGGTAGTAAACTGGCCGAGTCTCTACTCGGCTTTCTTTGCAACAAGGCATAAGAAATTAAATACCCTGTAGGTGGGAGGTGACAGCGATTAATTTTCTCTACTTTGTGTTCATAGCTGCCGTCGCTTTTGGCGCCGGTTATTTTATGCGTAAATCTCTAGCAGAAGCCAAGATTGCCTCTGCCGAAGAGGCGGCTCGTCGCATCATCCAAGATGCAGAAAGAGATGCTGAAGCAAAGCATCGGGAGATGATGCTGGAAGCCAAGGAAGAGGCCCATAAGCTAAGGTCAGAGCTGGAGCGAGAGCATCGAGAAAGACGCAATGAGTTGCAGCAACAGGAACGGCGTCTTATGCAAAAAGAAGAAGCAATCGATCGGCGCTCAGATAATGTCGATCGAAAAGAAGCACTTCTGGAAAAAGAGAAAAAACAACTGACTGAAAGTCAGGAAGCGGTGGAGAGAATCCTAGGCGAGCAACAGGCTGAGTTACAGAGAATATCTGAGCTTTCGCTGGAGGAAGCCAGGGAACTCATTCTCCGCCAGGTGGAGGAAGCTATTAAGCACGAAACAGCCATGATGATCAAGGATATAGAAACCCAGGCCAAGGACGAGGCCGAGAAGCGGGCTCGGGAAGTACTTTCTCTGGCGATCCAGCGCTGTGCAGCCGATCATGTGGCTGAGTCCACAGTATCTGTGGTCAATTTGCCCAATGACGAGATGAAGGGGCGGATAATCGGCCGTGAAGGGCGCAATATTCGCACTCTTGAAACACTAACTGGTATTGATCTGATCATTGACGATACACCAGAAGCGGTGATTTTATCTGGGTTTGATCCCGTAAGGAGAGAGATTGCCCGGATTGCCCTGGAAAAACTGGTGGCAGATGGACGTATCCACCCAGCTCGGATTGAGGAGATGGTGGAGAAGGCCCAGAGGGAAGTGGAAGCCACCATTAGAGAAGAGGGCGAGCAAGCTACCTTTGAAACTGACGTCCATGGGCTTCATCCCGAGCTAATCAGAATGCTTGGACGGCTCAAATTCCGCAGTAGTTATGGGCAGAATGTGCTGAAGCATTCTGTAGAAGTGGCCCATCTGGCTGCTATGATGGCGGCAGAGTTAGGTGCCGACGAGAAATTGGCTCGCAGAGCGGGTCTACTCCATGACATTGGTAAAGCAGTAGATCATGAGGTGGAAGGCACCCATATTCAGATAGGTGTGGATCTGCTCAAACGCTACAAGGAGTCACCAGAAGTCATCCATGCCATACAGTGTCACCATGGAGACTACGAACCAGAGAGTATAGAAGCGGTGCTGGTGGCTGCGGCTGATTCGGTATCTGCGGCTCGGCCCGGTGCCAGACGAGAGACCCTGGAATCCTATATCAAACGGCTAGAAAGACTAGAAGGTATCGCCGACTCCTTCGAAGGAGTGGAAAAGGCCTATGCCATTCAGGCTGGGCGTGAAATCCGGATCATGGTAAAGCCAGAACGGATTGATGATGCTGAGGCAGTCTGGATAGCTCGGGAGATTTCCAAGCGCATTGAGGGCGAGTTGGAATACCCCGGCCAGATCAAGGTGACTGTTATCCGGGAGACCAGAGCCATAGAATATGCCAAGTAAGATAATCTCCAAGGCCCGGTGGATACCGGGCCTTTCGGTATAGGTTGTTTTTTGGTCTGTCTTTTCGAGGTGAATGTCTTGCTGCAACACGATGAATATTCATCGACAAATCATGGCAATTTGCTAGCTACGATTTTGGTCCGCCACTCCCAAATCGGGACTCTCCAGGTACTACCCCATTCTCGCTGCCTCCGTTTTAGCTTTTTTGTGAAGGGCTCTTGGGATCCTGGTGCTTTCCAAGAGTTCTCCGGGTATCTATCTGAGAGTATCGAGGCCTTGGTTTTTCTGGCTGGCAAGGAACTTAGCGTGATGGAACTCCGTGTGTTGGAGTACGGGGATTTTTCTGTCATTGAGCTTGATCGAGATATGGCCAGTATTAGCCCGCAAGAGATCTCACTAGTTGTTTTGCTACTTCAGGAGCAATTTGGGTCCGAGTTAGTTGCTAGTGATAACGATGGAGATATTGAGGATGTTGCTTGGTATGATGACTTCATTCAGCATGTCTTGGAGGATATTAATGGCGGAACCCCGCTAGATGAGCTGATTGGCTTCCGTGAAGGGAGTAGGATCCTGGTCTTCAATAAGTCCCATGCCTCAGGCAATAGTTGACCTTGTCTGCTACTAGTGAAAATAATGTTTGTAATATTGAAGAAATTTTGTGCGAAGAGAAAGGAATTGCCACTTCGGTAGTTAATATATAATGTAGCAGCAGCAAAATACGGCATGGATCGCAATCTCGCCAAGGAGGCTAGGACAAGGTGCTTAAAGTATCCTCAAGATCTAACCCAAATTCTGTAGCTGGAGCTTTAGCAGGTGTTTTGCGAGAACGAGGGACAGCTGAGATGCAGGCCATTGGTGCTGGCGCAATTAACCAGGCGGTGAAAGCTGTGGCCATCGCCCGCGGCTTTGTTGCCCCCAGTGGGGTTGATCTCATTTGTATTCCTGCGTTTACCGACATTGAGATCGATGGTGAAGAGAGAACGGCTATCAAGATCATAGTGGAACCCCGTTAAGCTGCTTGTAGTGATTGCCGTTA
>JAAYSL010000035.1 GCA_012518315.1 Bacillota bacterium | reverse complement strand
TGGGAGTGCTAACTAAGACCTGATCAAGTCCTTGGGGGATACGGGTGAGGCGCAAATTATCTAAACTGGCTTGCATTACGCTAGCAAACTCTTCCCAGATAAGTAGTGTATTGCCGAGACTTTGCATAAAGTCATCAACTAGATCCACCCATAGACTCCAGATGCCAGAGTGGTCAGCAGTAGAAGCTAATCCGGCACCAACAGCACCATCGGGGCTAGACATCCCTTCGGTTAGGGGTTCTTGGGTAATCCAGTAGTTAAGCCTTGCCGGAATACCAAACTCTTCCACCAAGGACCATAAGGCTGTAATTAGCTGCCTGCCCAGCATGGGGGTCTCTTTACTGGGTGCTACTTTTTCATAGAATTGAAGTAGCGGGGCAAGTAACTCATCGAGTCCAGAGGATTCGCCCAGATCTGATCTCAGCTGATCAAGGAATCGTGGCTCTAACCACAAGCGGCCATCTATACCATTAGCCAAGATTTGGTTTTCCAGACAATCCACTGCTTGGCGGCCCATAGGAGCCAAATCCGATTTGAGCACTTGCATAACCGCCCGAGTCTCCCAATCGCCAGTAACTAGCTCTAGGACGCCACTTACAAAAACCATCAATGGATGCCAGTGAACCGGGCGGGGCTGATCCAGGAAAAAGGGGATACCACAATCGGCAAACACACCTGCCAAGAGCTCCCCATATAGATTAAGATCAGAAGATGCCACAGCCATGTCCCGCCACCTAACACCTTTATCTCGGGCCTCTCCTATGAGAAACCGGGCACCTTGCATAACCTCATCCCGCCGATTGGCTGCCGACGTGATCCATAGGCCAGGATTTGTTCCCTGGTAAGGTATCCGCTGACCTTTAGGGTAGCGGAGCTGCTCCTCGAGGTGAGCTAGCCCTTGGGATCTCCTAAACCTTGGGGGAAAGGTTGTAGCCCGAGAGGATTGCCCTGAGAGAAATCCGAGCTTTTTGTCGTAAGAGACTGTTTCCACCCTATAGGGTACAGACAATGCTTCCGCCAGCTCCACAAGGCTCTTAAGTGTGGCCGCACAATACGCAAAGGCTCCATCGTCCTTTTCTATACTGGTCGGTTCTAGCCTGAGTGTGATGGATATCTCCTTGACCTTTTCCAGAAGACCTGCAACTAAACCTATCTCCGAGGCCCCTAGACAATTGACCCCGTCAATCCAGACCATAGCCTCTTCCAAGAAGCTCGCCCTAGGCACACCGTCGATGGCCTTTACCCATGCATGGTGATCATCAACTAGGCCGAGTCTCTGCAATTCCCTTTGGTAGGCCATCCAAAGCAAAGCAAGATCATGGGCTTTGGCCTCCAATACCTTTCCCCCATCTATGTGCTTGATTTCCCTCCAAGCCACCGGCTCAAAGGCTTCCAGGCTACTAGCCAGACTTGGCGGGGCAAACACCTCCGCCGCCGATTCAGCTAATCCTAGACCTGCCTCTTGGAGCTCGCCTATGGTGCGGCTTAGCTTGTCCACAAAACCAGGATGGCCAGCTACATCCTGAAACACAGTGAGCTTATCTCGATGGGTTTGAATGATCCCGGCCAAAAGCAATTTCCTCCCCTGGTCACCAAGGGGTGGCTCCGGGATACCACCAGCACTCTGTAGGATCCTCCACCGCAAACGGCGAAACCCCAATACTTGTGCCCGATAAACACCGGCTAGTCCGGATTGACCAAGTATGGCCTGTTCCATAGCAAAAGTCGATTCTTCTGGTACAATTAAGAGAAGTGGTGGACCAGCAGGATCTTGCTTGAGTTCTTCGCTTATTTCTGCCAGGCAACGATAGGTCTTACCAGCCCCGGCTCCTCCCAGAATAATCCGCAGCACTCAAATCCCCCTTTTGCCTATCAAACTAGCTTAGGTGTTAAGGCTATCTCGCTGCCAACCATTCTCTGCTCAGCGAGAAATCCCTACATATCCTTTTTCCCCGAGCCAATGGACATTCCTGTTATCCCAGATGTGATTTGCCTGCCTGAGTTGCACATACCAGGGTTTTGCCAGCCAGTGGCGAAATGAACTATTGGGGATTTCCCACTATTTGGCCAAGAAGATGATGAGGAGGTTAGATAATTGCACCCCAAGCTACATGTGCTTTATACTGATGCAGTATCTTTGGAGATTCTAAGGCCCATTCTTGACCAATTGCCACAGCCACCGCAAGATGCACATATAGCCATCAAACCCAATCTCGTTGTACCCAAGCCCTCCACTTCCGGAGCCACCACAGACCCTAGGCTTGTAAGTTGTGTTATTGGTTATCTACAGGAAAAGGGTCACAAGACCATCAAAATCCTTGAGGGTTCAGGAGTAGGCGATAATACCCAACGGGCCTTTCAAACTTGCGGATACGACGAGATTAGCCGAACCTCTAATGTACCCTTAGTTGACCTCAAACGGGATAAGGCAGCTCAAGTCCGTGTCCATGACCTGACAGTCGAGGTCTGTCAAGAAGTTTTAGATAGCGATTTTCTAATCAATATGCCGGTTCTCAAAGCCCATTGCCAGACCCGGCTCACCTGTGCCCTAAAGAATCTAAAGGGTTGTATCCCAGATCGGGAAAAACGGCGATTTCACACCCTAGGCCTACACAGACCGATAGCGGCATTGAACACCATAGTCAAAAGCGATTGGATCATTGTCGATGGAATCATCGGCGATCTCACCTTTGAAGAGGGTGGCACACCCATATATATGGGGAAAATCATCGTGGGCGATGATCCCGTCTTGGTTGACACCTATGCTTTAGAGCTGCTTGGCCTTGAGCTTGAGGATGTTCCCTATGTATCTATGGCTGCCGCCTGGGAAGTAGGTACAACCGATTTAGCCAATACCGATATAGTAGAACATGTTCACGGGGAGAACCCCCCGGTTGTTCCCCAGCCTGCCAATCCCGTCGCCCAGCGCTATCGGCAATTCATCGATGAGCGGGAAGCATGCTCTGCCTGTTATGCAAGCCTGATCTATGCCTTGCGCCGATATGAACAGCTATATGGAGCACTACCCCGGGATCTACGTTTTGCCATTGGACAAGGATTCAAGCCTACTACCGAAAACCATCGAGAAGAAATCAGCAAGTCCATAGACCCCGATAAGGCCTATGGCATAGGGCAATGTACTGCCAAACTGTACCCAAAACATGTTTCCGGCTGCCCCCCTACAGCCAAAGAGATTCTGGCTGGCCTAGAGACTTGGTTGCAAAAAAAGCCCCGAGACCAGCGTTAGGTTAGTCAATCACGGTCAAGGGCTACCAAGGGCAAGAGCAGGCAAAGGCGGTCAAGGGGCCTCCAACCCTAGAACCACTCTTGCAGAAATTCGAGGACTGCCTGGCGCATCAAATCAGTCTCGACATGGCCGGTGTCAGACCTAAATAGCTGCCAGGCATCACCGGCTCCCATTGCATTATAGACCTGCTTCAGCTCATTATCTATGCGATCTAGTCCCTCTGGAGGTGTCAATGGATCCAAATTGCCCGCTAAGCCAAGATGGGGCCTGGGGGCAATTAAAGCATTGATTGAAGCTGTTGTAAAATGCTTAATTAGTCCAGGAACATAGTAGTATATCCCATGGCCATCTAGTCCCCTTGTCTTGATCAGAGCCTGAAAGTCAGTCAGGCAGCAGATATCGACACAGACCTTAATCCGGGGATCCAAAGCCGCTACCCACCAAGCCATAGTGCTACCCATAGACATACCCAAAGTGCCAATCCGCCCACCATCCACATCTGAGCGGGAAAGCAGATAGCGAATAGCCATCAAGCTATCAAAAACCATATGACCCCAGAGCACCTTGCCCTGCCACAGCATTTCCTTAAAGAGTTCTGATTCGGTGCAGTGGTGGCGTTCACCGAAATTCCAGGCATCAATGGCAAGCGCTCCCCATCCTTGCTCTGCCAAAACTTCGGCATAGGGCGGATCCTGAAGATATCGATTACCAAGAATCAGCTCATCTTTACCCAAGTCATAATTGCCTCCGTGGGAATGGTTAAACAAAATCACCGGGAAACGCCCGGTAACCCCAAGTGGGCGGGTGAAGTAAGCCGGTACTAGCTCATTGCCGTTAAGATCAAGGATCAAGCGCTCCAAGACATATTTCCCGCGGTTTTCCTCCCCTAGTTTGGTATGACCGATTGCCCGATCACGGGAAGGCAGATCCCCCAATAGCTCATATAGAAGTACTCGTTGCTCATCCTGCATTGCCAAGATTTGCCCCACTCCTCTGCCCCCTTTAAAGTGTCTCGCCGGTGGATCCTTCAAGCTAGCTTACTATATGGCTTACATAACTACATACCTAGCATAGCAGCCCCTTGTATGCTTTCTTTCTATCCTATATTTCGCCAGAAGGTAGCTTGTACCTTGTTCACTTGGATTGTCTGAGCCGAGTGGGCCCGTCGAAACGATGAGACACTAGAGACAAAAGGTAGAAAGCTCCTGCTATCAGGACGATAGTGGCACCGGTCGGCAGATCTAGCTGATACGACACAACCAGACCAGCAGCATTAAAGATGAGGCTAAGACCAACTGCCAGAAGCATCATGTGGATGAGGTTACTAGCATGATGGTTGGCGATGGCCGGTGGTAGGGTAAGCAGAGCTATAACTAGAATCAATCCTACGATCTTAATCAGAATAACTATAGTCAAAGCAATTAGGATTAGGAGCAGAAGATAGAGAAACTCCACAGGCATGCCCCTTAGCCGGGCATGTTGTTCATCAAAGGAAACTGCGAGGAATTGCTTATAAAAAAGGGCCATAATGAGCACGATCGTGCCATCCAGGACACCGATAAGAATCAGTTCCTCCGTGGATACCAAGAGGATATTTCCAAATAGAAAGGTCATTAAGTCGACATTGTAGCCCGGAGTACGGGAGATAAAAAGCACTCCCAGGGCCATCCCTACAGCCCAAAGAGCACCGATAACGGTGTCTTCATGCTGCCGGGCCCGAAGACTTACTAGACCAATGATCATAGCGGCAACAAGTGCCGAGACCACCGCCCCTTTGGTGGGGCTAAATCCCAGATAATACGCAATGCCCATGCCACCTAAGATACTATGGGCAATCCCACCGCTGATTAACGATATACGCTTGACTACGACAAATGTACCAACTAGTCCTGCAGCTACACTAGCCAAAATCCCAGCTACCAAAGCATGTTGTAGAAAACTGTAGCTGGTAAGAGCCACGAAAAACTCTTGCATATGGTGCACCTTCCCAATTATCTTCATTTATTTCTCCCGGGGCCGAAACCTACCGGTAAACAGCATCTGCCCTTTAGGAATGGGCAGCACGTGGCGCTCTACAAAGACTAGGCGATCTGAGTGGCTGTTTAGTAGCTCAATGTCATGGGACACCATCAGAATGGTGATAGAACCTTGCAGCCGCATCAGTAAGCTTGAGATGGCCGCCTCCGCCGTGGAATCGACACTCGCGGTGGGCTCATCAAGCACCAACAGCCGTGGTTTTGAGGTCAAAGCCCGGGCGATCAATACCCTTTGTCTTTGGCCTTCTGAAAGGTCGCCTAGCCGCTGCTTCCTAAGCTCCCACACCCCGACTTGCTCCATAGCCCTTTGGGCCGCAGTATAGTCACTTGGCTGGTAGTTTCCCAGGAACCTAGTTATTCCCAATCGCCCCATTACTACCACATCCAGCACTGTGATGGGGAAACTGCGATCAACATCCGCGAATTGCGGTACATAGCCTACTTGCTTACGGGCCTTTCCTGGAGGCTCACCAAATACCCTGACTGTGCCTGTATCGGGAAGCAAAAGCCCCAGGACAAGTTTCAATAAGGTGGTTTTGCCTCCCCCATTTGGACCCACTAAGCCAAGGAATTCCCCTGTCTGGACTGTCAAGTTCACCCTTTCTAGGGTAGGCACACCCCCGGCACCAGCATAACTGAAAGACAAATTCGTCATCTGTACGGCTTCATGTATCGATTTTCCCATAGAATATCATCGCGCTCCTGCCGCAATGGCCTTAGCTATAGCAACTAGATTAGCTAGGTAGTCTTCTGCCAGTGGATCAATCTGCACAACCTTACCTCCCACTGCCCTCGCAACAGCCTCAGCTGGCTTGGTATCAAACTGGCTTTGTACAAAGATTACCTTGATATTCTCTCTGCGGGCAAGATCAATGGTTTGGGCTAGCTCCTTGGCAGTAGGCTCTTTCCCAGCTACTTCTATAGGTATCTGGCAAAGTCCATATTCATCTGCAAAATATCCCCAAGCCGGGTGAAATACCAGGAATTTACGCCCCTGCCCATCCCCGATAATGGAGCCAATCTCTTGGTCAACCTTCTCCAGATCCTGGGTAAACTCCCGATAGTTCTCAGTATAGGCCTCTTTTTGAGACGGATTTAATGCCACTAGAGTCTTGTAAATAGTCTCAGCTTGCCTTTTGACTAGCCTCGGACTAAGCCAGATATGGGGATCCATAGCCATGTCCCCCGATTCATGCCCCTGGTCTTGCTCATGGTGATGACCTTCGATATGTCTTAAGGTAATTCCCTGCCGCGTATCGATGATGGCTAGGCCAGGATAGCTTTTCTTGATCTTGCCCAGCCAAGCCTCTTCAAAGGGTACCCCGATTCGCAAATACGCTTGAGCCCCAGCTAACTCCGCCATCTGTCGGGGTGATGGTTCATATGTCACGGGATCTGCCCCCGGACGCACCATAACAGACACCTGGGCAGTACTCCCGGCTATTCGCTGGACGAAATACCTTTGGGGCAAGATACTCACAAATATCGACAAGGGCCGGGTAGCCGCCTCTGCCCCCAGGCTACAGATAGACAATAGACCCAAGATGAGAATCACCGTAAACACCCTGTATAATCTTTTCATGAAGGTCCTCCCCCATCGGCCAACAGAGGCCAAATGCAACTTAGTTGCTTTAACCATCAAAAAAAAGAACCTAGCTGAGATTCGCGGCACATTTTGAGCATAGGCCTTTCCAGTATACTTCCTGCTCTTCAATCTTATACCCGTTCCGGGTTTCATTTACCCGAGGCACCCGGATGAAATCCAAGCACTCCACCCGCCCACAAGCACGACAGGCAAAATGGGGATGGCAATATGGAGCATCCTCATAAAGACAAAGGGCAAACCGCCAAACACGGTCGCCCATCTCTACCCGATGAATTATATCTGCTTGGCAGAAGGCATCAAGGGCCCGATAAACAGTGACCCGATTCAGGCCAACCGGCTCTACCGCCGCTAGAATCTCCTGGTGGGTCATGGGCCCTTTCGCCTTTTGTAGTACCTCTAGAATGCGCAGGCGGCCGGTAGTGCATCTTAGTCCTGCTCTTCTCAAGATCTGCCCAGCACTATCCACTTTCACTCTAGGTCACACCTTCGTAACTATGACATGCTGTCTATGTCAGCCCAGCAAACAGGATGGAGACCTACTGTAGTTCTTCTGCCAGCGTACTCCGTCCTTTATCGAGCGCCTCAGCTTCCCGGGCTAAGATAATCACTTGTTCGCTGGATATCTTTACCCAGCCACCTGCCACCCGAAACCGCCGTTCCTTTGCCCCTTTGCCAGCCTGAATCTCCCCATCCTGCAAAGTGGTTACCAAAGGAATATGACCTGGATAAACGGCCAGCTGTCCTTCGCTCCCGGGCAGCACTACCATTTCCACCGAGTCATCCAACAATTGATTGTGGGGTGTGACGATCCGTAAGCGCAAGCCAGCCACTACTCAGCCCCACCTCTCTTGACCGCCTCATCAATAGTTCCCACCATATAGAAAGCATTTTCCGGCAAATCATCATGCTTACCGGCTAGGATCTCCTTAAAGCCTCGGATGGTTTCATCCACAGGTACATACCTGCCTTCTTGACCGGTAAAAGCTTCCGCCACAAATAAGGGCTGTGATAGGAACCGTTGAATCTTCCTGGCCCGGGCAACTGTTAGTTTGTCTTCATCTGATAATTCATCCATCCCCAAGATGGCGATAATATCCTGCAATTCCCGATACCGCTGTAAGACTTCTTGGACATGCCTGGCTACTCGATAATGCTCTTCACCGACATAACGAGGATCAAGGGCACGTGATGTTGATGCCAAGGGATCCACTGCCGGATAAATCCCCAATTCTGCAATACTGCGTTCCAGGTTGGTTGTAGCATCCAGGTGAGCAAAGGTCGTGGCCGGAGCCGGATCAGTGTAGTCATCAGCTGGAACATAGATGGCCTGGATCGAGGTAATCGATCCCTTTCGGGTGGAGGTAATCCGCTCTTGTAGGGCACCAACTTCATTGGCTAAGGTCGGTTGGTAACCAACTGCCGACGGCATACGGCCTAACAAAGCAGAGACCTCTGAGCCTGCCTGAATGAAGCGAAAGATGTTGTCAATAAACAAAAGCACATCCTGCCCGGCTACATCCCGGAAATACTCGGCCATGGTTAGACCAGTCAAACCTACCCGCAGACGAGCACCGGGAGGCTCATTCATCTGACCAAAGACCAGGGCCGTCTTATCTAAAACACCGGACTCTTTCATCTCTAGCCACAATTCGTTGCCTTCCCGTGTGCGCTCACCTACACCACCAAACACCGATACACCACCATGCTCAGTGGCGATATTGCGAATCAGTTCCATGATCAGAACGGTTTTGCCTACCCCTGCACCACCAAACAGCCCTACCTTACCGCCCTTTGAATACGGTGCTAGAAGATCGATGACCTTAATGCCCGTCTCCAAGATTTCCACATCAGTACTCTGATCCACCAAAGGTGGTGCCGGTCTGTGGATGGGCATCTCAATCTCG
Source organism: Bacillota bacterium (assembly GCA_012518315.1). GTDB lineage: Bacteria > Bacillota > Limnochordia > DTU087 > DTU087 > JAAYSL01. The sequence goes on along the minus strand of JAAYSL010000035.1, from coordinate 11,399 downwards.
GTTTTCACCTCACCACCACCATCAATGGGTTGGCCCAAGACATTAAACATTCGGCCCAGGGTGACTTCGCCCACAGGCACGGTAATGGGTTTGCCTGTATCCTGAACTTCCATACCCCGCACCAATCCATCAGTGGCAGACATAGCCACACAGCGGGCAGCGTTATTGCCCAGGTGCTGTAGTACTTCTATGACTAGACCTGTGTCGGTGACCACTAGAGCATTTTGAAGCAGAGGGAGCTTCCCTTCTTCAAACTCCACGTCAACTACAGGCCCTACTACCTGCAAAATCTTCCCGTGGTTATCCATAGTGCCTTCCTCCCTAGCGCAGCGCCTCAGCACCACCCACGATCTCGGCGATCTCTTGAGTGATACTAGCCTGCCGTGCCTGGTTGTATTGCAGTGTCAACTCCTTGATCATGTCATCCGCGTTATCTGTGGCGGCATCCATGGCTACCATGCGAGCAGCATATTCACTAGCTTTACCTTCTAGCAAACCATTATAGATCAAGGATGTAACATAATGATGAATTAGTTTACTAAAGACAGCTTCCTCTGATGGCTCCCACAGTAAGTCCTGCCGAGCCTTGTCTGCTCGAAATTCATCTAGTGGCAGCAATTTGACAGTCTTGATCTCCCGGTTCAGGATATTGACAAAGTGAGTATATAGAAGGTTGATCTCCCTCACTTCACCATTCATGAAAAGGGGCAGTACGAAGCTTGCTAACCTTTCAGCCTGCTTAGGGGTTGGCAGGTCTCCACCTTCCTCATAGTAATCTACTGAAATCCCGCGGAATCGCAGTTGGCTCTGCAACCTACGGCCAGTGATCACATGGACACCTTCCCCTGCCCCTTCTGATTCAAGAAAACTCCTGAGTATGTTGGCGTTATAAGGACCACATAAGCCCTTATCTGCCCCAACAACGATATAACACAGCCGACCTTCCTGCCGCGGTCGCCAAAAAAGACTACTTACTTGATGGCTCCCGATCTCTTGGATGGCATCCCAAACGGCATTGGTAAAGGCGCGGTTAGTGATGGCATTCTCCTGGGCTCTGCGGAGCCGAGAGGTCGCGATCATATTCATCGCCCGAGTAATCTGTTGAGTGCTATGCACACTTCTTATCCGGCGCCGGATATCCCGCATTGACCTCATTGCTATTTGCCTCCCCAGATCGAGCTTCTATAGGTCTCTATTGCCTTTTGGAGTTTGCTCTCGGTTTCACTTGAGAGGTCTTCTGTTGTCCTAATCGTCTCCAGGATATCCGGTTGATTAGAGCGAATATAGCTAACCAAGCCACTGATGAAATCATCTACTCGATCAGTCTCCACCTGATCTACAAACCCATGAATACCAGCATAGAGCTGAATCACCTGTTCTTCCATGGGCATGGGCTCATACTGACCTTGCTTTAAGACCTGCAGCAAACGCTCTCCCCGCTGCAAACGTTCCTGAGTGGCTTTGTCAAGCTCTGAGCCAAACTGGGCAAAAGCTTCCAGCTCCCGGAACTGAGCCAAATCCAGTCGCAATCTGCCAGCGACCTTTTTCATTGCCTTGGTCTGTGCAGCACCACCAACTCGAGACACTGACAGACCGGCATTAATTGCAGGCCTTTGTCCAGCGAAGAATAAGTCACTCTCCAGATAAATCTGTCCATCGGTAATACTGATCACGTTAGTGGGGATATAAGCAGATAGATCGCCAGCCTGGGTTTCGACAATCGGCAAAGCCGTTAGTGAGCCGCCACCTAGCTCGTCACTGAGCTTTGACGCCCTTTCCAAAAGACGGGAATGGAGGTAGAATACATCTCCTGGATATGCTTCCCTTCCCGGCGGACGCCGAAGTAGCAAGGCCATGGTGCGGTATGCTACTGCATGTTTAGAGAGGTCATCATAGATCACCAGGGCATGTTTCCCACTAAACATGAATTCCTCGCCTATAGCTGCCCCGGCATAGGGTGCTACATACTGTAAAGGAGCCGGATCACTGGCAGTAGCTGCCACACCTGTAGTATAGCTCATGGCCCCATGCTCCTCTAATGTCCGTACAATCTGCGCCACTGTGGACTTCTTCTGTCCGATGGCTACGTAGATGCAGTGGACATCGGTGTCTTTCTGATTAATAATCGTGTCCACCGCAATGGCTGTCTTACCTGTCTGTCGATCCCCAATAATCAACTCTCGCTGGCCGCGACCGATAGGGATCATGGAATCAATGGCCTTGAGACCCGTCTGTAAAGGTTCCTTGACTGGCTGTCTTTGGACAACACCAGTGGCAATTACCTCCAAAGGTCTACGCTTTTCTGTATTGATGGGGCCTCGGCCATCCAAAGGCACACCCAAGGGATCTACCACACGGCCCAAAAGAGCCTCCCCTACCGGAACATCTGCTACTCGTCCGGTTCGCTTAGCGGTATCTCCTTCCCTAATCTTTTGGTCACCACCGAAAAGGACACAGCCAACACTATCTTCCTCAAGGTTGAGGGCCAAACCCGTCACACCTTGACCAAAGTCAATTAGTTCATTGAACATGACATTCTCAAGGCCGTAAACCCGGGCAATACCATCGCCTACTTGGACGACTATACCGGTCTCTGCAACTTCTAGCTGTTTCTCAAAGGCCTCTAGCTCCATGGCCAGAACCTGCTCAACTTCCTTCGTTCGTAGTTTCATAGTCCGATGCCTCCGCCCAAACATCTATTGACCTGCTGGAGCATGGTACGCACACTGCCGTCATACACCATGCCTTCATGGCGGATCACCAATCCTCCGATGATATCTGGATCGACGACAGTCTTGGCTACAACGCGCTTAGATAGCTTGTTCTCAAGGACATGAAGTAATTTGCCAAGGGCCGACTCATCTAGCTCAATGGCTGTGGTCAACTCCAGCTTGGCTATTCCCAGTTCATCCCGGTATCTTTTGCCAAACCATTGGATGATGCCCGGAAGCAACTCGACCCGACCTTCGTCAACCAGATAGTGCAAAAGGCGCTGAACCCAAATGCCATACTCCACCAGCTCGTGATCAACAAACACATGCTTGTCTTTACGGGAAATACCAGGATGTCTGAAAAACTCTGCCAGTAGAGGCTGGCTAGATAGCTCTTGCCCAAGTCGCCCCAAAGCATCATTGACTTCTTCCAGCTGCCCCTGTCCCCTGACACAAGCAAAGAATGCGTTAGCATATCGCTGTGCAACTATGCTAGTTGACATGAGCATCATCCATTCGATCTAGAGCATCCTCAATTAGCTGCATGTGCGCCTCCCGGCTTAGGCTCTGCTCTAGGATTTTCTCAGCTATGTTTACTGACAGATCAGCTACTTCCTGCCGCACTTCCTGGATCGCCCGTACCTTCGCTTCCTCAATCTCTTGCTGGGCCCGCTTGAGCCTTGCGGCTTCTTCGGCTTTGGCCCGCTCAGAAATCTCTGCTGCCATGGTCTTGCCATGTTCTACAGCTTGCTCCACCAGAGCCTGGGCCTCACGCCGGGCCTCATTCAGTCCGGCCTCAGATTCTTCCTGCAACTCTTTGGCTCTTCGGAAAGAGTCATTCGCCTCATCAATTAAACCCTCGGTATACTCCCGGCGCCGATTAATAAAGCTCGTTACTGGTTCGAACAGGTAGCGCCGCATCAAGAGATAAAGGACTATGATGTTAACGATCTGGAAGAAATAGGTCCAACCAAACTCTATCACCCAATCTCACCCCTCACTCCGAGCTACCTCACCGTGTTCCCTATGCTTCTTTGTCCTATGATAGGAGCCGGATCAAGGGGTTTGCAAAAAGCAGCAGTAGAGCAATGACTAATGAGTAGATACCTGTGGTCTCAGCTACAGCTTGACCAAGCAGCATGGTCTGGGTGATCTTACCGGATGCTTCAGGTTGGCGACCCACGGCTTCCGCACCCTTGCCTGCAGCATAGCCTTGTCCAATACCCGGGCCGAGACCAGCGATCATGCCGATACCTGCCCCTAGAGCAGATAGCCCTAACACAATTGCCTTTGCCAGAAGTAGATCGTTCATGTTAGTTTTCCTCCTCTTCATCACTTGCCATTGATACAAACACCATGGTCAACATGGTAAAAATGAAGGCTTGAATAATACCAGAGAAAAGATCGAAATATACGTGGGGAAATACAGGAATCAAAATAGGGGCGACCCCATATAAGAGGCTCATAATCACCATACCACCGAGAATATTGCCAAACAAACGAAAAGCCATGGAGACAGGCGTTGATATCTCACTTATCACATTCAGGGGAAACATAAAGACAAAAGGCTCAAAAAGGCCCTTGATATAACCCCAAAGCCCTTTAGAGCGCAGTCCAGTACCTTGAATAAGAATGAAGCTGATAGTAGCCAGCCCAAACGTGGTATTCAAGTCTGCCGTTGGTGGCCTAAAGCCCAGTAACCCTATCAAGTTAGCGACTACCAGGAAAATCAGGAGGGTGCTGATGTATGGCGCAAACTTAAGTCCCTTTTTCCCCATGGTCTCTCTTATGAATTGATAGAGCCCATCTACTACAAACTCAACTACATGCTCAGTCGTCCCTAGCTTGTCTCCCGGAGCGGCCGTGCGAAATCTCCGAGTGGCCACCATAGAACCGATTACCAACACCACCATGATCAACCATGTAGTCACCACGGTCTCGGTGATGGGAATCCGGCCCAAGTAGAACATGGTCTTAATCCCAATATCCATAACCCCACCTCACCTCGTTGTCATCAGGTACTTTAGTACAGCAATGGCCGTCGGTACCGTTAATCCCACCAATAAGGTCACCGGGTTAAGCTCATAGGAGATCAGCGCAATGGCCAAAACAACAAATCTGAGTCCATAGCGGAGCATGTAGTTTTGCACCATGTATCTCTCCGCCTGTTCTCGGGTAAGCCATACCGCCCTGTGGGCCGCCGCTGATAAGCCGTACCAATTGATCACGCCAACCAACAACCCTATCCAAAAGCCTGCCCAAAGCGGCCGGTTCCGAAATACAAGGAACAAAACCATGATCACAACTATTGCTATCCGCTGGCATGAGCATACTTTTTGGGGTTTCGCCTGTTCCACGGTGCCTCCCCGTCCTGTTATGAGCCATGCAACTTTTAGCTATCGGTCCACTCAACCCCGCGCCAAGGCATCGGTCCAATCTACACCTCTCGCGACGACCGACAGCCCTAAGACTTGCCGCCAGGTTCCTCTACACTCTTCCAAAGCAAGCGAAACGCACTCCACAGACCGGTCGAGACACCCAGAAGTACTCCCAGCAGTTGCCAGATTAGACTGCCGGTACGGCGTGCAACATAGCCACCACCGACCACTCCAGCTAAGATGGGAACAGCAATCTGCAGCCCCACCTGCCCTAAGAGCGCCAGATTCTTAGCCGCCGCCGACCACTCTGTGTCTTGCGGTTTCTTGTTTGCCACAGCAGATCCCTCTTGTCCGCCACATCGCCGGATGTGCCAACCATCTCTATTATCCTGATTTATCTGACCAACAATAAATATAACCCCTATTAATTATGCCGCTAGGGGATGATATCATGCCAAGGGAAATGCCTTCAGACTGGATTTTTCATGGCTTCGCCAACGGCGGAAAAATCTAGGGATACTATACCACAGCAGTAGGTAATCGTCAACTCGCCTGCCAGCCTGTTCCTTTCTTGCTAGATCGCCCCACTGCTTCGGCTTTAGAATAGTCAGCACCAAGATCAATTTGCACGATGGAAGCTGCACCTTAACCCTTACCCTTCGTTGACCACACGATTCTCCAGTACTCCCAGGCCTTCGATTACCACCTGTACTATATCACCGTCAGCAAGAGCACCCACACCACTAGGAGTTCCAGTGGCAATCACATCCCCAGGCAAGAGCGTCATAATACTGGAGATATGGCTTACCAGCTGATCTACATTGAAAATTAGCTGGTTTGTATTGGACTCTTGTTTGCACTGCCCATTGAGGTACAACTGGATCTGTAGGCTTCCCGGTTCAAAATCTGTGGCAATCCATGGTCCTATAGGACAAAAGGTATCAAAGGACTTTGCCCTAGTCCACTGCCCATCTTTGGCTTGTAGTTCTCTGGCCGTGACATCATTCAAACAGGTATATCCGAGAATATACCGTCGTGCTTCCCCTACCGGAATGTGTCTCCCTTTCTTGCCCATCACAATCGCTAGTTCCGCCTCATAGTCCACCCGGCCAGCACCGGTAGGAATCACAATCATCTCCCCCGGACCGATTACTGCCGTCGGAGGTTTCAAAAAGATGAGTGGCTCCTTGGGCAGCTCCTCTTCCATCTCATCAGCGTGATCTCGGTAATTAAGACCCACAGCTATGATCTTGCTAGGAGTCACAGGGCTAATTGGCTGGATATCCGTCATCTCCAACACCCGGTCAGAAGGCTGAAAGCTCTCAAACAAATCTCCTTCGATAATCCGAACCCTGCCATCTTCTACAAGGCAATACTCTGGTTTCCCATCCACAAGGATCCGACCCAGGCGCATAGGACTATCCCTCCTTGGCATGATCGGGAGCAAGCTATCTAGCCACTCACCAATGGCGTAGGCCTCTACTCCCGCCATGGCAGGCTGCTCACCAAAAGACACTTAGCGTTATAGCTGTGCAATTCCTGCTACCCTGTGACCTTATTATGCCTAGATAGGGTTAACAAAATGAAAACAAGCCCCCGTCCAAAGACAGGGGCGATTCAGAGGGTTAATGCATTAGACTCATATCGGTTCCAGCAATCCTTGCTGGACTTCCGGGGCGAACAGTGAAGAATGCCCGGTGTAGTAGGTTAAGCGATCTCGTCAATGGCGAAGATCACTACAACTGCTAGAGCAATCACCAGCAAAACAATCAACAGCTCATCTAAGTCCCCACCGCCTTTTGACATTTCCCGTCCTCCTTTCGGTTCCATGTTTCGCCACCAATCTCGTAGCTCTCGGTGGTAAAGGTTACCCTGCTTTACTATACGGGGTTGGGGGGAATGCGGAAACGGGAATGCTATCTCATTTGGTCCTGGAAAGGCGAGTGTTCGAGGTAACCACTAGCTCCATACATCGCCTTTTCATGAGTTAACTTGGGATATAAAAAACGCGCCCCCGTTCCTACGGAAGCGCCACCCAACCAGCAGCGAAGCAGTATATGCTAGACGTGATCATTATCTCGCCGCTGTCTTGCCTCACGGCGCGAATCATCAGCATGACCGACTTGAACCTGCTCAACTTTTTGCAGGAACTCGGCTAACCGAGACAACGAACCATCCTCCTCCATAGACTGGACACTCTTCGCGATCAGATGCAATGAGGTAATAATGCGCTCAGTAGTTTCAACAAAGCTTCCGAGCCCGCCTAGAACACTGCCCATGTTTTCAATTATTTTATCTGGGGTTAGGTTCTGGGATTCCTGTTCATGGGCCATCTGTCTCGCCTCCCTTTTGCCCCTTCGGATTATCCGGCTCGCCCTTCGCCTGACAATTGACTAGATGAAAATCAGGATAAGAGCGACAGCCAACAGAAAGAGCAATATAAATAAGATCACGGGATCATCAAAGATTCCAAAGAAGCAATCACCCTTTTTTCCATGTCCATGTTTGTGCCCCATAATCTGGCCTCCTTATGCTACATTATGACTGCTATATCCTATGTACTAGGAGTCCCTTCGCATATAGGAAGGGACTCCTAATTTGTTTATCCAGTCTTCCTGTGCCGTGGTTTCTAGGCGATTTCCTCGATAACAAAGACCACAACCACCGCCAACGCTATCACTAGTAGGATGATGAGCAGTTCATCCAGCATTCTAGAGCCCCCTTCCCTTTAAGCTAAGAAAATCGTCGGCCAAACTGCAGCCCTAGTATCTACTATACTCAGAAGCGAAATCTTCGAAACGGGACTCAGTTCCTGATTGATTCACCAGCCGCTGATACCTTTGAGAAAAACCATTGGGCAGAGAAAAGGCAACGCTTCCGCTGACTAGATACGGAAGCGCTTTACGTTAATAGACTTCGCCTTTTGTCAAAATCTCACTCATCGCCTGCTTCACCGGTGCCTGCGTCCTTTACCATGGACAGAAGTTTCTGCAGACTACCATCAGCCTGCATCACCTGATAGCTTCCCATCAAAGAATGCAGTGAGTTGGTCACACTTTCCGCCGTGGTCAGGAATGCTCTAATCTTGTCTAATGACTGCAGCCCTTCCTGAGCTAACGTCCCGAAAGCACCTACCTCTTTGCGCCTACGCCTGCGCTTGCCCATGACTGACCTCCTCTCCTTGCGATATGCCATCCTGATCCAAGCCCGTTTCGCTTACCGTCGTTTCTTGACGGTTTGCTCAGACAAATCTAGCAGTATACCTACAGCTCGCTTCAGGTCCTTTTCGTTGACACTCGGCACAAACTGGCGGACAAGCTGTAGGAGGCTTTCGCTTTCCAAGAGAGGCCTAGCTGACAGGATGTGATGGGCATTTTCGCTGACAAAATCCTTGAACTGTTGCAGGGCATTAGCGTCTCCCGACTGAACCTTGCCCAACGCCACAAGCAGAGGTTGCAGATTCTGGCTAATACCCGCAAGCTTATCTAGATTCCCAGCCATTTGGCCACCTTCCTTTTCGTGGTACGTCACCTATCGGTGGGACGGCTTCCCGACTCAGCGGCACATTCAACTCTGCAGCTGAGCCAGGCGGTTTTTGTCTTCCCGGCAAGTACCTGCTATATGCTATGTGACAGCGACCTAGGCGCAAATAGGAATAGGGGACCATTTTGGCCCCCTGTACCTAGAATTCTAAGAACTTTATACGCATAGATGATTAAAGAGAATCGCACTTGAGAACTAACGACAATGGAAATAGAAAAACGGGCAAACCTAGAACCGTCGGAAGAAAATCGCAGCCAAAGGCGCTAGAATCGCAGTGAAAAGACCGGCCAGACCCATAGCTAATCCACTATAGGCACCTACATTTTCACCTTCCTTAAGGGCACGACCGGTACCAATACCATGAGCCGCGGTACCCAATGCAAGACCTAGAGCCTTGTCATCTCTAACGCCACAAGCACGAAGTAGTTCTGGTCCAAACATAGCCCCCAAGAGTCCAGTTAATACCACAAAAACGCTGGTTAAGGTCGCCTCTCCGCCAATAATCCCTGAAATCTCCACGGCAATAGGTGTAGTTACTGACTTAGGCAGCATAGAAAGAACTAAATGGGGGCCTCCTCCCAGTAGCTTGACCACTGTGGCCGCAACCAGCATGGCAGCTGTCGCCCCAGCCCCGATACTAGCCAGGATCATCAGTTTATGACGGCTGATCTCCTCTGCCCGGCGATAAAGAGGAACCCCCAAAGCCACTGTGGCCGGTCCAAGAAAGAAGCTAATTACCTGGCCCCCTTGGTTGTATGCGGCATAGTCAATCCCGGCAAGCTCCAGAAACATGATGATGCCTAGGCTGCTGATCAAGAGCGGATGAGTAACAGGCGATGGACAACGGCGATGTAATCTTTGAGCAAGAAAAAACAGACCTAAGGTAAGTGCTACACCGAAAGTCCTAAGAGAGCCGATTTCAGTCAAAATAGCTGAGACACCAGTGCCAGCCGTCATCTGGATCTCACCTTTTCTAGCCACTGGGCGACGCTGCCGGTCACAAGAAGCCCCACGGCGGTACTCAAGATAAGGCCAAGGCCTATGGCAAGCCAGTGGTCAGCCAAAAACTCCCGATAGACAACTGCACCTACTACGATAGGAGTAAAGAATAGTGTTAGGTTCTGCAAAAGAAAACCAGCAGTAGATTCCACCGATTCCGCTGACACCCAGCCCCTTGCTAGGGCAAGCCAAAGCAGCAACAAACCAAGTACCGGCCCGGGAAAGGGAATCCCCGTCAAGGTTACCAGAACCTCCCCTGCCAGTTGAAAAACGAAAATGATTGCTAGCCCTCGCATATGTACCTCCTCAAATCAGTTCCCTATAGCCGTGATATCAATTTGCTCAAGGCTATCTCTTCTCTTCCTACCTCTGACGCCCCCGTTTTCGCCTGCTTGTTTTCTCTAGCCTCTTTTGGTGCTTCCTTGTACCCACCGAAGGAACCTTTGGCCGCTTAGGCACTGATTGCCGCTCCGCGACAAATACGGTGTACCCGTCATCATTGGTGAATCTCCGGCAACCCCCGAAAAGGCTCTTTAGCTTTCGTGCATACCAATCAGTTCGCTTGACAACCAGGTAAAGCCTACCACCCTCCCGTAGGCGTAGAAAACTACCCTCAATAAATCTGCGTGCCACAGAAAAGTCTGTATGATAAGGGGGATTGCAGGCTATGACATCGAACATTTCGGTAGATTCTATATCGGTAAACCCATCACTCGGATATATCTTTACACTGTCTGCCCTATTGTTTTGGCAGTTTTCGGTAGCTAGCCGCAGAGCTCTGGCATTATTATCTACTGCCACCATCGGCACCCGAGCTTCTTGACTAAGCACAACTGCAACAGCACCAGTACCGCAGCCTAGATCCAGGCATCTTTCTTGAGGCGAAATATCCATCACATCGAGCATAAAGGCAGTGCCGGAATCAAGAGCCTTGGGGGAGAATACCCCGGGAGCCCCCCTGAAATCGTATGTCTGATTCTTGAAAGTCGCTTGCCAAGAATAATACTCAACCGATGGCTTCTGGTCTTGTAAGGGGCGCCGCGCAAGAAAAAACGATAGACCACGGGCCCGAGGGGAAAGCGAAGTAATGACCTCTACCTCCTCGAACCAGGCATTCAGCCTATCTTGCCAAGAGGATGTACTGATCTTTTCATCGATGACTGAGAGCAACCACCCACTGTGTTCTAGCCCTGCCGCAATATGCCCCACCATTTCCAAGGCATAAGTTGCCTCATAGGCCCGGGTATCAAAAGTCGCCAGAGTATAGGGCCCGGCAGGGGCTAGATCCGTGAATGCGACCTCCAAACCGGTTTCGCCCACCCCCCGTAACCAGCTACCGTCTTCCGGCAATCCTTCATTTTGGTGCCGCCTAAGTGGTATACCATAGAGAGCCGCTACCTGCCGACAGGCATCTAGCTCATAGTGACAATATGTAGCAAGTCCTCCCTTATCTACCCAAAAATGGGCAATATGCCCATCCGCGCTACCTATATCCAGCAATCTGGAATGAGCAGTTCGCTCGACAGGTAGGAATCCCTCCAGGACAGTTCTTAGCCAATAGGTGGTCCTAGCTAGCTCCCGCGGAGCCCCCTTCATGAAAGCGCACCTCCTCAAGGCCTCAACAAGGCTTGCTTCCGGCCGCTGCCTGAGCCAAAGCGATGGCTCCCCATAGGGCTACATCATCATGGATACTGGATGCTTCGATGGGCGGCATTTGGGCTCCCCTTGCAGTCAAGTGTCGCTTGACGACTTGAATCGCCCCCGGAAG
>JAAYSL010000247.1 GCA_012518315.1 Bacillota bacterium | reverse complement strand
CGATAGATGGACAGAAGGTGGAAGTTCCGGCAGGTTCCACTATTTTAGAGGCAGCCCAGGTGCTAGGCATCGATATTCCCACCCTATGCTATCACCCTGATCAGAGCATTAAGGCTGTCTGCAGAGTCTGTGTAGTCGAGGTAGAAGGGCAAAGAGTGCTGCAACCGGCCTGTGCTTACCCGGTATCTGAGGGAATGGAGGTAAGAACAAATACCGCTAGGGTGCGCCAAGCCCGCAAGACCGTTGTGGAGCTTATGTTAGCGCATCATCCCCAGGATTGTCTGCAGTGTGAACGCAACCTAAATTGCGAATTGCAGTCTTTGGCACACAGGCTAGGCTTGCGAGAAGTAGCCTTCCCTTATGTGGAGCGGAATTTACCTTTGGATGAATTGTCACCTTCAGTAATGCGGGATCCCAACAAGTGTATTAACTGCCGTCGCTGTGTTACTGTATGCCATGAGATCCAAGGTGTTGGCATGCTAGATTCTGTTAACCGTGGCTTTGAGACAGTAGTCAGCGCACCATTCTGGCGGAGCCTGGTTGAGCTAAGCTGTGTGAATTGCGGACAGTGTGCTTTGGTATGCCCAGTGGGAGCTATATCAGAAAAGGATGATACTGCTTTAGTCTGGGCGGCTTTGGCCGACTCAACCAAACACGTAGTGGTGCAGACTGCTCCTGCCATTAGGGTTTCTATCGGCGAGGAGCTAGGGCTGCCTCCTGGCAGTAGAGTGACTAAGCGGCTGACAACTGCTTTAAGAAGGCTGGGATTTGATCGGGTCTTTGATACCGATTTCTCTGCTGACTTGACCATCTTAGAAGAAGGTAGTGAACTTCTTGAACGGCTCTCAACAGGTGGGCTCTTGCCTATGATCACCTCCTGTAGCCCCGGTTGGATAAAGTTCATTGAACACTACTATCCTGATCTTTTGGGACATCTTTCTACTTGCAAATCTCCTCAGCAGATGTTTGGTGCCTTAACTAAGACTTACTATGCTGAAAAGGCAGGGATCAATCCGGAAGATATCGTGATGGTATCGATTATGCCCTGTACGGCTAAGAAATTCGAAGCTGGTCGTCCGGAAATGACCGATAGTGGCTATGCCGATGTAGATATTGTGCTAACCACCCGGGAGCTGGGTCGGATGCTTCGTGAAGCTGGGATTGACTTAATGGATCTATCCGAAGAGGAGTATGATGCACCCTTAGGCATCTCCACTGGAGCCGGTGCTATCTTTGCTGCCACCGGTGGTGTAATGGAGGCGGCACTACGTACTGTCTATGAATTGGTTACCGGCACAGAGCTTGCGAACCTTGATTTTGAGGATGTCCGGGGCCTTGAGGGTATTAAAGCAGCCACGGTAACGCTGCCGCTACAAGAGGCAGCAGTGACACAAGACGGTACTGTGCCAAAACCCGAGACAATGGAGGTCAAGGTTGCCGTTGCTCACTCCCTCAAGCATGCTAGGACTCTACTAGAGAAGATCAAAGCCAAAGAGGCTGACTTTCACTTTCTAGAAGTAATGTGCTGTCCTGGCGGATGTATTGGGGGAGGTGGACAGCCGATACCTACAACAAACGTTGAGCGACAAGCGAGAATCCAAGCTATATACGAAGAAGATGCCGGTATGCCTTTGCGAAAGTCCCATGAGAACCCGGCAGTACAGACTCTATATGAGGAATTCTTGGGTAAGCCCCTTGGGAAGAAATCCCATGAGCTCCTGCATACTCACTATCAGGCTCGTGAGAAGTTTTAGTTAAGGATCAGTAATGTTCTGTGGATATGGGCAGTACTAAAGCTGATGCTTAGTACTGCCCATATCGATCCTAAGATAATCGTCTATAGTTGCTCTAGGGTGTAAAGACCACTAGCTAGCTGGGCAGAGACTAGTTTTCTGATGGGAATGACTTTATAGGGGTGCTCTTTTTCTAGTTGGTCTGCGATTTTCTTGAGTGCATCATCTACCTCTTCGGCTAGCTTCTGATAGTTGCCTTGGTCTAGGGAAGACTCCCCGGCACACCACAGGCAGAGCCTGACTAACATGCCGTATTGTAACATCCCATAGAAGCGGTTAACCACCAGATTGTCAAAGACCTCGGCAGTTGTGGCAGGTCGATCATTCTTTTTTTGCCCTTCGATCCAAGCTGCTTGGGCCTGGAGACGTTGAGGGGTCTTGCTTACGTAATCATGTAAAGCGGAGGCGAAAGGTGAGTTAGCACAATGCTTTACCTCTTCAAAGCGGGGGGCGATAAAGTTGTACATTCCTTTTTGTATTTCCAACGAGCGGGAGAGTGCCTCTGAGCGCAACATATCGGTGTGACTAGTATCATCGATGGCCGAATGATAAAAATATGGTAGCTCAGACACGAGAGCTAAAGTATTGTACTTAGCCGCATATTCGGCACTAGAGGCTCCAGCTAACAGCATTTTGGCAGGATCACCTGAGGCATATTGGGCGTAGTAATCATAGCCGTCGGTGGAACGGGTGAGCTCATAGATGGCTTTGGCGTATGTTTTCGCCCAAGGTACTTCCGGCTCGCCTTGACTTAGAGGAATTCCCAGATCTAGAATAGCCT
>JAAYSL010000246.1 GCA_012518315.1 Bacillota bacterium | reverse complement strand
TTGAGTTCGCTCGGTGGTGTAGCTTTCGGAAAGTACAAGTTTAGAGGGCAGAATCTCGTGTTTGCCATGATTCTGGGAGTGATGATGATCCCGCCTCAGGTCACCCTTATACCGAATTACCTTATTCTTAGGGCATTGGGTGGTCTGAACACCTATTGGGGTGTGATCATTGTCTCGGTGGTTAATCCCTTTGGGATATTCCTTGTTCGGCAATACATGCAAAGCATTCCCGATGAGTTGATGGATGCCGCTAGAATTGATGGGTGCAATGAATGGCTCATCTTCTGGAAGATCCTATTGCCACTAATGAAGCCCGTGCTAGGGACCCTTGCCATTTTCTCCTTTACCGATAACTGGAACTCCTTTATGTGGCCCTTGATTGTCATGGATGCTCAGGAAATGTATACTCTGCAAGTGGGGCTAGCTTTCTTCCGGGGACAGCACCAGGTATACCCTAACTTGATTATGGCAGTCAATGTCGTTGCCATTATTCCGGTGTTAGCGATTTTCTTGGCTTTTCAAAAGTACTTTGTCCAGGGAATTCAGCTTAGTGGCATGAAAGGATAGTGTCTGTGGTATCCGTAGAAGCCGTGAAGGTCTAGAGCGACACTATCAAGGTCATACCCATACCTCAATCCCATCCCTTTCGATAGCCTCACGCAGGTAGTCACGTACCTTGCACGTATCTGGTGCGAGTAGATCGATTAATCGCTTGCATGGGCAATTTCTACAATAATGAGCGGATTTGGGCTCATTCGCCCAGCAGTTCTAGCTCCGGGAAATAGGTTCTATAGTAGCCCCTATCTCTGGTAAGGAGTCTGTCTGCCTGTAGCACTGCATGAGCACCGATGAGAAAGTCTGCCAATAAGTGCTTTCCGGAGGATAAGTTCTCGCCACAACCAGGGCAGGACGATTGTAGAGTATAACCACATGCTGGGCATTGTGGCGTACGTGTTCGTCTTTGACAGTACTCGAACCATTTTGACCCGGCCAGGTTGAGTGCTTTGGGATTTGAGGGAAGAAGCTTAATATTAGTATCTTGCAGAAACCTATCTAGGCGGCTTTGATTCTGGAACTGCGCCGCTAGCTCTCCGTAGACCATCTCACAAACAACTAAGGCCCCTTCGCCGAGTGCCGTGTCTAGTAGCCTTTTGGAGGCAAAGCAGTGTTGTGGATTGGGTATGAGAATATCCAATAGTATATTGGTATCTACGGCTGAGATCATCTTTCCCGCATCTCCTTCACCAATGTATCAGGGTCGCTACCTTTAAGATGTGATAGACTCCCTATATGCTTGTCGAAGGGAGACTCCGGGACTTTCTTTTCTATCAGATATCCCGCGGCAGTCTCCCGAAAAACAAGCTCATCCCCTTGCCTAATTCCAAGCTTATCTCGGATCTCTTTAGGCACGGTGATCTGACCTTTGGAAGTAACCTTGGCCCTATACATAGCTAACACCTCCAGGTAAGTAAGGAGTAATATTCCTTACTTGCAGTATAGCGATGTTCCGGCTAAGTGTCAACCGTCTCTCCGAGGTGACCTTATCTATTGGCTCGTGTTAGGTCAAAGCTCTGCACTCGGGAGGCTGGGTCGAGCTTTCATTGCCTCGTCGCATAGGTATCCCAATGTTTCCCTAGCTCCAACCGGGGAGAAAGCTGCTCGGCCGGGGTAAAGAAAACCCCCAAAGCTCCAAAGGCTGCTGCCATGGCGGCTATCGCTGTTGCTGCGGCGATCATAAGCATGACGACTATTTGATAGCGTACTGCATCTAGAGGACTGACACCGGAGATGATCTGCCCCGTCATCATGCCTGGCAATTGCACTAGCCCAACAGTCATCATGGAGTTAATGGTAGGCATCATGGCAGCTCGCAGTGATTCCCTTAGGGCTTGGGAGGCGGCCTCCCGGGTAGAGGCCCCTAAAGCCAGGGCAGCTTCAATGGCGTTACGTCTTAAGGTCAGCTCCGAGTGTAACCGATTGACCACTAGGGCTGCACCATTCATGGAGTTTCCGATAATCATACCGGCAATGGGTATTGCGTATTGAGGTTGGTACCAGGGCCTAACCCGAAGCACTAATCCAACGACTAGAATCAAGGTGATAGCCGCAGCTGTTGCTATGGAGCTTGCCATTACCACAAAAAGTCCCTGTTTGGCTCCGGCCTGTCTTTTCATAGCATTATAAGCTGCTACTGTAGTCATAACAGCCAAGGCAAAAATCACCCAATACCAGCGGGAGGTACTAAAGAGCTGTTGCAGGACAAAGCCT
>JAAYSL010000245.1 GCA_012518315.1 Bacillota bacterium | reverse complement strand
GCTGGGGTGTCTTGGAGAGGATTCTTCATGCCAAAGCCAATGAATGGGATCGCGAAGTGGTAAAGGTTGACCCTCGGGGAACATCACAAGAATGCTCTGCTTGCGCGTATACAGTGCAAAAAGCATTGTCGGAGCGCCGTCACATCTGCCCGGAGTGTGGCTTGGATATTCACCGAGATGTCAATGCCGCTATTAATATTCTAAAACGCTCAGGCCTGGGCGGGGCCATCGGGGAAAGTCCGGCAGTAGCAGGCTAGATGAACCGAGAAGCCTCTGACTTCAGTCCGGGGAGTCGTCACCGTCACTGACACCCCGTCCCTGGAAACAAATATTCCCCCCGTTATCCTAAGTCGGCATTGGCTCCAAGTGATTGGAGCCTTAGTAATGCCGTTCTTGTTTTCCGCATATCTTTGGAGGAAGAGTGGGGGGAAGGTTGATTAGCTTGTATGTTTTGGTTATTCGGCGACGGGTTTTGGCGACGATTGTGCTTTTTTTGGCGTGGATTACGGTTTTTGGGATCGTCCTTGCCAACCTTTTGCCTGAACGGAGGTTGGTGGTCATCGATCCAGGTCATGGTGGCATCGATGGTGGTACCAGCGGTGCTGGCCTTTTGGAGAAAGATATTAATCTTAAGATGAGCCATATTCTGCGGCAAGTCTTGGAGAAGCATCAGTACCAGGTGATTATGACTAGAACTGATGATAGTGATGTGTCCCATTTTGTACCGGAGGGGGCTAGTCGGTATCGGCGGGATCTAAGAGGTAGAGTGAAACTGATAGAGCGGGTACGGCCTTGTGGTCTGATTAGTATTCATGTCAACTGGCATCAAGATACTTGGCGAAGGGGTGCAATCGTCTACTACCAAAGGAACGAAGTATCGGGGCGACTCTTGGCTGAAGCTATCCAAAAAGAGCTAAATCGGATCCAGCAAGTACAACGACAAGTGCGAGCTGCCGATTTTTACGTTTTGCGCAATACTCGTGCCCCGGCAGTCTTGGTGGAGATGGGGTTTGTTTCTAACCCAGATGATCGAGTATTGCTGCAAGATGAAGTGTATCTTACAAGACAGGCAGATGCGATTAGGCTGGGGCTTGAGGCCTTCTTGCAGCATAGTGCTCACCCTCCCCAGCGTTCCGAACCCTCCCTCGAAAATCCGCTAAGCAGCTGATACTTTTTTCGGTATATGGGAAAAGCCCGGATTTGCTCCGGGCCCTTACCTAGAAAATGGCAACTTGTCACACTGAGAAAATCGAAGCAATGTCTATGCTAATATTGCTTGAGAGGCTAAGTTAGGGGCATCCCTCCTTCTTGGGTCCCCTGGGGCAAGATAGGTATGGGAGCCAGGCACACAGGTTTGTGATACTAGTACCTATCCGGGGACTTGGTTGACTTATTAACTGAATCATACAGAATAAATGTGGCGAAACTGTGACAGAGTCTTGACGAAAACAAGAATTCCCCAGATTACCTGGGATTTGACAGGATCATGGCTAAAGGCTGGCTCTTAGCTAAGAGGAGTTTGCAGGTCAGATAGGTAATACCTTGAAGGGAAAGATGGAAGAAGGGGGGGCACTGATTGGCTTGGCGAATAACGGTAGACTAGATCATCTCGATAGCCAAATACTAATGCATCTTCAGCGGGATGGACGCAGTCCCTATACCGCCCTAGCTGCCCTGTGCGGGGTTTCCGAGGGCACTATTCGCAAGCGTATGCAGCGACTAGAAAGCCGGGGCGTGGTTAGAATCGTTGGATTCACCGATCCTGCTAGAACGGGAATGGACACAGCAGCTGTCATTTGGCTAAGGGCGGAACGGGGAAGACTCACTGAAGTTGTCTCCCAGATTACCGCCCTCAAGCAGACCCATTATGTAGCTTATACAACGGGAGCTTCGGATATTCTCGCCATTGTCACCTTGGCATCACAAGAAGAATTGGTCAGTTTTCTCGCCCAAGATCTGGGTGCTATTGAAGGCTTAACTGAGACCGAGACCTCCATGGTACTTAAGACCTGCAAGCAAGCTTACAACTGGTCACCCTGGCCACACCAACTCACACCCCAAGCCCCTAACATGGAAATGAAAGAGGAGCTGGATACAGTCGACCTTGCCATTGTTCGATACCTGCAGCAGGATGGCCGCATGACCTTTGTCACTATTGCGGAAGAACTGGGGATTACTGAAAGCACAGTCCGGCGCCGGGTAACATCACTGCTTGATAGCGGGGTTATGCAAGTGGCGGCGATCCTAAACCCAGCCAAGATCGGTTTCACCACGGTGGCCATGATTGGAATCAAAGTTGAAAGACATAGGACAGAGGATATAATACGCACACTAGCTAGTATGACAGATGTCCGGTATCTAGCCGTATCTACGGGAAAATATGACCTTATTATCGAAGTTGTCCAACAGTCCAATGAGAGACTGCTGGACTTTTTAGTGGATACACTAGAAGATATACCGGGGATTCTGCGGACAGATACTCACCTGATTTTAAAGCTGTCCAAAGAGACTTATGATTGGGGGGTAGCCCCAGGAATCTTGGGTTAGGGCAATGGAGGGGTAG
>JAAYSL010000244.1 GCA_012518315.1 Bacillota bacterium | reverse complement strand
GATTTCTGCTCAATCTCCTTGACAGGCGAGAAATGGCATGATAGAATCAGTAAGTGTTATAGTAGGTGTATTGTGCCATAGTACAGGAACAAGCAGTGGTGGCTTACCAATATTTCACTTCCAATGCATATTTACAGACAAAGAGATGAATGCTAAAAGGTGTGCTTTGCGTTCTACAGGCGAAGCCGACGAGAAAAAACAGGGAGAGGTCTGTGCAACTGCATAGATACCAGTCTCCCATTTCTTGCTGTAGGGGTTTGCCTCCTGTAAGCGCGGGCCGCTGGCCCGGTGGTAGAACGTAGATCCTGAAGGAGAGGTGAGCACTTTGACCGCGGTCACACAAGTAGGCGAAAGGCAGCAGCGAGTCAGTTTCAGTAAGATCAAAGAAGTGCTTGACATGCCTAACCTCATTGACATCCAGCGCGCGTCATATGACTGGTTTCTTAATCAAGGCTTGCTGGAGACCTTTGAGGATATTTCCCCTATTGAAGACTTTACCGGGAATTTGGTGCTAGAGTTTATCGATCATTCTTTAGGTGAGCCTAAATACTCTGTGAAGGAATGCAAGGATCGAGACGTGACCTACGCAGCCCCACTAAAGGTGCGGGCACGCCTCATCAATAAGGAAACCGGTGAAGTGAAGGAACAAGAAGTCTTTATGGGGGATTTCCCTCTCATGACTGAACAAGGAACCTTCATTATCAACGGTGCAGAGCGAGTCATTGTCAGCCAACTAGTCCGATCACCAGGCGTATACTATGGGCAAGAGCTTCACTCCAGCGGTAAATACATATATACCGCTAGCATAATCCCGAACCGAGGGGCTTGGCTAGAGTTTGAGACAGACGCCAATGACGTTGTCTATGTAAGGGTAGACCGAACCCGTAAACTGCCGGTAACTGTGCTGTTACGTGCTGTAGGTTACGGCACTAACCCCGAGTTAATCGAGCTATTTAATGATCCTCCGGCCCTTGGTGCTACACTCGACAAAGATAATACCGAGTCCGAAGGAGAAGGTCTGATTGAGATCTACAAGCGCCTGCGGCCAGGGGAGCCCCCCGCGGAGGAGTCGGCAAGGAGCCTATTTGAGACGCTTTTCTACGATTACAAGCGGTATGATCTCGCTCCGGTAGGCCGTTACAAGATGAACAAGAAACTCCGCATCACTGAGCGTCTCACAGGACGGATTGTGACAAGACCGGTAGTGCATCCAGAAACTGGAGAGATTCTGGTAGATGCCAATACCCGGGTGGAACTCCGCACGGCGGAGCGATTAGTTGCAGCCGGGGTCAGTATCGCCTATGTGAAGGGCAGAGATGATGAAGAGATCAAGATCATCGGCAATGGTCAGCCTAGTGAAGATATGCGGGCGATTACACAACAGGATATTGTCGCGACAGTAGGTTACCTCTTTAATCTGATGAGTGGTGTCGGCAGTATAGATGATATTGATCACTTGGGTAACCGCCGATTGAAGGCAGTTGGTGAACTTCTGCAAAACCAGTTTAGGATCGGGTTATCCCGGATGGAAAGGGTTGTGCGGGAACGCATGACCATTCAGGACGTGGATATCATTACTCCTCAAGCTTTGATCAATATTAGGCCGGTAGTGGCTGCCATTAAGGAGTTTTTCGGCAGTAGCCAGTTATCCCAATTTATGGATCAAACTAACCCCTTAGCAGAGCTAACCCACAAAAGGCGGCTATCTGCCTTGGGGCCCGGTGGCTTAAGTCGGGAAAGAGCTGGGTTTGAGGTTAGAGATGTACATCACTCCCACTATGGGCGGATGTGTCCCATTGAGACCCCGGAGGGGCCTAATATTGGCCTTATCGGATCTCTTTGTACCTATGCCCGGATGAATGAGTATGGCTTCATCGAGACACCATACCGCCGGGTAGATAATGGGCAAGTGACTGATGAAGTCCGTTATTTAACTGCCGATGAAGAGGACAACTATGTGGTTGCCCAGGCTAACGAACCTTTGGACGGCGAAGGTCGGTTTGTCCATCCCAGGGTTACAGTTCGATATATGGATCGGATTCTCCTTGTTCCAGCGGAACAGGTAGACTTTATGGACGTATCGCCTAAGCAACTAGTTAGTGTGGCCACTGCCTTGATACCTTTCCTGGAGAATGATGATGCCTCCAGGGCCTTGATGGGCTCCAACATGCAGCGCCAAGCAGTGCCGCTCCTGCGCACTCAAGCGGCTTTTGTCGGTACCGGAATGGAGTTTAAGACTGCCTTGGATTCGGGTGTACTGGTTGTTGCCAAGAATCCGGGGGTAGTTGAGAGGGTGTCTGCCCGAGAGATAGTGATCCGGACTGGTGCCGGCGGTAGGGATATCTATCACTTGATGAAATTTGAGCGTTCCAATCAAGGAACCTGTATCAATCAGCGTCCTCTGGTGAGGAAAGATATGAGAGTGAATGCCGGTGATGTCATCGCCGATGGACCTTCTACTGATAAGGGCGAACTAGCCTTAGGACGCAATGTGCTGGTGGCCTTTATGCCTTGGGAAGGCTATAACTATGAAGATGCCATTCTGATTAGTGAAAGTCTAGTCAAGCATGACATCTTTACTTCCATTCATATTGAGGAATATGAAGCACAGGCCCGGGACACGAAACTAGGTTCCGAGGAGATTACCCGGGACATACCTAATGTCGGGGAAGATGTCCTTAAGGATCTAGATTCCCGGGGTATAATCCGGATCGGTGCGGAGGTACAGCCGGGAGATATTCTAGTCGGTAAGGTAACACCCAAGGGTGAAACAGAGCTAACCGCCGAGGAGCGTCTACTTCGGGCGATTTTTGGTGAAAAAGCCCGAGAAGTGCGAGATACTTCTTTGCGGGTTCCCCATGGAGAAGGTGGTACTGTAGTGGATGTACGGGTCTTCTCCCGGGATAATGGTGATGAACTATCACCGGGTGTTAACCGATTGGTGCGGGTGTATGTTGCCCAAAAGCGCAAGATCTCCGAAGGTGACAAAATGGCCGGACGCCATGGCAATAAGGGTGTCATTGCCCGCATACTGCCGGAGGAGGATATGCCCCTCTTACCGGATGGACGGCCCGTAGAGATCGTCCTTAACCCGCTTGGGGTGCCTTCTCGAATGAATATCGGACAGGTACTAGAAACGCATTTGGGGTGGGCAGCGGCCGCCCTGGGTGTACGAGTCTCTACTCCTGTTTTTGATGGTGCCGAGGAAGATGACATCGTTGATATGCTAGAAAAGGCGAGCCTACCGGAGAACGGCAAGATCTGCCTGCGGGATGGCCGTACCGGAGAACCCTTTGAGAATGATATTACCGTTGGTTATATATATATGCTGAAACTAGCCCACTTGGTGGATGACAAGATCCATGCCCGTTCCACTGGCCCCTACTCACTGGTAACCCAGCAACCATTAGGTGGCAAGGCTCAGTTTGGTGGTCAGCGATTTGGAGAGATGGAAGTCTGGGCGCTGGAAGCCTATGGTGCTGCCTATACGTTGCAGGAGCTTCTCACTGTGAAATCCGATGATGTAGTCGGTAGGGTCAAGACGTATGAGGCCATCGTCAAGGGTGAGAACATTCCAGAACCCGGTGTACCGGAATCCTTTAAGGTACTGATTAAGGAGCTCCAGAGCCTCTCCCTAGATGTACGGGTCTTTAGCGAAGAGGGCGAAGTTGAGATCAAAGAAGTCGATGAAGATGTAAGTGAAATGGCTAAGGAATTGGGTATTGATATCCAAACTAGAGAAATCGGCCAGGTTAAACAGCAGGGTGAACACGAGGCCCAAGCAGATGAAGAAGACGCAGACGAGGACGAAGATGAGAATCTCGAGAAAAGAAAGCCCGGGTCGGATCGAACATCGGTAGAGTCGGAAAGTGATGAAGACGATGGTCTACTGGAGGAGCTCGATAGAGTTGCCGAGGAAATGGATGAAGATGCAATCGATGAGGACGAAGATGAGGATCTAGATGTCGATGATACCGACCGTAGTGAGTATGACGAACTTGACTATGAAGAAGAAGATGACACCGATGATGACGGTGATTACCTTGACCGAGATTATGACGATGATGACGATGTTTAGAACGGACAAATAGTCTGCGGGGTTCTAGCGAGCTCCATCACCTTTTGTGAGAGACGGTTCCAAACAAGAGGAGTGGTCGCTTAATGATGGACGTCAACAACTTTGATGCTATTCGCATTGGCCTTGCCTCACCTGAGCAGATTAGAGCTTGGTCTAGTGGTGAGGTTAAGAAACCGGAGACCATCAATTACCGGACTCTAAAACCAGAACGTGAGGGTCTGTTTTGCGAGAAGATCTTTGGCCCGAGCAAAGACTGGGAGTGCCATTGCGGGAAATACAAAAGAGTTCGTTACAAAGGTATTGTGTGTGATCGTTGTGGTGTGGAGGTCACCCGGGCAAAGGTTCGGCGAGAGCGGATGGGCCATATGGAATTGGCCGCGCCGGTATCTCACATTTGGTATTTCAAAGGGATCCCTAGTCGGATGGGCCTTACCTTGGATATGTCGCCCAGAACCCTGGAGAAAGTCCTATACTTTGCTTCATATATAGTCATTGATCCAGGTGAGACGCCGCTAACCAAGAAACAACTACTCAATGAACAAGAATACCGTGAGGCCCGTGGCAAGTATAGTAATGGGTTTCAGGCTGGTATGGGTGCTGAGGCAATCAAGCGCTTGCTGGAGGAAATAGACTTAGAGGCGCTGTCTAAGGAATTGCGGCTGGAGATCAAAGAAAGTACCGGCCAGCGCCGAGTAAGAGCCATTCGTCGTTTGGAGGTAATAGAGGCTTTTCGGAAATCTGGTAATCGCCCTGAATGGATGATCCTGGATGTGATTCCAGTCATTCCGCCAGAGCTTAGGCCGATGGTACAGCTTGATGGGGGCCGATTTGCCACCTCTGACCTAAATGACCTTTACCGGCGGGTGATCAATCGCAATAATCGGCTAAAGCGGTTATTGGAGCTAGGTGCACCAGATATTATTGTTCGCAACGAAAAGCGCATGTTACAAGAAGCGGTAGATGCCTTGATAGATAATGGCAGGCGGGGCCGACCAGTAACCGGCCCGGGTAACCGGCCCTTGAAGTCTCTTTCCGATATGCTCAAAGGGAAGCAAGGACGTTTTCGTCAAAACCTTCTGGGCAAGCGGGTAGACTACTCAGGTCGTTCTGTTATCGTCGTAGGCCCTGAGCTAAAGATGCATCAGTGTGGGCTTCCTAAAGAAATGGCCTTGGAGCTGTTTAAGCCCTTTGTGATGAAGCGGCTAGTTGATCTTGGCCATGCCCATAACATTAAGAGTGCCAAGCGGATGGTGGAGCGGGTCAGACCCGAGGTCTGGGATGTCTTGGAGGAGGTAATCAAAGAGCACCCCGTCCTACTAAATAGGGCCCCGACTCTGCATAGACTGGGCATACAGGCCTTTGAGCCAGTACTGGTTGAAGGCCGGGCAATCCAAATCCATCCCCTGGTTTGTACAGCTTATAATGCTGACTTTGATGGTGACCAGATGGCGGTACACGTACCACTTTCGGCGGAGGCACAAGCAGAGGCACGGCTTTTGATGCTTTCCACCAATAATATCCTACTCCCTGCCAGTGGTCGTCCTGTTACTACCCCGACCCAGGATATGGTGATTGGGTGCTATTACTTGACACAGAAAAAGGATGGTGCTAAAGGTGAGGGCCGCTACTTCTCTTTCCCAGAGGAAGTGCATATGGCCTATGCCGAAAAGCAGATAGACCTTCATGCTAAGATCACTGTTCGGTGGAAAGGTGAGCTAGTTGAGACTACGGCAGGTCGCGTCTTCTTTAATGAGATTATGCCGGAGGAACTAGGCTTTTATAATGATGTAGTCGGTAGTAAAGAACTGGCCCATTTGGTGGGGCGACTTTATCGTCGCTTTGGCAATACCCGCACCGCGGAAGTGCTTGATGATGTGAAACGGCTAGGGTTCCATTATGCAACGATTTCCGGTACTACTGTCGCCCTTTGTGATATCACCAGTCCTCCTGAAAAACAGCCACTGATCCAAGCAGCGGAGGAGCAGGTTGAAACCGTTGAACAACAGCATCGCCGGGGGCTTTTGACTGCAGAAGAGAGATACCAGCGGATCTGTGATATCTGGACTAGAACAAAAGAAGAGGTCACCCAGGCCATGCGGGAACACAGTGATGATTTCAATCCTATTTGGATGATGGCCCGCTCTGGTGCCCGTGGTAATGAGTCCCAGCTAAGCCAGTTAGCTGGTATGAGGGGTCTGGTAGCTGACCCAACCGGTAAGACCATAGAGATACCAATTAAGGCGAATTTCCGGGAAGGTCTAACTGTATTGGAGTATTTTAACTCTACTCACGGTACACGTAAAGGTCTAGCAGATACTGCCCTTAGAACCGCGGACTCAGGGTATCTTACCCGGCGGTTGGTGGACGTGGCTCAAGATGTAATTGTCCGGGAAGTGGATTGTGGCACCGAACAAGGGGTAATGATGAGAGCCATTACCGATGTGGGTCGCGATATAGAGCAAGTGATTGAGCCTTTGAGTGAGCGGCTAACTGGAAGAGTGGCGGCTGCACCCATCGTGCATCCAGAAACCGGAGAAGTACTAGTAGAGGCCAACCAGCTTATTGATGAAGATATGGCTGACGCGGTGGAAAGTACAGGCATAGAGGAAGCGGAGATTCGCTCGGCGCTTACCTGCCGAACTCGACACGGAGTTTGCGCTCGCTGCTATGGGCGTAACCTGGCCACAGGCAAGCTGGTAGAAGTGGGTGAGGCTATAGGTACTATTGCCGCTCAATCCATCGGAGAACCTGGTACTCAGCTAACCATGAGAACCTTCCATACAGGTGGTGTGGCTGGTGATGATATTACCGCTGGTCTGCCTAGGGTGGAAGAGTTGTTTGAGGCTCGCAAGCCTAAGGGTCAAGCGATTATCACGGAAGTAACGGGCACTGTCTCCATCACCGAAAGCAAGGGTGTTCGCAAGGCAATAGTGACCACCGATGATGGGGAAGAGAAGAGCTATACTGTTCCCTATGGAGCCCGCCTTAAGATCAGGGAAGGTGGCCGCGTGGAGGCAGGGGACCAGCTAACCGAAGGTTCGGTAAACCCCCATGAGATCCTCAAGGTCAAGGGGGTACGGGCTGTACAAGCTTACCTGGTTCGGGAAGTCCAGGAGGTTTATCGTTCCCAGGGTGTAGATATCAACGATAAGCATATCGAAGTGATCATTCGGCAGATGCTTCGCAAAGTCAAGGTGGAAAAACCCGGAGACACTGATTTGCTACCTGGTGGACTTGTAGATGCCTTTGAATTCGAAGACGAGAATCAGCGGGTAGTAGCTGAGGGCGGAGAACCGGCGGTGGCCAAATCGGCACTACTGGGTATTACTAAGGCTTCCCTGGCAACGGAGAGCTTCCTTTCGGCGGCTTCATTCCAGGAGACTACCCGAGTCCTTACAGATGCAGCGCTGAAGGGCAAGTGTGATCCACTCCTAGGCCTTAAGGAGAACGTGATCATTGGTAAGCTAGTACCAGCTGGTACCGGTATGTCCCACTATCGGACAGTGCAAGCGACTCTTGCCGATGGAGCAGAACCAGTGGAGGCTCCAGCGGAAACCGAGGCCCATGTGGTGGGGGCGGAGGCCACAACTGGCTAGATGAAAGTTGCCGGCTCCGCCGGCTTTTGCCCTTGACATGCACTTCTGGTGGTGCTAAAATGTGTGAGTGTGCGTGTTCTTGGATTTTCGGGTCAGGATACTTGGCAGGTAGGGGGAGTGTTTGAGTGCCGGCTAGGTTGAAAGACGCCAAGCGGAAGCTGGTAGGCACTAAACGGGCCTATCGGGCTTTGAAGGAAGATGAGGTCTTGGTATGTTACGTGGCCAGGGATGCGGAACCAAGGGTGATTGAACCTTTATGCCGTCATTGTATTGAAAACGGCCTGGAAATCGTGTATGTGGATTCAATGAAGCAGCTAGGTAGATATTGCGGTATCGATGTAGGGGCGGCAGCAGCCGCCATCCTCAAATAGCTGAAAAAGGGGGGAACCAAATGCCAACAATTAATCAGTTGGTGCGACAAGGTAGAAAGCAGGTCAAGAAGAAGACCACCGCTCCAGCCTTGCGCTACCTTCAGAACACACTTAAGAATGAGAGAGTCGTAACTACCGGTGCTCCACAGAAGCGGGGAGTGTGTACTAGGGTCTATACCAGCACACCCAAAAAGCCTAATTCTGCCCTGCGGAAGGTGGCCCGTGTACGGCTTACCAATGGTATCGAGGTCACTTCGTATATCCCAGGCGAGGGCCATAACCTGCAGGAACACTCGGTGGTACTGATCAGGGGCGGTCGAATCAGGGATATCCCAGGGGTTCGCTACCATGTGATTCGGGGAACCCTGGACGCAGCCGGTGTGGAGAGTCGCCGTCAAGGTAGGTCTAAATACGGGGCAAAACGGCCCAAGTAGGGCTAGGATTGCATATTTGACCAGGTTTACTGGATACTATGAGATATGGCGGCAACGGCCCTTGGCCTTGTAGCGCCGCCTGCTGGCAAAGGGGGGGAATTAATGCCGAGAAGAGGTAATATCCCAAAACGCGACATTCTGGCCGATCCACAGTACGAAAGTGACCTAGTGGCCCGGTTGATTAATGCCATCATGCTAGATGGCAAGAAAAACACAGCAGAGCGCATTGTCTATGCTGCGCTAAATGAGGTACAAGAAAAGACCGGCAAAGACGCCATGGAAGTCGTCGAAGAAGCTTTGAAGAATATTATGCCAGTGCTGGAGGTTAAGCCTCGGCGGGTGGGAGGGGCTACTTACCAAGTACCAGTGGAGGTCAGGCCCGATCGACGCCGCTCACTGGCTCTTAGGTGGCTAGTGCTTTTCTCCAGAACCCGAGGTGAGCGCACCATGGCATCCCGCCTAGCGGCGGAGCTGATGGATGCTGCGAATAATACCGGTGGTGCTGTCAGGAGAAAAGAAGATACACACCGGATGGCAGAAGCTAATAAGGCATTTGCCCACTACCGTTGGTAGTAAGTGTTTCGAAAAGGAAGCACTTCAGGTTGGATTCGTTGTGATGGACTGGTTGGGAGGCTTACAGAGTGGTTCGGGATTTTCCCATTGATAAGACAAGAAACATTGGAATAATGGCTCACATCGATGCGGGCAAGACCACGACTACTGAACGTGTTCTTTTCTATACTGGTCGTGTCCACAAAATCGGAGAGGTCCATGATGGTGCCGCTACTATGGACTGGATGGTTCAAGAGCGGGAGCGAGGTATTACTATTACCTCTGCTGCTACTACGTGTCACTGGCGAGATCATCGTATCAACATTATTGACACGCCTGGGCACGTGGACTTCACAGTGGAGGTAGAGCGATCACTTAGGGTGTTGGATGGAGCCATCGCGGTGTTTTGCTCCGTGGGTGGTGTTGAGCCCCAGTCAGAGGCCGTTTGGCGGCAAGCTGATCGCTACCATGTACCTCGGATCGCCTATATCAACAAGATGGACCGGGTTGGAGCTAATTTCAACAATGTTGTCGAGATGATGCGTAAGCGTCTCGGCGCCAACGTAGTTCCCATCCAGTTACCCATCGGGGCCGAAGAAGACTTTACGGGGATTGTAGATCTAATTCGTTTGAAGGCGATCCATTACGCCGATGATCTAGGTAGCAGACGGGAAGAGACGGATATTCCCGAGGAGATGCTAGACGAGGTAGCCACCACCCGAGAAAAGCTCATCGAGGCAGTAGTTGAATTCGATGAAGAGCTGATGATAAAGTACCTCGAGGGAGAGGAGCTTACCGAAGAGGAGATCAAAAAGGCCCTACGGAAGGGAACCGTGGCAAGTAAGATTGTGCCGGTGCTGTGTGGCTCTTCTTTCAAGAATAAGGGTGTACAGCCTTTACTAGATGCCGTGGTGGATTATCTGCCGTCACCTAGTGATCTGCCTCCTGTAGAAGGAACAGATCTTAAAACAGGTGAGACGGTAACCAGGCCCTTGTCCGATGATGCTCCCTTTAGTGCCCTGGCCTTTAAGATCATGACTGACCCATATGTAGGTAAACTGGCGTTTTTCCGAGTTTATTCTGGGGTGTTACGGGCCGGTTCCTATGTATATAACTCTAGCAAGGGAAAAAAGGAGCGCATTGGACGCATCCTACAGATGCATGCTAATCACCGAGAGGAAAAAGATGCGGTCTACAGTGGCGAGATTGCCGCGGCGGTAGGCCTAAAGAATACCTCCACCGGTGATACTCTTAGTGATGAAAGTGACCCAATTGTTTTGGAGTCTTTAGTATTCCCTGCTCCAGTTATTGACAGGGCCATTGAGCCAAAGACCAAGGCCGACCAGGATAAACTGGGAATTGGACTACAAAGGCTATCCGAAGAGGATCCTACCTTCCAGGTTAGAACTGACGAAGAAACGGGCCAGACCATTATTTCAGGTATGGGTGAATTGCATCTTGAGGTGATAGTTGACCGGCTCTTAAGGGAGTTTAGTGTCGAAGCGAATGTGGGTAAACCACAGGTTGCGTATAGAGAGACCATCAGCAAAGCTGTCCGGAGTGAAGGAAGATTCATCCGGCAAACCGGAGGACGGGGTCAATACGGTCATGTTGTACTGGAACTGGAGCCAAGGGAACGTGGTGCCGGGTTTGAATTCGAAAACAAAATTGTCGGTGGTGTAGTCCCTAAGGATTACATCCCTGCTGTCGAGACCGGTGTCAAAGAAGCCATGCAAAGTGGTGTTCTGGCAGGTTATCCGGTGGTTGATGTGAAGGTTACCATCGTTGATGGCTCCTATCATGAGGTAGACTCATCGGAAATTGCGTTCAAGATCGCTGGTTCTCTTGGATTTAGAGAGGGCATCAAGAAGGCCGACCCGGTCTTGCTTGAACCTATCATGCAGGTGGAAGTTGTCACCCCTGAAGAGTTTCTGGGTGATGTCCTAGGTAACCTCAATGCCCGTCGAGGCAGGATTGAAGGTATGGAAGTGAGAGGCACGGCCCAGGTGATTGATGCCGTAGTGCCCTTGCGAGAGATGTTTGGATATGCTACTGATTTGCGCTCCATGACACAGGGTCGGGCTGGCTATGTAATGCGCTTTGCTCAGTATGAACCGGTGCCAGCTGGGATGATGGAAGAGTTAGTCGCTAGGATTTAGTACTTGTTCGTATTTATGTGGGAAGCTAGCTGACGAGGGGCTAGGACGAGCCTTTGGTCGGTAGCTAATAAATCAGCGCCAGGCGCAAGATTGATTAAGCCGCTTGCGAAGGAGGATATGAAGAATGGCCAAACAGAAGTTTGAAAGGACAAAGCCTCACGTAAACATTGGAACCATCGGTCACGTTGACCACGGCAAGACCACAACTACAGCTGCGATTACTTTGTTGCTTTCCAGAACCGGGAAGGCAGCTGTGCGGAAGTTTGATGAGATCGACAAGGCTCCTGAAGAAAGAGAACGTGGCATCACGATCAATACTGCCCACGTAGAATATGAGACTGATGCACGGCACTATGCACACGTTGACTGCCCTGGTCACGCAGACTACGTCAAGAACATGATCACCGGTGCTGCTCAGATGGATGGTGCTATCCTTGTGGTATCTGCTGCTGACGGCCCAATGCCTCAGACTCGGGAGCATATCCTTTTGGCTCGCCAGGTCGGAGTGCCTGCCATCGTTGTATGGCTTAACAAAGCCGACATGGTTGACGATGATGAGCTAATGGAGCTTGTTGAGATGGAAGTTCGGGATCTGCTCAATGAGTATGAGTTCCCCGGAGATGAAATTCCCATCCTATCCGGTTCCGGTCTGAAGGTCTTGGAGTGTGGTGGTTGTGGTGAGTGTGAGTGGTGCCAGCGGCTTCAGAAACTAATGGATGCCGTAGATGAGTATATCCCCACTCCTACTAGAGATGTCGACAAGCCTTTCCTAATGCCGGTTGAAGACGTGTTTACCATTACCGGTCGCGGAACTGTAGCAACCGGTAGGGTAGAGCGTGGTCGGATTAAGGTGGGCGATGATGTGGAGATCGTAGGCCTTAGGCCAGATAGCCGCAAGACTGTAGCTACTGGAGTGGAGATGTTCCGCAAGCTACTCGATGAAGCCCAGGCCGGAGACAACGTCGGTGTACTACTCCGTGGTGTTGAGCGGGAAGAGATCGAGCGAGGTCAGGTATTGGCTAAGCCGGGAAGCATTACTCCTCATACCAAGTTTGAGGGTGAGGTCTACGTATTGTCCAAGGAAGAAGGCGGCCGCCACACACCGTTTTTCAGTGGGTACCGTCCCCAGTTCTACTTCAGAACTACTGACGTTACCGGTGTAGTCAATCTCCCTGAGGGTGTTGAGATGATTATGCCTGGTGACAACGTCAGAGTGATGGGTGAATTGATTACCCCTATCGCCATGGAAGAAGGATTGCGTTTTGCTATTCGTGAGGGTGGCCGGACAGTCGGCGCTGGAGTAGTAACGAAAATCTTAGCCTAAGAAAGATAGTGGCGATCTTGCAAAGAGAAGCATACGGCCCAGAGAGTCCGACGACAGCTATAGTAGAAGCTGATGTCCACAATTAGGGGGATTCAGGGAAGGCGAATCCCCCTCTGTCTGCGCTCTAAGAGGCGCCACTGGGCAAAACAACCGGAAGGCTCTCTTAACCAGTGATGAAGCGAGAGGTTGCCGGCCCGCCTCCTGTACCAGATGTAAGGCGGTCTAATAGGGTGCTAGGGACCGGGGAATTCTCGTGGAGCATGTCTGTGAATCAGGCGAATAAAGGAGGGAAACTCGTGGCTAAACAGAGGATACGCATCCGTCTCAAGGCATTTGACCATAGACTCTTGGATGCTTCGGCTGAGAAAATAGTGGATACGGCAAAGCGGACCGGAGCCGTTGTCTCAGGACCTATCCCACTGCCGACAGAACGCAATATCTATACAGTCTTGCGTTCGGTGCACATCCACAAGGATTCACGTGAGCAATTTGAGATGCGCACTCATAAACGATTGATCGACATTC
>JAAYSL010000243.1 GCA_012518315.1 Bacillota bacterium | reverse complement strand
GTTTATCCGCTGTTACCGTCGGAGTCCTCTAGCATCCATAAATGACGATATTTTCTATCCCAGAATTCTGACTGGCATAGAAACCACGATTTCCAAGAATGGCTATCACTGCCTAGTTCAGTCCATAAACGAAAATGACTACAGTGATCAGGTGCTATCTCAACTGATACAAAAAGTCGATGGTATCATCTGTTGTGAGCTTAGGAATCAAAGGTTTCTAGAGCAACTGCGGGCCACACGATTACCTTTGGTTCTAGTTAGTCCTTCAGTTATGCTAAGCACTGTTGACATAGTAGAGATCAGTAACAAAGAAGGCGCTCTAGCAGCGGTAACTTATCTCGTAGAGTTGGGACATAATCACATAGCCTTTATCGGTGGTTCGCCCAATAGTCGTCCATCAAAGGAGCGCGAGGCTGGATACATACAGGCCCTAAGAGAAAATGGATTGCCGATTCTAGCGGACCATATCGTATCCTTGGGGTGGCAGCAGGCTAATGGCCGTACAGCGATGGCAAAGCTGCTACAGACACACCCTTCTCCAACAGCAGTATTTGCCGCATCTGATCTACTTGCATTAGGAGCATATGATGCCGCCCATGCAGCAGGAGCAAGAATCCCTGAGGATATTTCCATCATGGGGTTTGACGACATCGACATGGCAGCTCAAGCAAAACCAGCGCTTTCAACAGTTCTGGTAAGAAAGCTAGAAATGGGGCAGCTGGCTGCACAACTTATCTTGGAGCAACTGAGTGGAAAACGAAACTATCCGATAAAGGTGGTAGTGCCGACTAGTTTGGTTCAGAGGGACTCCACTGAACACATCAAGACTCTGGCGGCTACCACCCGTTAGACTATCCGGAGATTGCGCTACCGGGAGGTGATAGAGCCAAACACACTCAGCATTTGGATAATCG
The DNA here is from genome assembly GCA_012518315.1 of Bacillota bacterium. Classification (GTDB taxonomy): domain Bacteria; phylum Bacillota; class Limnochordia; order DTU087; family DTU087; genus JAAYSL01. The sequence goes on along the minus strand of JAAYSL010000243.1, from coordinate 2,792 downwards.
GAATATCAGAAAGGGAGGTATTCGTGTGACGAAAATGCAACGTGTTCCGAGCCTGGTACTAGTTGTATTGCTGACCGTCACTCTAGGGTTGATATTATCAACCACCATCTATGCCAAAACCACAATTCGGTTTATGGGTTGGGGCAGTCTCCAGGAAAAGAACAATGTGGAAAAGGCAATAGCCAGATTTGAACAGGAAAACCCGGATATTGAAATACAATGGATACATGTACCTGAAAACTACCTACAGAAGCTTCAGATAATGATTGCCGGTGGAACTCCTCCTGACGTATTCTGGGTTGGTACCGATTACTATCAGGAGTTTGCCTCCAAAGGTCTGCTTTATGACATTACCAAGTTCCTGGAGTCTGATCCGGAAATAGGGGCCCCTGACTATTTCATCCAGCCACAAGAGAAAGACCGCATGTACATCAACGGCAAAGCATATGGAATTGGTTCTTGCTGGGTTTCTATACACTTGTACTACAACAAGGATATCTTCGAAGCAGCAGGAATTGAGCTTCCCCCCTCTGACCCGGATGCCGCATGGACTTGGGAGGAATTCGAGGAGATTGCTGCTAGGCTAACTGTTGATAGCAAAGGTCGCACTGCTCTAGACGCCGGGTTCGACCCCAACGATGTAGTGCAGTTTGGGGTCAATATTCCAACCTGGTGGCTACCCTTGCTATCTGTAATCTGGTCCAATGGTGGCACATTCTATAATGACGATTACACAGCCTTCACTGTTGATGACCCGAAGACTCTCGAGGCACTAGACCGAATTGCAGATCTAATGAAGCGAGGAATCGCCCCCCGATCAGCAGCCTTTCAGCAAGTAGGTATGACAGCACAACAGATGTTAGCTACCGGCAAGGTGGCTATGCATATTAGTGGCTCCTGGGAGCTACAAGACCTAGCATTAATGGATTTCGAGCTAGGAACCGGAATTGTACCACGACCTAGAGACGGTAAGCCCGCTACAGCCATCCAGGCACACATGCATGGCATCTATGCCGGAACAAAGTACCCCAAGGAGGCTTGGCGGTTACTTAGATTCATCTCCTCTGACGAATATCAACGGGATCTTGTAGCCGCTGGTCTGTGGCTGCCTAGTCACACCAGTCTCATGACAGAAGAAGGTATTAAGAGCTGGTGGAATCCCGCCGTTCACCCACCAGAATATGTGGGTGTTGGTCTCGACTACATGGACAAATACGGAATCACAGTGGTAATGCCTCCCGGAGCCACAAAGGGAATACAGGCATTTGAACAAGCACTTGACCCTGTCTGGTTAGGTCGTGAGACGGCAGCCGATGCTATGAAGAAAGCTTTGCCCCAGATGAATGAGGCCTTAAGAGAGGCTGCTGAGTAAGTATAGCTTACGCTTGGGAGGATAGACCATCTATCCTCCCAATGAGTTGACCAAGGCATTAGAAAGGGTGTGTAAATTTGCAGAATCCGACGAAGGGTCGTAAGCTGTCACTACACACTAAAGAAACCATTACAGGGTACTTGTTCATTATGCCAAGTATCTTAGGCATTCTCATATGGTTAGTGGGACCCATGATTTACTCTATATGGCTGAGCCTAACCAAATGGGATATCATTACCCCGGCCAAATACGTAGGATTAGGGAACTTCCGTAAGCTGTTCCTAAATGACCCCCTGTTCTGGAAATGTCTATGGGTTACGTTCTACTACACCATTGTCGCTGTGCCGCTAAATCTAGTTTCCGGTTTCCTAGTAGCCCTTCTGTTAAACAGTGAGGTCAAGGGAATGACCGCGTTCCGTACGATTTTCTATCTTCCATCAATCGTTCCGCAGGTCGCTAATGCTATGCTCTGGCTATGGTTGCTAAATCCCGAATTCGGTTTAGTCAATACATTCTTGCGCTCGGCAGGTTTTCCTAAAATCCTTTGGCTGCAAGACGAAAGATGGGTAATGCCGGCCTTTTGGGTAATGGGGCTTTGGACTATCGGTGGTGGGATGCTTATTTATCTAGCAGGCTTGCAGGGTATCCCGGAACAACTATACGAAGCTGCAGAGATTGACGGGGCATCCATTTGGGCCAAGTTTAGACACATTACCATCCCCCAAATGTCTCCGATCATCTTTTTCAACTTGATCATGGGTATCATTGGTTCATTTCAGATTTTTACTTCCGGTTTCCTAATGACAAACGGGGGCCCGAATAACGCTACACTCTTTTATGTTCTTTACCTTTACCGAAATGCGTTTGAGTGGCTTAACATGGGCTACGCAGCTGCCTTGGCCTGGGTGTTGTTTATCATAATACTGCTTTTGACACTGCTGATTTTCCGCTCTTTAGGTGACAAGGTATACTACGATAATGTTCGGTAAGGAGGTTCAAAACATGGCTTCAGAAGGACATGAACTGGAAACAGCACTGCGACGATATCGTCGATTACATAGGCTAGGGCGAGCGATCATCTGGCTTCTGCTGGTGATAGGATCGGCATTGATGATGGTTCCATTTCTGTGGCTTGTTAGCAGTTCGCTAAAGAGCCCTGCTCAGCTGTGGGTATTCCCTCCCCAGTGGATTCCAAACCCAGTCAAATGGTCAAACTACCGTGAAGCCCTAACCACGCTGCCTTTTCATATATACTTTAAGAATACTATTCTAATCGTGACCTTCACTCTGTTTGGAGTTCTGGGCTCATCATCATTGAGTGCTTATGGATTTGCCCGACTACGCTTCCCCGGACGTGATGTCATATTCATGATCCTACTTAGTACTATGATGCTTCCCGGGGTAGTACTGATGATTCCTC
>JAAYSL010000034.1 GCA_012518315.1 Bacillota bacterium | reverse complement strand
TGGGGATTTCAGATCGCATTCTAGTCATGCGTCAGGGGAAGATCGTTGGTTCTGTTGAGCGGGCAGAGGCAACCGAGGAAGGGCTTTTGCGCTTAGCTCTACCAGCTGCTGAGTATTCTGCGAAAGGAGTTTCTTAGGAGACCTCCTATAGAGACATTGGAGAGAGGGATTGTGGTGAACATTAATGCTGACGCCAGGACTGGCATAGCCGGTCGGAGAGGCGCAAAAGAAGGGTTCCTGGGACGACTTTGGGAAAGCTCTGGGATCCTAATGGTTTTCATAATTCTTTTTGTTGTCTTGTCCATTTTCGTTCCGTACTTTTTTACACCAGTGAATATGGTTGGGCTAGCGCTTTCTGTATCAATGGTGGGAATGGTCGCATGTACCATGCTGTTTTGCTTGGCCTCAGGTGATTTCGACCTATCCATTGAGTCGGTAGTAGCGTTTTCCGGCGTACTGGCAGCTGTGGTGATTAACGACACCGGCAGTGTTTTTTTCGGTATAGCTAGTGGGATTATCGCTGGAGGTATCGTAGGCCTGATCAATGGTCTAATCATAGCCAAGGTGGGTATAAACGCCCTGATTACAACACTGGCCACCATGCAGATTGTCCGTGGTCTTGGATACATTGTATCCGGTGGGAGAGCTGTTGGTATCTATGACCCTGCCTTTTTCGTCTTGGGAACCGGGCGAATTCTTGGTCTTCCGGTGCCCATCTGGATCACTGTCATTAGCTTCGCAGTCTTTGGTTTTCTTCTTAATAAGACTGTTTATGGCCGCAACACGCTTGCCATCGGTGGTAACAGAGAGGCAGCCCGTCTGGCAGGGGTTCCCGTTGCCAAAACAAAGATCATGATCTTTACCATCCAGGGACTAATGGCTGGATTCGCCGGGGTTGTTCTGGCATCCCGTATGACTAGTGGCCAGCCAGCTACTTCAGTAGGATTTGCTATGGATGTTATCTCGGCATGTGTGCTGGGTGGAGTTTCATTGGCTGGTGGCATAGGCACCATGACAGGTACCATCGTGGGTGTCTTTATCATGGGGACTGTGCAGAATGCCATGAATCTCCTTAACATCCCGACTTTCTATCAATATGTGGTGCGGGGCGCTATTCTGCTGGCCGCGGTGATTTTTGACCAAGTAAGGAGTCGTAAACAACCATAAGCCATATAGCGAAGTAAAGGCCCTTTTGGACATGTAGATTTAGGGAGGTACGAAGGATGAAACCTCGCACAAGGGTAGAGACAGCCCTACAACACCAGATACCTGATCGATGCCCGCTGCAAGTCAGTTTTACACCGGAATTTGCCCAAAGGCTTAGAAAGAGTATGGGCCTTGTCGGCGAGGCTGAGCACAACCCTCATGGAGGGGGCAACACCTATGATCTGGAACTTGCACTCGGGGCTGATATGTTGCTTACTTCTGTAGGCTGGGCTAACTCGTACTACCAGACAGAAGACACATATGTAGATGAATGGGGCATAGGATGGCGATCTGTCAACTATCAGACTAGATTTGGCCAGGGCAGATATACAGAGATTTTCGACCATCCACTGGCTGATGATGAAAAAGTCATATCCTATGATGCCCCAGACCCGAATCGGCCTGAGCTTTTCAAAGATGCAGCTGATGTAATCCAAAAGTATAAAGAAGACTACTGGATCGTAGGAGTAGCAGTCACAACGATATTTGAGTGTGCTTGGGCCTTACGGGGTTTGGATCAGCTCTTGGTGGACTTCTTGGTTGATCCTCATCTTGCTGAAGCCGTTCTAGACATACCATATAAGTATCATCTCACGGCGGCCAAGAGACTAGTGGAGCTGGGTGTAGATATGGTGTGGCTTGGTGATGATGTAGGAACTCAGTCGTCGATGCTCATGTCTCCCGATGTCTGGAGACGATTTCTCAAGCCAAGAATGGCGAATCTGGTCGCATCTCTAAAGAGAATAAACCCCAGAGTGAAGGTAGCTTATCATTCGGATGGCAATATCTATGCCATAATTCCGGATCTGATTGAGATTGGCATAGATGTTCTCAATCCAATCCAGCCGGCCTGTATGGATCCAGTACTACTAAAAGAGCAATATGGTGACAAACTATGTTTCTGGGGCTCAATCGATGTGCAGCGTACGCTACCTTTTGGTACTCCTCGTGATGTACGTCAAGAGGTAATCACCCGCATCGAGACTTTGGGTAAAGGTGGCGGTTTCATTCTGGCACCAACTCATCATGTGCAGTTGGATACTCCTCTGGCAAACTTCTGGGAGATGATTGACACAGTACGAAACACAGCCTGTAAGTAAATAGCATTACCAGATCGTGGATGCAAGGAGGAGTTTTCAATGGATTCACGTAAACGAGTGTCCCTTGCCTTAAATCATCAGGAGCCGGATCGTATTCCCCTGGATTTAGGTGGGACACCGACAACAGGTATGCATGTGAGCACAGTGTACAAACTACGGCAAGCTCTGGAACTTGATGAGCCTGGTACACCTGTAAGAGTGATAGAGCCCTTTCAGATGCTCGGTGAGATAAAACCTGACCTAATGGAAGCTCTAGGAGTTGACGTTGTAGAACTGAAACTACCGGCCACTATGTTTGGGTTTAGGAATCAGGGCTGGAAGCCTTGGACTACTTTTGATGGAACACCGGTTTTGGTTCCAGAAGACTTCAATACAGAACTAGAGCCAGATGGAAGTCTAGTACAGTATCCCTTTGGCGACAAGACCGCTAGGCCTAGTGGGAGAATGCCAAAGGGTGGCTGGTACTTTGATGCCATTATCCGCCAGGAACCAATCGATGAAGATAACCTCAATGTTGAGGATAATCTGGAGGAGTTTGGCGAGATAACGGATACAGATCTTGAATACCTTAGGGTGGAAGCTGAGCGGCTATATAGCGAGACAGATAAGGCGATTGTAGGCAACTTTGTTGCCACGAGTTTCGGGGACATTGCCGTGGTGCCTGGGCTAAACCTGAGGAATCCCAAAGGCATTAGAGATGTAGAAGAATGGTATGTAAGTACAGTATTGCGGAAGGATTACGTCTATAAAGTCTTTGAAGGCCAGTGTGAAATTGCCCTGCATAATCTTGAAAAGATATATGAGGTTGTTGGTGACAGGGTCGCCGTAGTCTTTGTTAGTGGTACTGATTTTGGGATGCAGAACGGACCTTTCGTTTCTCCCGAGGCGTATAGAAATCTTTATAAACCATTCCACAAAGAGATTAACGGATGGATTCATAAGAACACGTCATGGAAGACATTTACCCATTCCTGCGGATCGGTGAGGGCACTTATTCCGGATTTCATCGAGGCTGGTTTCGATGTGCTAAACCCAGTGCAATTGTCTGCGGCTGATATGGATATGGCGGAGCTAAAAAGGGAGTTTGGGGATCAAGTGACATTCTGGGGTGGAGGAGTAGATACCCAGAAGACATTGCCCTTTGGCACACCGGATGAGGTGCGCCGAGAGGTCCTAGAGCGCATAAAGGCCTTTGGGCCCGGTGGTGGATTTGTGTTCAATAGTATTCACAATATCCAAGCACTGACTCCTGTTGAAAATCTGTTGGCGATGTATAAGATACTGCAGGAGGAAGGGGTATACCCCCTGTAAGGGTTCAATCCCGAAGCATATATGAAGGCTTCTAACAAATCCATAGA
>JAAYSL010000242.1 GCA_012518315.1 Bacillota bacterium | reverse complement strand
CGTTGAGGTAAGACCGAAGCCTGCGAATCTGACTCATCTTAGGCTTATGAGTCTTGGGAGAGACGAACCCAGCCTACGGGAGTAGGTGGCCGAGGTACTTGACACCTGTATGCCAAGAGGGCCATTTGCATTGGACTCCGGCAATACAGTCACTAATTATGTCAATGTAGAAAACTACCTTGCGATGCTAGATGAAGGGCTTGCTTGGTGCGACCGATAGATAGGATAGGTTGCCCGCAAGCTCGATTTTTACATCCTGATTCTAGATTGGAACACTGCTGATTGCCAGGTAGGCCACTGGTCCATTGGAAACACTCCAATGCAGAAGCGATCCCTTTCGCCGAGAATAGCGAAAGGGACGTACACAATGTACATAACGTACACGGTGTGCGTACCAACGGATATATACCACAGGAGGAAGTCTCATGTCATACACAGTGGAGGTCTGTTGCTACACTATCAAGGATGTGCGTCGAGCTAAGCAGGCTGGTGCCACCCGGGTCGAGCTTTGTGCCGATCGATCAGCCGGTGGCACAACCCCAAGCTATGGCCTTATAGAGCATGTTCTTGCCACTGCTCCTACCGATATTGCCGTAATGATAAGGCCCAGGGGTGGGAATTTTCTTTACAGTGCTGATGAGATGGCAATCATGCAGAGAGACATTATCATGGCAGGAAAGCTTGGGGTTGAGGGTGTCGTATTTGGCGTCCTGAATGAACAGGGCTTTCTTGATATCCCCAAGATGCAGGCCTTACTAGATACTGCCAGGCGGTATGACCTGAAAGCGGCCTGCCACCGCGCCTTTGATAGGGCACAAGACCCTTACCGAGCTTTGGATGAACTAATCGAGCTTGGTATTGATCGCCTACTTACTTCTGGTCAAAAACCCACCTGTATTCAAGGCCTACCTTTGCTGGAAGAACTTGTGGGGATTGCCGGTGACAAATTGGAGATCATGTGCGGTGGTGGTGTGCGGAGCGATAACATCGAAACCATTCTGGCGGCCGGAATCACCCATATCCATACTGGCAGTTCGGAGACTATCCAGTCAAAGATGAAAACTAGTCAGCCCGGGTTGTCCATGGGCAACCCCACTTATGATGAGGATATCCATATAGTTATCAACGAAAGGGATGTGGCTAACATTGTGGAGGCGGTGAAACAAAAAGCAGGGCAGTTATAGGGTATTGATGTGTCTTCCGCGTGTCGGGGTTACTCTTTTCTCGCGCAGATGCGGATAGGCTCAGGCAGCCTACCCGCATCCCCTGTTTACGGAGCCTACAGCAGACTCCACCTCAGGTTGATCAAATCAACCACCTCCCCATCGGGATCAATCTAGGCCTGATCCCAATAATAGTCTACCAGGAAGCCTTAGCCTTGGCATACCGAGTCCTCATCGGAGTCATTCTTTCCTTCCACAGTACGGACGATTTTGCGAATACTATCATAGCTCAGATAGTACGCGTCCATTAAACTATGGATTCGCTCTCCTTGTGCATATCGATGGCGGATTTCCTGGTTGCGCAATTCAAGCTTTCGCCTGGTGCCATTGCGCTGTCCCCACCCTGCCCGGTCCTTTGAACCCTTTGGGATGTAGAGCTCTCGCCCTTGCACATATTCCTGAACCTGGCGGAGGAGACGGGGTGGTAAAACATCTTCAGCATTCAGATACATCGGGCCAACATCCCCCTATTAGTGTCTTTTAGTTGGCCCCCAAGGAACTGCTAGCGCAGCCCTCCAGTGATGGATCCTTCCATCAACTCCATATTGGCGGGCCAATCATCCCTGATTCTTGCTCCAACTCCATAGGAGACTTTCATTCTGGCCCACCTCCTTTCTGGCAAGTCTATCCCCAACTTTACTTATACCTTACTAAACAGTTTCCTGCAGGACTTATTGTTTCCCAGACGTTCTTTCCGGATCGTTCCTTCCGGCCGTGGCCGAAGCCACTGACAGCCCCGTGGAGAGATTCCAGCGCCATGAATGAACTGTTTAGCGATGATTTCCACAATAAACGAAGGCAAAACCAACCCGTGTGATGTGTTAATCTTACTTTACGGAGCGATGGTTGCCCACAGAATTTGTGGAGCTTCCACCAAATCACGGAATGTGAAAGACCACCTAACGGTATTTGTGGTCTCGTCGATATTTTCAGGCAAGGCGTTAGAGTCGAGGACTTGGCCCGCAAACTGAACGGCATAGTTCCAAGGCAATAAGGCTAGTTCACCCAATTCCTCTTCAATCATTTCACCAGAAAGCTCGTCCTCCCCCGCAAACACTCTGATGAGGTCGCGAATAGGGGAAAGATCCCGGGTGAAAAGCATATTACCCTCCGCATCTTTCTCATAGGAGAAGCACCCGACAAATCCCTCACTTGTCTGTGCTACCTTAGCAAGTACATCGATAGAATCGAACTCGGCGACGGCTTCAGTCCACGCAAATTCCTCATCAGTATATGAATTAACACTGACGATCCGATACCCGTCGATGCCACCTGGATCATACTTTACTTCTCCCTCAGTCCCAAACAAATCGACTACACCGGAGATGAAGGACAATGTTCCGGAACCGTCCTTATGCAATTGCAGTTCCTCTTTGTAGGTAGCACAACCACCTACCAAGACAAGGGTCAGCAAGAGAAATGCCAAGGCCATTCTTCTCATTCTTTTCCCTTCCTTCTTCTATCCCTTAAGCCTGACGATACACGAATTCACTATTGCTTTGTGTTTTCTCTTTAGTCAGAGCACTCTCCTGCTATATAGATAGATTTTCTGACCTTGCATTTCCTAGACCTCAGTTAGGCGAGAGGAATTTTCATGACGATTGGCTCCCACTCGGCATAAACTGTCGGATCCGCCATTCCAAATCCGTTAATGCCGTTCCCACCACTACACCATAGGCCCCAGCCGCCAGCGCCTGCCGCACTTGTTCCGGTTTGTGGAATCTCCCTTCCCCCAACACCGGGCAATGCACCCGGGCCACTACTTGCTTGAGCAGTTCCAGATCTGGTCCTTCTGTCTTGCTAGATTCCGTATAGGGAGTGTATCCGGCTAGGGTAGTGGCGATTAGAGCCACGCCCAGTTCTTCGCCATATAAGGCTTCCTCCAGATTGGAGACATCAAGCATGACGGGAATACCTAGTGTTCCTTGGATGTAGGCAACTTCTGCCTCTAGGGTCTCACCATCGGGCCGAGGGCGGCGAGTGCCATCAATGGCAATGATATCTGCCCCCGCTTTAGCTAAGGCCTCGGCTTCCCTCCTGGTAGGAGTAATGTATACTTGGTAACCATCATAGTGCTGCTTGTCTATACCAATAATCGGGATGGTGACACCCTTCCTTTTCATCTCTGCTACATGAGCCGGAGAGTTAGCTCGAATACCCACGGCTCCGGCTCGCTGCGCTGATAAAGCAAAGGCAGCCATAATCCCGGGACTAAGAAGGGGTGTTCCTTGCCAGGCCTGACAAGATACGATGAGACCCGGTGCCAGGATTGACCTTACCTCTAGATTCCTTGCCTTAGTATCCCAGCTCTTCATAACGTTTCACCTCCTCCGAAAAACCTTTTTCCTCGCTTGGAGGCAGCTTCCACGTCAATCATACTGCGTCCGCCGACGCTGACGAGGATATGTGGTCAAAACATTGCAAGAAAAAACCACCTCAGGCAAGAAGCCGGGTAAGCTTCTGGGTGGTCTCTTTCACTGAAGTAAACTGTATGGTGTGAAAACCAAAGACCTCTGCCCCTACAAGATTTGCCCGGACATCGTCAATGAAAACACTCTGACGTGGATCTAGGCCGTATCTGTCAATCAGTGCTTCATAGATCTCCGGCTCCGGCTTGATGGCATTGATCTCGTAGGAGATCACCATCCCATCAAACAGATCAAACCAAGGATACTTACTTCTTACATAGCGGAAAGCCTCTCTATGGAAATTCGATAGTGCATAGAGACTGTGCCCCTCTTCCTTGAGATTACTCAAAAGCTCAATACTATCCTGCAGAGGCGTAAGCATGGAATACCAATGGGCAAATATCCTTCTGATTTCGGCAGAGTGTTCGGAATACCTAGTAGTGAGCTGAGCCACTACCTTCTTCTCATTAGTGATTCCTCGGTCCAGATCCAGCCAAAGGTTACTTCCGAAGATGATTTTGCCATATAACTTCACATGCTCTTCATCAAAGAAAAGCCCTCGCAGATACTCATGGGGACGATAGCTCAACAATACATTACCGATATCAAAAACAACATTCATGTGAAGATACCTCCGGTGTCCATGTCTTCTAGATGAGTTCTCCCCAATACTGATATCCCCTCCTGCTTGTGCCCTCAGTGATCCTAATCACCCTGCCACTCATATACCGCTCCCTACGCCCCATACTTCGCACTCCCGCCCTGCTCCCGGGGAAGTCCCTTAACCACCTAACAAAGGTTTGCTCTCTACCTGACCCTTCCAAAACGACAGGTTAGACAGCTAATCAGGGACACAGATACCCGACTGCCTTCTAAGACTAAGTATACTCCGCAAGCAGTGGTAGTCTGGAAAACCAGCAAGGATTGTGCATTATGACGAAGGCGAAATTGCCGACGTATGGAATAGATCCCTGTCAAGAAAATCCGCGGATACTGTAGCTAGGGGGGATGACCATGCCAAAGACCTCTGCTAAAGACGCACTGGATGACCCGACCAGTGTGGAAGTGAGGATGGCAGATAAGCATGATGCAGATGAGCTTTCGGCCATGAACTATGAGTTCAACGGTGTTACCGTCACAAGTCAACATATACTAGATGCCCTGGCGACTGGCCAGGAAATTGTGGCTATAGCCATGGTGAACGACTCTGTGGTGGGCTTTGCCTGCGGGCAGTTCCATAGATCCTTTTGCTATAACTCTCCATCCGGAGAAATAACCGAAATGTACGTGAGGGCGGCCTACCGACGCCGAGGAGTGGGCTCTGCCTTACTCGTATTCCTAGAGAGGGAACTGCGAAAACGCGGTGTTACAGGTGTCAGGATCCTTACCGACCAAGATAACGAGGCAGCGCTAGGTCTATATTTCGGTTTGGACTACTTAGAAAAGGACGAAACTGTCCTCGCTAAGGAGTTATGATTAGGATTCACCATCAAACAGGTTGTTCAACCTCGACCACTTGACAAAGAGCACTGCCATGTGCCCTACGCGGCCACAAGCGTCAGTTTCCTCAAGTAGCTGATTTGGCATCACATAAATAGCTCCTTCTCCAGGAACCTCCGGCCACTTTCTGCCAGCACCTCAGAGGAGGGAGCTAGCTTGCGCCAAACGGAGACAGATCGTGCAATACTCTGCACTTGGTCAGTGAAGGATTCGATAACCACATCTCCGGAGAATTCTATGTCTTGCAAGATTCCGCATCTCAATCCTACAAATGCATCTTGATACAGACAGGGTTGGTACTTCAATCTCTGAGACTTTCCTAAGTGTCCCAAATCCTGCACCTCTGCGAAAGACCACAATATTGTCTTTATCCTGGTTAGCTACTAGCAAAGCGACACCCGCTGGATCGACAGCGAAACTCCGTGGTGTCCGGCCACCGGTCGCTCACCAGTCAAGGCCTAGCCCAGGCTTTTCGCTATGGGAGCGACCACAGCATTTCTAATATCCACCAAGTCAGCGGGCCTCATGATTATTTGGCAGCCTTTTACGCCAGCTGAGATCGAGATCCTGTCTTTCGCCACCGCTGTTTCGTCCAGATACAAGGGGTAGTCCTTTTTACAGCCAAGAGGAGAT
>JAAYSL010000033.1 GCA_012518315.1 Bacillota bacterium | reverse complement strand
GAGATTGCCGAAAAGTTCCATGACGACTGGCGGAATACTGTACTTTTGGCAGAGAAACTCGGTATTGAAATTGTAACTGGCTTTTCTGGTTGTCCAGGCGATCAGGAGGGTGCCAAATATCCCAACTGGGTAACTTGCGCGTGGCCCACTGATTTTCTCCAGATTTTGGAGTGGCAGTGGGAGGAGAAAATAATTCCTTACTGGGAGCGGGAGAGCAAGTTTGCCGCTGACCACGGAGTGAACAAGATCGCATTTGAAATGCATCCAGGTTTTGCTGTATATAATCCCCATACTCTACTCAAACTCAGGGAAGCTGTAGGACCATCCATCGGGGCGAACTTCGATCCTAGCCATCTGTTTTGGCAGGGCATTGACCCAGTCAAGGCCATTCGTTACTTGGGTGAAAAGGAAGCCATATTCCACTTCCATGCCAAAGATACGGCTATTGATTCTTGGAATGGGCCAGTTAATGGTAACCTAGATACCATTCCGTACACGGAGCTATCCAAACGCTCTTGGCTCTTTAGGTCGGTAGGTTATGGCCATGGTTATCAGGTGTGGAAAGATATGGTTAGTGCCTTAAGGCTAGTGGGCTATGATTATGTCCTTAGCATCGAGCATGAGGATGCCCTAGCTTCAATAGAGGAAGGCTTCTCCAAGGCCGTAGAATTCCTCAAGGAAGTTGTCTTGGAGGAAAAGTTAGGAGAGGCTTGGTGGACTGACTGACAAAGTAGGCCTTATCTAGCCAGCTCGCTTTCGATACTGATTTGACGTAAATGTCAGCGGGGGATCTTCCTCCGCTGATTTCTACTGTCTGCCCCGACATGGTATCTTTCTCCAAATGTGTCGCCTAATGGTATACTGAAATCACCAACCTTCTTTTCCCCAGGGTTTGTCCTGTAGCAGGTATCCAGCCAAAGGAATTAGAATAGCTAATGATAGTGCTATAAGGATCAGGAGGAACGATGCGTGTACAAGATTCTAGCAAAAGATAATATCGCCCCTAATATTGACAAATATATTATTGCGGCTCCAGAAGTAGCAGCGAAGACCAAGCCGGGGCAATTTGTGGTTTTGCGTTTACATGAAAAGGGAGAGAGGATTCCCATCAGTATTTCCGACTGGGACAAGGAAGCCGGGACTATCACCTTGATAGTGCAAGCAGTAGGTCACACAACCGAGCAATTGGCTGCCATGGGTGTTGGAGATAATATTCTTGACCTCTTAGGCCCTCTAGGGCAGCCAGCTATCATTGAGCCAGTGGGGACAGTGGCTTGTGTAGCAGGTGGGGTGGGGACTGCTATCATATATCCCGAGGCAAGAAGACATCGAGAAGTTGGTAATCGGGTTCTAACTTTGGTGGGAGCCCGAAATCGGGAATGCTTGTTTTATCAAGAGGAACTAGCGGCCACCAGTGATCGAGTACTAGTGGCTACCGATGATGGTAGTTATGGCCACAAGGGATTCGTGACTGATCTGTTAAAGCAAGTAATTGATGATGGTACTCATCTAGATCATGTGATTGCGATCGGCCCTATCCCCATGATGCAGGCAGTAGCGGAACTGACCAAGAGGCATGAGATTAAGACTACTGTTAGCCTAAATCCCATCATGATGGATGGTACAGGCATGTGTGGTGCTTGCCGGGTACGGGTGGGAGATGAGATCAAATTCTGCTGTACAGATGGGCCCGAGTTTGACGCACATCTAGTAGATTTTGCCTCCTTGCTCCGTCGATCCCGCTTGTACGAAAGAACGGGGTTTAAGGCGGCCATACCTGCCGAAGATAAGGCGGAAGGGGAAGCAAAGGGGGGTGAATGCCGGTGTCACGGTTAGATCTAGTTGAGGAAGGTACGGCTACCACCACGGGAAAAGGTCGTCTGCAGAGGGTCCCGATACCGGTTCAACCTCCCGAGGAAAGAGTTGACAATTTTTCCGAAGTTAGCCTCGGGTACTCACCGGAAATGGCTCGCCAAGAAGCGGCTCGCTGCCTCCAATGTCGTCGGCACCCTTGTGTAAAGGGTTGTCCAGTAGGGATCAATATCCCGAGTTTTCTAGAGGCGGTCGCGGCAGGAGATTTCGCCGGTGCCTTATCCATCATACGTCAAGATAACACCTTACCGGCTATTTGCGGGCGGGTTTGCCCTCAAGAAGTGCAGTGTGAGAGTCTCTGTGTCCTTGGGCGAAAAGGTGACCCCGTGGCTATCGGGGCCCTGGAACGGTTTGTGGCTGATTGGGAGAGAGCACACCCTAGTTGCGAGACAGGGCAGACTGTAAAAAAGGCTACAAGCAGGAAAGCTAAAGTCGCAGTAGTGGGCTCAGGCCCTGCCGGGCTAACGGCTGCCGCTGAACTGAGTCGGTTGGGGTATAAGGTGACAATCTTTGAGGCATTGCATACTCCTGGCGGGGTATTAGCATATGGCATCCCCGAGTTTCGTCTGCCTAAGTCTATCCTTGCCGATGAGTTCAACTCTATCGTGCAGATGGGGGTAGAAATCAAGACCAATGTCTTGGTTGGGCGTACACTCACCATAGATGATCTGTTTAGTAAGGGCTTCCAAGCCATATTCCTGGGGACAGGGGCGGGGTTACCCCGATTCCTGGACATACCTGGAGAAGATCTTAATGGTGTATATGCAGCCAACGAATTCCTTACTCGGGTTAACCTGATGAAGGCCTATTTATATCCCCAGGTTGATACTCCATTGTATCTAGGTGAACATGTTGTAGTGGTTGGGGGTGGAAATACCGCCATGGATGCTGCCCGCACCGCCATTCGTCTGGGCAGTGAGGTCACCATAGTCTATCGGAGAACCCGGGAGGATCTTCCGGCAAGAAAAGAAGAGATTCTCCATGCAGAAGAAGAGGGTGTCCGGTTTGAGTTTCTTGCCACCCCGGTTAATATCAAAAGTGATGGTGAGGGATGGGTTAAGGCAGTAGAGTGTGTAAAGGTCATACAGGGTGAAAGACTTGATAATGGGCGCCAGAGCCTGGAACCTATTCCTGGTTCTGAGTACCTACTAGCCGCGGAGTCGGTAATCATGGCTATAGGACAAGGGCCTAATCCCATTATAGCGCAAACTACTCCTGGTCTTAGCTCGGGAGACAATGGGAGGATTGGCGTGGACGCGGGGACATTTAAGACTAGCCGGGAAGGAGTCTTTGCCGCCGGAGATGTAACAAGTGGTGGTGCTACGGTGATTGAGGCAATGGGTGGAGGCAAAAGAGCTGCTCGGGCCATAGACCATTACTTGCAGCGCTTGCGTTCATGAATGGGTGACTAGGTTCAAAGTAGGTAAAGATGGCTTTGCCAGGGGGGATTGATGTTGGGAGCCCAACTCATCGATGGTAAAGCGATCGCCGCGGATATTCGGCGAGAGCTAAAAGAGGAAGTCAACCAGTTACGAGCAGAGAACGTGATTCCAGGTTTGACTGTGGTTCTGGTAGGAGATGATCCGGCTTCTCTAACTTATGTACGTTCCAAAGAGCGGGCCTCTGCGGAGGTTGGAATCCGTTCAGAGATCAAGAAACTCCCGAAGGACACACCACAGCCTAAACTGATCGCTCTAATCGAAAAACTCAATCACGATCCTAAAGTACATGGAATCTTAGTACAATTGCCTTTGCCGGAACACATTGACTCTAATGCAGTCTTGCGGGTGATTGATCCGGCCAAGGATGTGGATGGGTTTCATCCGGTTAATATTGGGAGTCTGTGGACCGGACCTAGAGGACAAGGTTTTGTGCCTTGTACTCCCGCGGGTATTATGGAATTGTTGCGTCGTACTGGAATTAAATCGGAAGGTTTGAATGCGGTAGTGGTCGGGAGAAGCAATATTGTTGGAAAACCAATGGCTGCACTCTTGCTGCAGAACAACGCCACGGTTACCGTATGCCATTCTCGTACACGAGATCTTGAGGAGCATTGCCGCTATGCCGATATTCTCGTGGTAGCAATCGGGCGGGCCCGGTTTATCCAGGGGGACTGGATTAAGCCTGGCGCGGTGGTTATTGATGTGGGGATGAACCGTGTCGATGGTGTTCTGTGTGGCGATGTGGATGAGTCGGCAAGGCAGGTTGCCGGGTACATAACACCTGTACCCGGTGGAGTTGGCCCCATGACCATCGCCCAGTTACTGTGTAATACCGTTACCGCCGCCAAGCGGAGTCTATAGAGGCTATCGACAAGGCCACCTAACATACAATCATAAGGCCCGGAAACGGAGTGAGAAGTATCGTGCAAGTGACATTCGTATGGCAAGAGCAAAGGGGAGGTCGCCGTGAGCAGCGGCAAGAACAAGTTATCACAAACGGTGACAAGACGATATTAGGCCTTGCCCGGGAACAGGATATAAAGATCGATGCCACCTGTGGAGGGCGAGGTCGCTGTGGGCGCTGCAAAGTAATCGTTCATGGCCCTGCTAACGATATTTCGAAAAGCGAGGAGCAGCTTCTGACCAAGGAAGAGCTAACCGGAGGTGTGAGGTTAGCCTGCTATGTCAGGCCACAGGGGAATGTTCGGATAGAGATACCCACCAGTAGGACGGAGTTAGTCCAAATCCTCACAGAAGGTTCTGAACAGGCAGTACCAGTAGAGCCAGATATTACTAAAGAATATTTGGTTGTAGACAAACCAGAGTTGGAGACCCCTGCCGGTGACCGGGAACGCTTGTTAGCAGCTCTAGAACAAGCAGGGCATGTTGATAGCTCCATCCCCTTAGGGGTTATGGCAGATTTGCCAGAGGTTTTGCGTAAAGGTAACCATCAGGTGACAGTTACCCGCTGGCATAATCGCATAGTGGCCATCGAAAGTGGTGACACTACCGATGAATTGTTCGGTCTTGCCGTGGATATAGGTACAACCACAGTCGTGGGTGGACTCATCGATTTGCATCAAGGTAAAGAGCTAGCGGTAGCCGCCCGTCTCAATGGGCAGGCAGCTTATGGAGCCGATGTCATATCTCGGGTGGAATACGCATCCAATGGAACCTCCCAGCTTCGACGATTGCAGCAGGCAGTCATCGATACACTAAATGGAATCGTGGCGGAGCTAGAGGACAAGACCGGGATTGCCGCAAGCAAGATCCATCGGGTAGTTCTAGTTGGCAACACTTGCATGCAGCATCTTGCTTTGGGAGTCTCACCTACGTATATCGCCCGTTCGCCCTATACTCCTGCCTTTAGCCATCGGATTGATGTGATGGCCACTCAGCTGGGACTAGCGGTACACCCCGAAGCAGTGGTGACCTTCTTACCCAATGTGGCTGGATTTGTAGGAGCAGATACGGTAGGGGTAGTCTTGGCTACTGGCCTAGCCGAGAGGTCTTCTCGAGTTGTGATGATCGATATCGGGACTAACGGAGAACTTGTCATGTCTTACGAAGGGAAGATGGTCTCCTGCTCCACTGCGGCAGGTCCCGCCTTTGAGGGAGCCCAGATCAGTTGCGGCATGCGGGCGGGAGAAGGCGCGATAGAATTTGTGGAAATCGGTGATGACATAGAGTCGGTAGTAATCGGCGGCACACCGCCCCGGGGCATATGTGGTTCTGGGCTGATCGACATGGTTGCAGAGCTGCTTCGGGTAGGCATTGTTGATGAGACAGGCAGGTTGCAGGATGCTGCTGAATTGGAAGGGTTGGCACAGTCTTTAACGGAACGGATACGGGCTGGTGAGGCAGGTAATGAATTCGTGGTGGCCTGGGCCGCTGAAACCGCCGATGGCAATGATCTGGTATTGACCCAAAGAGACATAAGGGAACTCCAGCTGGCCAAGGGAGCTATCCGGGCAGGAACCAAAATCCTCCAGAAGATCCTAGACATTAAAGACGAAGACATTGACGAGCTCTTACTGGCTGGTGCCTTCGGTAACTACATTCGCAAGGAAAGCGCTATGCAGATGGGTCTCTTGCCCTGCATTCCCCTAGAGAGAATCCGTTCGGTGGGTAATGCCGCGCGGGTCGGTGCTCGCCAATGCCTCATTTCGGAGACAAGTCTAAAAGAGGCTAGTCGCTTGGCACTGGAAATCGACTATGTGGAGCTGTCCGGGCGAGCAGATTTTCAAGAAGCTTTCATGGATGCCATGCTATTTACCCCAGGCACGGTGAGTGTGCAAGATAGTACCGAAATTAACAAAAAGGTACCAAGGGATCAAGCGGTATAATACACAAAGTGTATAGATAGCGCCAATTATAGCTATACTGATGAGATGTAAGGGAGGAAGGTATATGGCAGTTCTACAAGAAATGGCAGATGCCTTGGTTGTGGGTAATGCCAACAAGGTAAAGGAATTGACTGACAAGGCACTGGCTGAGGGCATTGCTCCTGGTAATATTATTAAGGAAGGCCTAATTCCCGGAATGGCCGTCGTAGGAGAACGCTTCAAGAAAAACGAGATCTATGTTCCGGAAGTCTTGATCGCGGCACGAGCTATGCAGGCTGGTCTTTCTATAGTTAAACCCTTGCTTAGCGAGGCCGAAGCGGCCCAAAGACTTGGAACCGTGTGTATTGGTACAGTCAAAGGCGACCTTCATGACATTGGCAAAAACCTTGTAGCTATGATGCTAGAAGGGGCCGGTTTTGAGGTAATTGACCTCGGTGTCGATGTGGCACCAGAGAAGTTCGTGGAGGCAGTAAAGCAGCATGATGCAACCCATGTGGCGCTTTCCGCCCTACTTACCACTACCATGGTAACCATGAAAGAAACTATCCAAGCCTTAGCTGATGCCGGTCTACGGGACAGTGTCAAGGTCATGGTGGGGGGAGCCCCAGTCACCCAAAGCTTCGCGGATGATATCGGAGCAGATGGTTATGCACCTGATTCCGGTACTGCCGTAGATGTTGCCAAACAGCTCACAGGGGTTGCGTAAAGCCCCTTTTAGCGTAATTTGATGCCTACTGGGTAAGGCTGCAGCTTAAGGAAAAGGCTGCGGCCTTTTTTGTGGTAGGCAGGATTTCCAGGGTCTAAGACGAAATCAACACAAGTTAGGACCTGCTCATAAAAGTAAGTACTAAGGAGGGATGGTCGGTGGATTATTTCCTCACCGAGGAGCAACAGATGATCAAGGAATTGGCTGCTCGGATTGCCGATGAGAAGATTAAGCCGGTAGCAGCAGAGCTCGATGAGAAGGAAGAGTTCCCTTGGGAGCTAATGGAGGTCTTAGCTGAGTCTGATCTATTTGCTGTCTGGGTGCCAGAGGAATATGGCGGGCTAGGCGGAGGTGTTTTCGAGCAAGCATTGGTTGTTGAAGAGCTATCCCGGGCATGTAGTGGTGTGGCTGTTAGCTATGCTGCTAGTGGGTTAGGAAGTTTTCCCATTCTTATGTTTGGCTCCGAGGCCCAGAAACAGCAATATATGCCGGATATCGCGAATGGGAAGCGCCTTGCCGCTTTTGCCCTAACTGAAGCTGGTGCCGGTAGCGATGTATCTGGTATCACCACAACTGCAACACTAGATGGAGATGAGTATGTTCTAAATGGCACCAAACAATGGATCACCAATGGCGGTGAGGCTGATATTTATACAGTCATCGCTGTAACTGATAAGACCAAAGGGGCAAGAGGAGCCAGTGCCTTTATCGTGGAGAAAGGTACTCCAGGTCTAAGCTTCGGTAAGAAAGAGAAGAAACTGGGGATCAGGGCATCATCTACCACTGAGGTGATCTTTGAGAATTGTCGAATCCCGAAAGAGAACCGGTTGGGTCGGGAAGGAATGGGCTTTATCATCGCCATGAAAACCTTCGATAAAACCCGGCCAGGAATTGGTGCACAGGCGGTAGGGATCGCCCAAGGGGCCCTAGACGAAGCTGTGCAGTACGCCCGCCAGAGGGTGCAGTTTGATCAACCTATCAGCTCCTTTCAAGGAATTCAGTTTATGCTGGCAGATATGGCAACCCAGGTGGAGGCAGCCAGAGCCTTGGTTTATTCTGTGGCAAGACTAGTTGATAGTGGAGCCAGAGATGTATCTAAGGCAGCGGCTATGGCAAAACTCTTCGCCTCTGATGTTTGCATGAAGGTAACTGTAGATGCTGTGCAGATCCTTGGGGGATATGGTTATATGCGGGAATACCCTGTGGAGAAAATGATGCGTGATGCCAAGATCACCCAAATATATGAAGGCACCAATCAGATTCAACGAAGCATTATTGCCTTGGAATTGATCAAAGAAGCCGCCCGCAAGAGCAAGTAGCAAAGGGGAGAAGGTACCATATGCATATTGTTGTCTGTATCAAACAGGTACCGGATCCTAGCCAGGCTCGGATTGATCGGGAGACTGGCATGGTGATTCGGGAGGGTGTGGACAAAATAACCAACCCCTTTGACCTTTATGCATTGGAAGAAGCACTAAGACTAAAGGAAGCACAGGGTGGAAAGGTGACCGCTTTGTCCATGGGGCCACCAGCTGCTGCTGAAGTTTTGCGAGATGCCATAGCCATGGGTGTTGACCATGGTGTCCTTCTAAGTGCCAGGGGCTTTGCCGGAGCTGATACCCTAGCTACCTCCTATACTTTAGCACAGGCCATTCGTAGGCTGGCAGATGTGCATCTGATTATCTGTGGTAAACAAGCAGCAGACGGAGATACCGCTCAGGTTGGTCCGGGGCTAGCTGCCAATCTGGATATTCCCCACATCACCCAAGTGAGAAAGATAGCCCAGATTACAAAAGAGTCGCTCCAGGTGGAAAGACTCACCGACACTGGTTATGAGGCTATAGAGGTGAATCTACCGGCGGTAATTACAGTGGTCAAAGAGATCAATGAACCTCGGCTGCCAGGGCTAAGGGGTATGATGCGGGCCAAGAAAGCTGAGATCCAGGTATGGGGGCCAGAAGAGATTGACGCTGACGAGACCAGGATTGGCCTAAAGGGTTCACCAACGCAAGTGTGGCGGACTTTTGAACCAGAGATACATCGCAAAGGTGAGATGTTAACCGGAACACCAAGCGAACAGGCAGCTGCTCTTTGGGAACGGCTGCGCGCGCTCTAGATATTCTCTTAAGGAACGGTGCACATCAGGAGGAAATGAGAGTATGGAGATCCGAGTTAGAACAGACGATTGTACCATCTGTGGGGTTTGTGCCCAGGAGTGTCCCTTTGGCTCGATAAGCATGGGTGAAGTGGGCCCTGAGTTTGATGAAAGCTGCACTCTTTGCGGCGTATGTGTAGAAAGCTGTCCGGCAGAAGCCATCTATATGGTGGGTGAAGCAGAAAAGATTCTAGAAGAGCGGGATAGCAGCAAGAGCCGAGGTGTATGGGTGTTTGCAGAACAGCGGGCTGGTCACCTACAAGGAGTAGTCTTAGAACTCTTAAATGAAGGCAAAAACATTGCCACACAACTAGGAGAGCCGTTAGCCTGTGTTTTGCTGGGAGATGAAATAGAACACCTATCCCAAGAGTTAATTGAGTATGGGGTGGATCAGGTGTATTTGGCCGAGGCTCCGGAATTAAAGGACTATCGGGATGATCTATATGCCCAGGTGCTGGAACACTTAGTGGGGAAGTATCAGCCTACAATCTTTCTAATCGGGGGAACTACCAATGGGCGTTCACTGGCACCACGGGTAGCCACCGGGCTTAGAACAGGACTGACCGCGGATTGTACTGGTTTTGCTTTGGATGAAGCGGGCAACCTCTTACAGACCCGTCCCGCCTTTGGGGGGAATTTGATGGCCACCATTAGGTGTCCCCATCATAGACCACAGATGGCGACAGTGCGTCCCAAGGTTTTCGAGGCCCCCACCAGGCAGCCAGGCCGAAGCGGTGAAGAGATTAGAGTGGAGTTACCTCCTCTAAAACCCTGGGCCCATATCTTGGAGATAGTGGATGAGGAAAGCTTGGGACCCAACCTGGGTGAGGCTAATGTCGTGGTAGCTGGTGGCAGAGGCCTAGGCAGTGCCGAAAAATTCCGTTTGGTGGAGGATTTGGCTAGAGCCGTAGGCGGGGCAGTGGGTGCCTCCCGGGCGGTTGTCGATGCTGGCTGGGTAAGCTATCCCCACCAGGTGGGCCAAACAGGTCGTACTGTAGCACCAAAGCTTTACATCGCTTGTGGGATTAGTGGAGCTATTCAACACTTGGTAGGTATGCAATCTGCTGAGACAATCGTGGCCATCAACCGAGATCCAGATGCCCCGATTTTCAGTGTAGCGACCTACGGAATAGTGGGCGAAGTAGAGGAAATAATTCCGGCTTTGATTCGGGAAATTAAGAGCCGTTAGTAGGAATTTAGTTTGTCCTGAAGGTAGCTAGCAAAGGTTTCTGCCTCCTTGGCGAGTTTGGTGGTAGGGGTGACAACCAAAGTAAGACGCTGCCGCCAGAGGTGATCCGGCCAAAGGGGGAAAACCTTGGTAACCTGCAATTGGTCAGCTGACTCCTTGTGTACTAGTAAGATATCTGGTGCTTCCCCGGTAATCTGGCTACGGTAAATCTGCAGGGGGAAATCTCCGGCTTGGTTGTAGCCCTGAACTAAGGATGTGTTGCCTTCAGAGGAGCTTAAGGCATTATAAGCTTGAATGAGATCATCTAGCAAAGCAGCCTCAGGTTCTGATACCTGATACCAAAACACGATACTAGGTGGTTGGGAAGTGATAGCTTCTTTTGGGGGAGTGATTCTACTTCCCAGTCGCCATAGGGCAAGGCCTCCTAGAAGACAAGTGATGACGAGGGCAATGGCCCAGGGGCGAGTCCATTGCTGGCCGAGGAAAGCGAATGAGCCGGTAGGCGAGGCTTTTTCCTGGGGGTTGGAAGTACCCCAAGTAGGGTGTGGGTTGGAGTTAGGCCCTGAAGATCCGTCTAGATCGGTGTGATCGGCTTGGGCCATATCTTCCCAACGGAGCTTACGTTCGATTAAGGCAGTCTTCTTTGTTTCCAGGAAACTGCGGTACTCATAGAGAGAATCACCCCCTTGGGGTTGGCTCTCCTCATCTAACTTGGACCAATAGTCGAAAGTAGCTAGGCGCTGCAAGAAAAGCAAAAAGAGCTGCCACCAGATCTCTCCAATTAGCCAGATTGACATTACGCCTAATAGAGGAGCTATGGTGATCAGTGATGGTGTGAGGAACACCCCAAAGATCATCGGCATTACTGGCATAAAGGCGATGGTAGCGGCTAGGCGACCCCGCCGGTAGACCCGTTCACCCCACCGGGCTAGCCAGGCAGCGGCAGGAGACAGTAGGACACTGATAGCGAGAAAGGGGAGCCAGGGCACGATTGCTCCTAGTATCATGGTGACTCGCTCTGGGATTGTGCCTTTAGACATGAACAAGGCCACAACGATCCACGAACCGACTATCACGAGCAGCGGTATCTCACCGGCGAGGAGGCCGGCCGAGGCTAGAGTTCTCCCATCTGTCTGTGTGAGAAGAGTGGTTACTAGCCATTCCCGGCAATGCTTAAGTCTTTTGTCTTTGGATGAGGATTTGGTGTTAGTCTCAGCCATAGGTGTATACACCCCTTCTGAAAGGAGAGCCGGAGAGCACAGGAGTACTCTCCGGCTACAGGTAGATACTTAACTGGATTCGGTATCGTTTTGCCTGGGACTTACGGCAGGTTCGGTTTCTGCTTTGGCTTTGACTTCATCTGCTGAGACAACCGCTGTGTTTGAGGGCCAGTCATTGATTCACTAACTTCGACCTGGGCCCTCTGCTGGAGACTTTGCTGGGCCTGTTTGGAGACTTGTTGGTTCTCCTGGTACTGCTTATCGCGTTTGGACTTGGCCAAGTGATGGCGCCTCCTCATTGTGGTTTTGGGCTCACTTTGAGATTGCCCAACTATATTATCCCAGTATATGTGGAATAGAATACTGGTAGAGTGCCACTTATTTGGTGAAATATGGAGGTAAAGATGATTATTGGTGCTCATTTGTCAATAGCTAAGGGAATGTCGAAAGCCGTAGACCAGGCAAGGGGCATAGACGGCAATGCCTTTCAGTTTTTCACCCGTAATCCCCGGGGTGGCAAGGCTAGGGCTATTCCACGAGCAGAGATGGAAGAGTTCCGGCAACGACGGTTGCTTGATGGTGTCAAATGTGTAGTGGGCCATATGCCTTACACAATTAACTTGGCCACAAATCGACCAGATATTCATGAATTTGGCAAGATGACACTACTAGCCGATCTAGAGCGTTTCAATGAGGCTGGAGTAGAGTATCTGGTATTGCATCCAGGCAGCCATCTGGGAGATGGAGGCAGGGCCGGGATCGAACGCATCATTGATGCCTTAACTTATGTGCTTTCACGGTATCAAGGGGAAAATACGCTTTTGCTTCTGGAGACAATGGCGGGACAAGGCACAGAGATCGGTGGGGATCTATGGGAGATAAAAGAAATCTTTGTCGGGCTTGGCTGGCCCCAAAACATGGGGATATGTCTAGATAGCTGCCACCTTTTCGCGGCAGGTCACGACTTGACCCAGACTGCGGGAATTGATCACTTAGTTGACGAACTTGATCGGAGTCTAGGATTAGATAGAGTCAAGATGATGCATCTGAATGACTCTAAGAAAGGATTAGGTAGTGGCGCGGATCGGCATGCTAAGATCGGGCAAGGGGTTCTGGGGGTAGAGGGCATAGGCAAGATTGTCAACCACCCGGCTTTAAGGGATTTGCCTTTCATCCTAGAGACACCGGTTGCGGATTACCAGGAGTATGCAGAAGAGATCAGGCTGGTGCGGCAGCTACGAACAGCCTAGGATTGGGCATTTAATCAGTCTTGGCGGGGTCGGGGGCAAGCTCAACGGATTATCAAAGGTAGATCTTGACAAAGACCCGGCAGGACTATAGGATATGGTGCCGAATAGACATGAAGGAACACTAAACAAATTCGGTGGTCTTGCTAGCACCACCAACACAATCTAATAGTCAATATCCTTGGGTGCTCCATTTCTGGGGAGAATAGGGAAGTTGGGCGAGCATTTCGGCTCGTGACCACGCGGTCGCGCCACTGTCGCCGGGGAATGACCATCATCCACTCGTAGTTTGCGGGGAAGGATTTGGTAAGGTGATGAACCGGTAGCCAGGAGACCTGCCTAAGGGTTGGACCAGTAACCTGCGCGGAGGGGGGATGGTACACGAAAACCTGGCTACATGCCTCTCGCATACTAGGCCAGGTGGCCGTAGTCCTCTTACCGTATTGGGAAGAGGATTTTTTGTTGGGAAAACCATCTTTAAATCAAAGAGGTGTTTACAATGAGACTTGGACAAGGTGGGCAAGTTTGGATACTTCCTTTGCTATTGGCCTTAGTTGCATGCTTCACCTTACATGGGGCCACCCCGGCGAAAGCTAACCCGGCCAGCAGTTTTCCACTGGTGATCAAGGATGGTCTAGGCCGGGAGATACTAATCAAAGAGGTCCCCAAAAGGCTAATCGCCCTCACTCCTAGTGTAACTGAGAATCTTTTTGCCCTGGGACTGGGAGATAAAGTAGTTGGGGTTAGCAACTACAGTGATTTCCCATTGGCCGCCAAAGACAGGCCAGTGGTGGGTGATGCCTTTCAACTAAACTATGAGAAGATCCTGCTATTAGAGCCAGACTTGATCATTGGCGATGCTCAGCTAGTCAAAAACTATATGAACAAGCTAGAAGAACTAGGATTACCTGTTTTAGCTATCAATCCTACCAATCTTCAGGAGGTAATGGATTCCTTGCTCCTCTTGGGCAGAGTGACTGGTTCTACGGATGTAGCTAATCAGGTAGTATGTGAGATGCAGGAGAGAATCCAGTATGTAGAAGGCAAGGTAAAGGACCTTCCCGAAGAGGCCAGGCCTTTGGTTTTTGTGGAGGTCTGGGATGAGCCATTGATGACCTGTGGTCCTGGCAGCTTTATACAGGAATTGATTGAACTAGCTGCCGGCAAGAATCTAGCTGCCGATGCCAGTGATGCCTGGATAGAATACAGTAGTGAGCTGGTTGTGGAAAGGGATCCAGAAATAATCTTGCTAACCAGGCCCTATAAAGATGAGCTTGTGGCAAGGAGTGCCTGGCAGGGCATCAAAGCAATCAAGGATGGCCGGGTGGTAGAGGTCAATTCAGATCCTTTTGTCAGGACAACCCCGAGGCTAGCCCATGCTTTGGTGGAGTTGGCAACGATTCTGCACCCCGAGATATTCCAATAGAGTGGGGTTTTGTCCGTGGCGAAGCAACTAATTATCGACAACCTAGGTTTTTCCTATGGTGCGGTTCCCGTTGTGCAAGATGTGAGTTTCCGAGTAGCTGCCGGAGATATGCTAGGGATCATTGGGCCTAATGGTTCCGGGAAGACGACACTCTTAAAACTACTTAGTCGACTTTTGAAGCCTCAGCAGGGCAGAGTGTTGATTGACGGCCAAGATACTAGCCTATGGTCTTATCGGGCCTTAGCAAGAACTATGGCTGTAGTGCCCCAAGAGACTCAGGTACAGTTTGATTTCACCGTAGAAGAAATCGTGGAAATGGGGCGCAGCCCCTACTTGAGTCGCTTTCAGGCTATGAGCAAACATGATCGGGATATCGTGACTTGGGCCATGCAGGCTACCAATGTTCTGCCTTTGGCCAGGCGATCAGTGCTGGAACTCTCCGGTGGAGAAAGGCAGCGAGTGATCGTGGCGAGAGCTTTGGCTCAACAACCCGAGGTGCTTCTGTTAGATGAGCCCACTGCTTCCTTAGATATCAATCACGAAGTTGAGATCTTTGAACTGCTCCGGATATTGACTGTCAATCAGGGATTGATCAGCATTGCGGTCTTGCATGATCTGAATCTAGCTGCAGAATACTGTGACCATTTGCTTTTGCTATCAGAGGGGAAAGTGATGGCAGCGGGACTTGCCGAAGAGGTGTTATCGGCGGAGAATCTTTCCGAAGTCTACGGGATTGATGTAATTGTTTATGAGAATCATTTGACAGGGCGACCCCAGGTGCAGGCACTTGCTCCCAGTCGAAATGGGTAAAAGTAAAAGGGGTGGCCTAAGCCATACATGCACAAGAGAGGGGGCGAGCTAGTATTGGCTTAACTAGGCTAGATACTAGCAATTCCATTGAAGAATGTCAGAGTTTCCTTGGCGGTAGTCGTCTTTTTGGTGGTTTTTTCTTCCGTAATATCTGCAGAAGGATTGACAGTAACTGATCAGGCGGAAAGAACGGTAACTTTTGAACAGGTACCTCAACGGATTGTCTCTTTGGCACCGGGAAATACCGAGATTCTCTATGCACTGGGACTAGATGATCACATAGTCGGAGTGTCTACGTATTGTGACTACCCAGAGGCAGCCCTGGAGAAACCCAAAATCGGTGGTTTTTCCGAAGTTAGTATAGAAAGCGTTATCGCCCTTAACCCGGAGGTGGTCTTTGCCACTGGTGGAGTTCAGGGTGAAGCAGTGAAACAATTGACTGATCTGGGAGTCGGTGTAATTGTCCTTGATGCCTCTAGCGTTGATGATGTCTTGGCAGCCATCGAGCTAGTAGGATCTGTTACCGGTCAAGTTGATAAGGCCCGAGAGCTTGTAAGCCAGCTAAAGCAACGGATAGAGATGATCAAGATGGCAGTGGAGCCATGGGTTAGTGTCAGCCGCCGCCAAGTTTTCTATGAAGTATGGTATGATCCCCCGGTTAGTGTTGGCCCTGGTTCCTTTATTCATGACTTAATTGAGATAGCTGGTGGGATAAACCTTATGGCCGATAGTGATACTGCTTATCCCATCGCCAACCTAGAAAACATCATAGCTGCCGATCCCGAAGTGATAATCTATGCCCACGGCGCCATGTCGACAGCCCAAGTAGCGGAAAGAGATGGGTGGCGGCAAATGGAAGCAGTTCGCCGAGGGCGGATCGTGCAAATCGAAGATGAAAACATCCTGGTTCGCCCTGGTCCTCGCATAGTTGAAGGTCTAGAGGCCTTGGCCAAGGCGATTTATCCGGAGGCTTTTAGCGAATGAGAGAACCAAATCAGCTGATTCTCGTTACTGGTGGTGTGCGTAGTGGCAAGAGCAGCTTCGCGGAAACTCTGGCTTTGGAAAAGGGTGGCCCTATAGCCTATATTGCCACTAGCAGAATCGAAGATGAAGAGATGGCAGATCGGGTGCGCCGCCACCAGGATAGCCGGCCAAAGGATTGGGTTACCATTGAAGCCCCTTGGGATTTGGCCGGCGCTCTGCAAAGGCTCCCTGATGGAACCAGAACAGTAATTGTTGATTGCCTGGGGGTTTTTGTTAGCAATCTCTTACTGAAGTACGCTGGTGATGGTGATCCCACCGCGGGAGAAGTAGAGACACAGATTCTCAATACTATCCAATCATTCCTGGATGCCCAAGTGGTAGTCCCAGTGACCATGGTTGTGGTAACCAATGAAACTGGTCTTGGGGTTGTGCCCCCTTCAGCCCTAGGCCGGGCCTTTCGAGACTATCTGGGCTGGGCCAATCAAATGGTGGCTAAGGCGGCTGACAAAGCCTACTTGGTGGTGGCAGGTATTCCGCTTTTGATTAAGGGTAGTCAGTAGCTAGTACATCGACGACTTTAGCGAAATGAAGATAAGACTTAGTTAGGCATGGACAAAGGCCGCTCATTTTGTTGTCATTACCGGGGGGAATCAACTTGTATGATAGTTTGCAGGGCAACTGTCTCATGGTGCAAGGCGTTGCATCTGGTGTAGGCAAGAGCCTTCTGGCAACAGCACTATGTCGTATTCTAGTTCAAGATGGATTCTTGGTAGCACCTTTTAAGGCATGGAATATGGCGCTTAGTTCCTATACCACTGCTGGTGGTCTCGAAATTGGATGGGCCCAAGGCATCCAGGCGGAAGCCGCTATGATTGATGCCACCGGCCATATGAATCCCTTCCTCCTTAAGCCCCGTGGCGGGGGCCAAACAGAGATCATCATCAGGGGAGAGCCACAAAAAGGTGATGCAAGAAAGATAATGGACTCGTTGCCCGATGGACCCTGGCCTGTGATCTCGGCATCGCTAGAGCACTTGCGTAAGCAATTTGATGTGGTAATCATTGAAGGCGCAGGCAGCCCTGCAGAAATAAACCTGAAGGATAGGGACTTAGCCAACATGGGTGTAGCTCGCTTGGCTAAAGCTCCAGTCCTTCTCACAGCTGATATCGATCGGGGTGGCGCTCTAGCTGCCCTGGTCGGCAGCTTGGCGTTGCTTGATTCAGAGGAAAATATGCATATCGCTGGTTTTGTAATCAATAAATTCCGGGGCGATTTCGATATACTACGGCCGGGGCTCGATGTAGTAGAGGAAATCACCGGTAAACCTGTCTTGGGGGTTATACCTCATATACCTCGTCTATCCTTGGGGGAAGAGGATTCGGTAGGGGTTCCAAAGACAGATACGGTAACTGAGCGAGAAGCTTTCAATCAACCGGCCAATGAGCTTGGCACCGCCGACGCTAGAGCACGGGATGATGAGCTTGATAGAGTTGCTGCTGTAGTAAGAGCGAGTCTGGATATGGGAAAGATTTATGACTTGATCAAAAAGGGCATGAAGCTGTACTGAAATAGTGGTAAGAAGCATGAAGAGTTGTTGGTGAGGTGAAAAAAGGTGAACAACAAAGTCCCGATGGGCCGGACCTTAATGGTCCAGGGCTGTGCATCTAGCGTAGGGAAAAGCTTTATCACCGCTGCCCTTTGTAGGATCTTCGCTAGAGATGGTTGGCGGGTGGCTCCCTTTAAGGCTCAGAATATGGGCTCAAAATCTTTTTTTACAGCAGAGGGAAAGGAGATTAATGCGGTTCAGGCAGTGCAAGCCAAAGTCACAGGGGTTCCTCCCTCACCAGACATGAATCCTATCTTCCAAAAACCCATTACCGACACCGTAGCTGAAGTGATTGTCTTAGGTGAGTCTTTAGGGAACATGACAGTCCAGGAGTATTTTCATTTCAAAAAAAATGAAGGCAAAGCCGTTGTTGCTGGGGCACTTAAGAGACTAAAGGAGCAGTTTGATCTCATCATCCTGGAGGGTGGTGGTAGCCCGGCAGAGGTAAATCTAAGAGACCATGATTTAGTCAATATGGGTGCTGCTGCCTTGGCCGATGCACCGGTGATCTTAGTAGGCGATATCGATCGCGGTGGAGTTTTCGCCTATCTAACTGGTACAATGTTGTTACTCACCGAAGAGGAAAGACGGCGGGTAAAAGCAGTGCTGATTAATAAGTTCCGGGGTGACCTTTCCCTATTGGAACCGGGTCTTGCTCTGTTGGAAGAAAAGATCTCCAGGCCAATATTGGGAGTGATCCCGTACATTAATGATGTTTGCCTACCTTTAGAGGAAGGATTGGATAGAGCTGATGATGATGGAGTATGTTTGAGAGAAGAGTCCGTCTCAGAGTCTTGGCAAGGAGCATATGAGAAGCTGGCAAGGCAAGTGAGGGAATCGGTCTCCATGGATTTACTCTACGATATTGTCGGTCTGCCCATCCCGAAATCATGAGACTTAGGGGTGTAGAGTGATTGATTAACGGTCAGCCGATACAAACGACAATTGCTTTTGGTTTGGATCTTTTGCTAGGGGATCCTAGTTACCTCACCCATCCAGTCGTCATGATGGGCAGCTTGATCAGTTGGTGTGAGGGTCTGCTCAGACATGATGAAGACAGCCCTAGTA
Source organism: Bacillota bacterium (assembly GCA_012518315.1). GTDB lineage: Bacteria > Bacillota > Limnochordia > DTU087 > DTU087 > JAAYSL01. The sequence goes on along the minus strand of JAAYSL010000033.1, from coordinate 8,201 downwards.
GACAAAGGATAGGTGGCATATTGCTGGTTCTAGGGGTTGTTGGTATAGCTTATGGTGTTGGGTATGGGATGACCGCCATAGCTGCTAACATACATGAAGTCTTTGGATTCATGCTTTCAGTATGGCTTATTTCCACTACCATTGCCACCAAGGGCCTTTGGCAAGAAGCTAGTCAGATTGAGGAGTTGCTTAACGCACATAACCTGGCAGAGGCTAGACAACGAGTTGGGAGGATCGTGGGGCGAGATGTCGATGCCCTGAATGAAGCCGGTGTTATTCGGGCGGCCGTAGAGTCAGTAGCTGAGAACACGGTAGATGCGGTGATAGCACCACTTTTCTATGGTCTAATAGGTGGGGCCCCTTTAGCTTTGGCCTATCGGGCCGTGAATACGTTAGACTCCATGGTTGGCTACAAAAATGAGCATTATCTGTATTTTGGCTGGGCATCGGCCAGGCTCGATGACTTGGTTAACTATGTGCCCGCCCGTTTATGTGGAGTTTTGATTGTGATGAGTGCGGCCATTTGGGGGCTCGATGTCAGGGAGAGTTGGCGGATCCTACGCCGGGATAGTAGGAAGCATGCTAGCCCTAACTCAGGTTTGCCGGAAGCGGCGGTGGCTGGGGCTCTGCAAGTACAGCTTGGGGGGCAAACTAGCTATCAGGGGTCAGTGTCTTTCCAACCTCACCTAGGAGAGCCCGGCAAGGCCCTAACTCCAGGGCACATTGGCCAGACCATGTGGTTAATGGTAACAAGCGGTATTCTAGTAATTTTGGTAGCTTTGGTTATTTGGGGGATTTGGGCCTTCTAGGGTTTTTGTGTTGGTTTTGTCGGGCTTGCCCTAGGGCTGTTACGCCTTTTGGGCAAGACAGCAGCAAACCAATAAGGATCATTGGGGGGAGAGGACATGACTTTGGCGGGTAAGCATCTGGATTTGGGCCTTGTTCAAGTCTATACAGGCAATGGCAAAGGGAAGACCACAGCTGCATTAGGACAGGCATTAAGGGCCACTGGCCGTGGGTTAAAAGTTTACATGGCACAGTTTATTAAAGGGCAAGAGACAGGGGAGCTTTTGGCGGCTGAGCGTCTAGCCCCGGATTTTCTCATTAGGCAGTTTGGCCTTGGTAAGTTCATCAAGGGGCGAAAGCCTAGCCAACAGGATCTAGAGGCGGCCAAAGTCGGATGGACGGAAGTCAGTCAAGTGGTGACTGGTGGCCAGTATGATCTTGTTATTCTAGATGAAATTAGCCACGCCATTAGAGTGGGACTAATTGGGCTGGAGCAAGTCCTTACTTTACTTGCCCAGCGCCCTGAACATGTGGAAATGATCCTTACAGGCCGCAGCATGCCGGAAGCTTTGATCCAGGTAGCCAATTTAGTGACGGATATGGTGGCAGTCAAACATCCCTATGACCATGGTATACCAATGAGAAAGGGGATTGAGTATTAACCATGGGGTTTGTGCTAGCATTACAGTTTCTCACCAGACTACCGGTGTTCGGCAATACCCAAGGGGATATCACCAGTCAAGATCTAGCGGCATCCATGGCTTACTTTCCACTGGTAGGGATTTTCCTTGGCGTAATCATGGCTGTAGGCAACTCCATGGCGGTCCTGGCCTTGCCACCATCGATGGTAGCGGTTCTAATAATGGCAGCATTGATTCTTATTACCGGCAACTTGCATTGGGACGGCTGGATGGATACAGCCGATGGGCTACTGTCTGGGCATCATGGAGAAAGGGCCCTCGCGATTATGAAAGATAGCAGGGTAGGAGCCAGTGCAGTTATTTGGGGCTGTTTGGGGCTAATAACCCAATATGTGTTGCTTACTCGCCTACTGTCCTTACCGACTTTACAGGCTAATGCCTGGCTGATGGCAACTTTGGCCTGGAGCAGATGGAATGCCGTAGTTGGCACTTTCATGTTCCCCTATGCCAGGAAAACAGGGGGTACGGCCCAGGCCTTTCTCGATGAGATTTCACTCCGTGAGGTGCTCATCTCCACTACTATTGCCACAGTGTTTAGTGCATTGCTCATAGGATGGCATACCTTTACTCTTCTAGGAACTAATCTCGTCGTGACTACGGCAATAGGTAAAGCTGCCCAAAAGCGCTTAGGGGGTGTCACCGGTGATGTGCTGGGTGCTATGATCATTGCCGGTGAGTTAGTGGGCCTGTTTATTGGTGGAGGGGGATTATGAGAAAGGCAAAGAGCAAGTCGCCCAAGACGGGGGAGGCCCTGGCACCGGGCGCTTGTGGCGAGTTAGTGGAAGGGTTAATTGGAGATCAGGCTTTCTTAGTTAGTTGTCCAATTGATCTGTACAGTAAGGCTAAGGTATGTCTTTATCCCCGGGGCAGTTGTCCTGACTCAAGCCAGAAAAATGACAATTGGCCCAAAGCTCGCCAAGCTGTCACCGCTGCTCTCAGTGCTTGGCAGGAGAATGACTGGGAAGTCTGCCTGGAGATCAAATCAACTATACCTCGAAGCAAGGGTATGGCTAGTAGCACGGCAGATATCGGGGCGGCTGTAGCTGCAACTGCGCTAGCCTTAGGCCGGATTCCCGATCCAGTGGAGATCACAGAGCTGGCGGTAAGTATTGAACCTACCGATAGCACCCTTTTCTCGGAGCTTACTATCTTTGACCATGTGACGGGAAGCCTGTATAACGGGATCGGGAAGCCTCCACCATTGCAGGTAATGGTGTTGGACTGGGGAGGCGAGATCGAGTCGGCCGATTGGTATCAGGTGGATTCTCCCACGCAACAGATCCTGGAGCGGCAAAGCCCTGGGGCGGTGCGTGCACTAGAACTAATTCGGCAAGGGGTCCGGCAAGGAGATGCCGATATGCTGGCGAGAGGTGCTACCTTAAGTGCATTACTGCACCAGGCGATTTTGCACAAGCCCAACCTAGGTGAGCTTGCCAGCTTCGCTCGCCAACAAGGTACTCTAGGTATAACCGTAGCCCATAGTGGGACAGTTGCAGGTTTACTTTATCCGCCTATGACCAAAAGCTCTAGTGAAAATGCGGCCAGGATCTTGAGTCACAAGTTTCCCCAGCTTCGGTATTTGGGTACCTACAACCTCATTGGTGGGGGTTTACGCTGGTGACCAAGGTCAACTAACTAAGGGCACAGACAGAGAGGTAGGAGGCGTGGGGCTATGGAAGAGGTAAAGGTTTCTATGCAGGAATCTACCCCCGACCCAGCGAAAAGGCCGAAAGTGGAAAAGGGAATTCGGTATTATCTATTCCGTCATGGTGAAACCGATTATTCTAAGGCGAGCCGCTATTGCGGGTGGGAGGATGCCAAACTGACAGAGATAGGCTACAAGCACCACGAAGCACAAATAGCAGTTTTGAGGGATACTCCTCTGGAAGCTATATACAGTAGTGACTCCACCCGCTGTCTAAATCTGGCCGAGGCATTGGCTAGACCCCGGAAAATGGTCATCCACAAAGAGAAGGGGCTAAGGGAGTTAGATTTCGGTATCTTCGGTGGGATGACCTATGGGGAAGCATACAAGGCGTATCCTAAAGAACTGGCCCAGTGGGTAGAAGACCCTGTGGCCAATTCACCGCCAAGGGGTGAGACCTTGAAGGTACTCTGGAGTCGCCTGCAAGGGGCCATGGAAGCAATAGAACGCCAGGTGCAAGGGGTCCCTGGGCGTGGGTTGGCACCCCGCAATGTAGCCCTTGTTACCCATGGTGGAGTCATTCGATTGCTTTTGTGTGACTGGCTAGGGATACCTCTGCAATACCATTGGCGATTCCGGATCGATCCTGGCTCTCTCACCATTGTAGAAAGGTACACCGAGGGAGCAATTTGTTGCTTGGCTAACTACCGACCAGACTTTTAGTGTAGTGAATAAATACGAGGTGATGGGGTTGCCCCATGTGTTTTCATCTGGCCAGGGGAAAAAAAGGGCACTAACGATCCTTCTTTTGGGTTTCTTACTTGCCGTAGTGATGATCGTTTCAGCTGCCGTAGGTCCAGCGGATATTGCGGCTATCGATGTTACCAAAATGCTGCTGCAGAAAGTGCCTGGCTTAAGTCATCGTGTGTTGGGTGATTGGCCTCTTGCTCACAGTGTGATTGTTTATCGTGTCCGCCTTCCCCGCATAGTTCTGGCGGCATTGGTAGGAGGTGGGCTGGCCATGGCCGGTACAACATACCAGGGATTACTGCAAAACTCCATGGCAGATCCTTATATCATTGGTGTGTCAGCGGGTGCTTCAGTGGGTGCTACTTTGGGTATACTCCTCAGGGGCAGTTTTTCTTTTCTTGGCCTTTCTACAGTGACTCTCATGGCCTTCTTGGGGGCTGTAATTACCACTTTTCTTGTGTATAATATTGCCCGTGTAGGTGGAAGGGTGCCGGTGGGTACACTGCTATTGGCAGGTGTTGCCGTTAGTTCGTTTCTCTCGGCTATAGTATCGTTTCTCATGGTGTTGTCTAGCCAATCTATGCACGAGATCGTGTATTGGATGATGGGTAGTCTTTCTGGCAGGAGTTGGGAGCATGTTAAGGCCAGCCTACCCTATCTTGTCTTAGGGGGTGTGGTAGTGCTCTTTTACTCCCGAGAGCTAAATCTTCTGCTGTTAGGTGAGGAGTCTGCCCAAAACCTCGGTGTAAATGTGGAAAAGGTGAAAGCTGTCTTGCTCACCGCCGGTTCACTCATGGCCGCAGCGGCCGTATCTGTTAGTGGGGTGATCGGCTTTGTAGGTCTTATTATACCCCATACCGTACGACTATTGACTGGCCCTGACCATCGCATCTTACTCCCGGCTGCTGCTTTGGTCGGTGCGATTTTCTTGGTGGTTGCTGATACACTGGCTCGAACGCTACTGGCACCGTCAGAACTACCAGTAGGTGTAATTACGGCTTTGGCAGGGGCGCCGTTTTTTCTCTATCTGCTTCGGCGGCAAAAAGACCGTCGCTAGGCCTGAAGTGCCGCAAAGCTGATATAATAAACAGGCGGAGCAAAATTGGGTTTGTACAAGGAGGGGTCCAGAAGACTATGGGAAGCGGAGATGTGCAAATCAAATTCGGTACTGATGGCTGGAGAGCCATCATGTGTGACACTTTCACTTTTGCCAATGTACGCCTAGTCGTACAGGCCATAGCCAAATACTTGTTGGATAGTGGGAAAGCCGCCAAAGGCGTGGTGGTTGGTCATGATGCCCGGTTTTTGGCAGAGCGTTTTGCGGAAGAAGCCGCGAAAGTTATGATCGCCAATGGAATCAAGGTTTACATGCTGCCAGAGGATGCTCCCACACCGGTTGTAGCTTATGCCGTCACCCTATGGCAATCGGCCGGGGCAGTGATGTTTACAGCTAGTCACAATCCACCCGAGTATAATGGGATCAAATACATACCTGAGTATGCAGGGCCGGCTTCGACAGATATTACAGCGGCTATAGAGAGAAATCTTAGTCACCCTACGGCGAGTGAGGCAGAATCTGTTGATCTTGCATTAGCCAAGAGTCAAGGTTTCCTAGAAATCATCGACCCAAGGCCTCAGTACTTTCAGCATATCAGTGAATTAGTCGACTTTGACGTTATTCGCCAAAGTGGCCTTAAGATCGTTTGTGATCCCATGTATGGCTCCGGTCGACACTACCTTCCAGATATTCTCCAAGCCAAGGGGTGTGAGGTAGAGACCATCCGGGGTTACCGGGATCCTTTATTTGGCGGTGGATTGCCGGAACCTACTGCTGTGGAGCTGGCCCCACTGGCAGATAAAGTCCGCACAAGCGGTAGCCATTTGGGTTTAGCTACTGATGGCGATGCAGACAGATTTGGGGTGATTGATGGCGGTGGCCGCTACATTGCGCCGAACCAAGTCATCGCACTATTATTGGTTCACCTGGTGGAGCACAGAGGCTATGAAGGAGCAGTAGTGCGCACAGTCGCCACCACTCATCTGCTGGATCGATTGGCGGAGAAGTATGGTCTTGAGATCATTGAAACTCCGGTTGGCTTCAAATACATCTGCGAAAAGATGCGAAGTCAGCCGGTGATTATCGGTGGTGAAGAAAGTGGCGGACTGAGTATCGGGGCTCACATACCGGAAAAGGATGGCATCTTGGCTGATCTCTTAGTTGCGGAAATGCAGGCAGTGCGGCGGGGGCACCTTAGTCAGGTACTTGACCAGGTCATGGCCGAGGTAGGGAGTGTGTATAGTCGCCGAGTTGACCTGAGATATCCAGATGATAAAAAAGCCACCCTTGTTAGGGACCTGGTGACCGATCCCCCCAAGAAGGTGGCGGGCCGTGGGCTTGCTCAAATTACTGATATAGATGGTGCTAAGCTCATCTTGGCAGATGGTAGTTGGTTTTTGGTACGGCCTTCAGGTACAGAGCCACTGTTGCGTATCTATATTGAAAGCGATTCAGAAAAGGCACTGCAAGAAATAGAGGATGCCGTCACGAAGCTAATAGATGAACACTAGGCAGGGTGCCTTCAAATTCGCCTAGACGTTTAGCTACATAGTCTTCTCCTTTGCAGACATACTAAGATCAACTGCTAAGAGAGGGGACCAAGAGATGTCAGGGAAACGCTTCCACGAACACCGGGAACTGGTGGTTATTCTCATAGCTTGTGCAACTATTGGACTGATTGCCGGTTGGTGGGTTGATCACAGATGGGGAGCAAGGTCTTCTCCCCTAGGCCCAGAGAGAATTAAGGCAGAAGACCAGCGTGATCCCGATAAGCAGCTAGATGTCCTGGCTACTTTGGAGGCGGCTACCGTGAAAGTAGTGGAAGAAGTGGGGCCTGCCGTTGTTAAGATCGCGACAACTGAAAAGGCAGTGGTTGATCACTTCTTCGTGGGGCGCATTGTGCAGGAGCGGGAAGGGATAGGGTCAGGGGTTATCATCGATAAGGAGGGGCATGTCCTTACGAATAATCACGTTATAGCTGGAGCCTCGGAGATTAAGGTGTTTCTTCCTGAGCGCAGGGATCCTTACCGAGGCACTGTAGTTGGTGCTGACCCTTTTACCGATCTAGCCGTTGTTAGTATTTCTGGTAAGGATCTGCCGGTTGCAGCTCTAGGTGACTCAGATAAGCTGCGAGTGGGCCAATTTGTCATCGCCATCGGCAATCCTTATGGGTTTGAAAACTCAGTTACCCTTGGCCTAATTAGTGCATTAGGGCGAGGTTTGTTGGTAGATCCGGAGTATAACCTACAGATCGAAGGTGTCATACAGACAGACGCTTCTATCAACCCGGGTAACAGTGGTGGACCTTTGCTGGATCTTTCCGGAAGAGTGGTGGGGGTCAATACTGCGATTATCCAAAGGGCTCAGGGTATAGGTTTTGCAATTCCGATCAATACCGCTCGGGAGATAGGAGCAGAGCTCATTCGCTATGGTAAGATCCTTAGGCTCGGGGTTCTGGGTGGTGCCATTGATGATGTCTTTATTGCCCGCTATGAACGGGAGACGGGAACCAAGCTACCGGTGGGAGCTGGTGTTTACCTGGTAGAAGTGGTTCCCGGTGGATCCGCGGCCAACGCAGGTCTTGCGCCAGGGGACATTATCATTAAAGCGGGTGGCAGACAAGTAAGAACCATGGAAGAGTTGGTCTCCCAGGTACGGAAGGCCGGGCATGGCGGGGAGCTTAGTGTCACCTTCTTTCGGGGTGAGGAGGAATTGGTGGTAACGGCTCGCTTATAATTATGCCAGTATCCTTCCTGCCGAGCTTAAGGAAGGGTGCAGACAATTGAGGATTACCTTAGTCGCAGTCGGCAAGCTTAAGGAAGTCTACCTACGCAAAGGTATTGCTGAATATACAAAGCGGCTTCGTTCGTATTGCCAGTTAAACATCGTGGAAGTGAAAGATGAGGCTTTTCGGGAAGGGTATTCCTCAGCCGAACAGGAGATGGTCAAGGCCAAAGAAGCAGACAGGATTCAGAAAGCAATCCCACCCAGAAGCCATGTTATTGCTCTGGATATCCAGGGACAAATGAAATCCTCCGAAGAGATGTCGGCCTTGATCAGCCAGTTGGGTCTAGAAGGTCGAAGTCACATTACCTTCGTCATTGGAGGAGCACTGGGACTTCATTCATCGGTACTCAATGACGCCAATCTGCGTCTTTCCTTTTCCCCCCTTACCTTTCCTCATCAACTGATGCGCCTTATTCTGCTGGAGCAGACCTACCGATGGTTTACCATCATTCGAGGGGAACAGTATCATAAGTAG
>JAAYSL010000241.1 GCA_012518315.1 Bacillota bacterium | reverse complement strand
TGTTTATTCTGGGTCCCCAGAGTCCTGTGTTAAAGCCCAAAGAGAATGGACCTACACCTACCAGGACCCCGCTTTACGAAGTGGTTACAGATTTGCAGGGAAGGCTGGGGGTAAAACAAGGGCTTATGGCTAAAGATTGGGAGGGAGATATTGACCCGCTATGGCCTCTAAGCGATTGAATACTATGAGCTTCTGGCACTGACCTTAGTGCATCCCAGTTCAAGGCTCAAGTTATATTGGAGTTTCTAAAGGAAGAAAAAACCGTAGAGGAGCTTTCATCCGAACACGGCAAAGAAACATGCGTCCCGCCAGTGAAGCCAGGCCATGTGACCAATCTGAGACCTCTGCTGGTGAAGGAGATCGACATGACTGGCAGAATAACCTGCTAAAGGTGCTGTAGACGATGCCCCCTGACGCTTTTGAACGTCTCTGCCAACGCTTGCTACGAGATCGGACTTCACAAAAGTGCAGGTAACTGGTGGCAGTTGCACGAGATAAACTGTTCCTCTTCAGCGACGATCCACCCTCTTGACGAAGCAGCCAAATTTCTCGTAGGTGATGGCCGTGACTGTGTAATCATCGATTCCGGACAGCGAAAAGACTATGACCTGGCCATAGAACTCCCACTTCCCGACCTGAGGCATTTGCCCGAGAGAAGTGTCTGGCCGGTAATCTATGGACTCGTATGGAAAGCAGTTGGTCTACTCCAATAGCGGAACCATTCCTAACCGGGGCTACTATAAGGTGTATCTGGGAAAGGGCGGGCCGCTCCTTGGTGAACTCGATGAAGAGTTTGTCTACGAACGGCGTCTTGGTGACCGCTTCCTCTTGGGTACCACGGTTTGGCGTATCGAAGAAGTGCGCCAAGATCGAGTCATCGTCTCCAAACCAACTGGTCAGGGGACCAATCTCCCCTTTTGGAAAGGTGAAACGGTGAGTAGATCCTTCACCTTCGGGAAAAGATTAGGCGGCTTTCTGAGGGAGGCTGAGTCTCACCTGGTCAGTGCCGAAAGCTTCCACACCTGGCTTAAAGCCAAGCTACAAGTGGAGGACAAGCACGTTGCCCAAACTCTCTACATCTTGCTAAATGAGCAAACTCGAAGTACTGGGAAATTGCCCACAGATCGATGCCTGGTGCAAGAAGAATTCTTAGGGGAAATGAATGACTGGCATATCTGCCTCCATTCACCCTTTGGCACTAAGCTGCATACTCTTTTGGCTCTTTTGATCAGTGAGCAAATCCAAGCCAGGCTTGAAGATCGAAGCCTTCCCTACAGATAACGGAATTCTCTTGCACGCCCCAGGTGGTGCCAAACCTCCTCAGATCCACTGGGCATCTTTGTTATCCCCGGACCTTAGAGACAGAATCGCCCAATTGATTTCCACAACAAGCCTGTTTGGCATCACATTTCGGCACTGTGCCCAGCGTTCTCTGGTTATGGCCCTGCTTGCCTATGGTAAAAAGCGGACTCCGCTTTGGCTATCCCGCCTTAAGGCTAGTGACCTGCTGCAAGTGGTCAGCCACCACCAAGATTTTCCCTTAGTGATGGAAACCTATCGGGAGATCTTACAGGATCACTTCTCCATTGGTGATCTGGAGGATTTCCTCGGCCATATTCTGAGGGGAGAAATCGACGTACATCGAGTCCAAACACAAACACCATCTCCCTTGGCCTATGAACACTTATTCAATTTCGTTGCTGCTCAAATGTATAGTGATGGTACGCCGGCTGCTGAGCCCAAGCGGCTGTTTGGCCTAGAGACAAGCACTCTCCAAGAGATCTTCGGTAGGGAAGGGTTAAGCCCACTTATGAGGGATGATGCAGTTCGCCAAGTGGAAATCCGCCTACAAGGGCGGGATACCTTACTCTATAGGCCAACTCTTGAGCGGGCCCAGTCTTGGCTGGAAAGGATAGGAGATACCACCTGGGAAGAGGTGGAAAAGAACTTTCCTGAAAATCTTCCAGAGATCATCCAATTGGTGCAAGAGCTGCTTGACCAAAAACGGGCCTATAAGTCTGGTGATGACCACATAGTGGCCACCCTGCATAGCCGAGATTATCTAGCTTTGGAGAGACGCAATCATACATCCCAAAGCGAGGCTTTGCGATCAATCATTGTGCGCTACCTCAGATGCCATGGCCCATTTTCTGTAGAAACATTGGCCAAACGCTATCAAATCAGACAGGATGCCATCACAGAAGTCTTAGTACAACTGGAGAAAGAAGGTCTCTTGGTACGCGGAGACTTCCGCGACCAGCAGGGTACCCGGCATTGGTGCAGCCCTCGGGTATTACAGGAAATCCATGCCCTCTCCTTAAGCAAAGGCCGAAGAGATGCTGCAACTGCTGATCATCAGCAGTATGCGACCTTCCTTGCCCAATGGCAGGATGTGAAAAACAGGAATTCGGCGAAAGGAACAAACATCCCTGAAGAACCAAGCGCCCAACTACGCAAGATTCTCCATCAGTTACGGGAAATGTGGTTGCCAGCCGCCAAGCTAGAAAGTTTGCTTCTACCCGCCCGGTGGCACAGCTATGGTGCACCACACCTAGACCAAATCCTGGGAAGCGGACTCATTTCTTGGCGAGCCAAGCAAATAGGCAAAGAACTCTTTCTTCGGTTCGAGCCCTGTTTGCCAGCAGCGGCCCCTTAGCCGATCATAATATCAATCACTTTACCTTGGAGAGTACTTGGCAAGCTACTGAAAGGGATGAGATCCAAGCTAACTGCCTCTACCTTACGGATGTGCATAACCAGGGAGACTCTTTTGTAGAGGCCACTTTGGAGGGAAAATACAAGCGCACATGGC
>JAAYSL010000032.1 GCA_012518315.1 Bacillota bacterium | reverse complement strand
GCGCAATAAGGCTTCATGAATCCCGTCAGGTCCGGGAGGAAGCAGCGGTAAGTGAACAACCTTATGTGCCGCGAGGGTGCCTAATCCGAGCTAACTACTTGGGTGCCACCCGGAGGTACCAATTCGAGAGTGGGTGCACGGCAGTTTCACGGCTGGATGATAGTGTCCAGCCGTTTTTAGTTCCCGACTAACCAGAGACCGTCCCAAAGTCTCAGAGCATGCTAACTTATCGTAGATGGTCACGACTGGCAGGAGATTGGATCTTTCATTAGAAAGTACTAAGAGAAATGTACTAGCCTTGGAGGCGGTGGCATGTCCTACCTTTCTCTTTACAGGAAATATCGGCCACAGCGGTTCGAGGATGTGGTTGGTCAAGAACCAGTGGTTCGCACCCTACAGAATGCTTTACAGCGTGGCCGGGTTGCCCATGCATATCTGTTTTCTGGACCTAGAGGCACAGGTAAAACCTCTCTGGCCCGTCTTTTGGCAAAAGGGTTGAACTGTAGCCAAGGGCCAACACCCAATCCTTGCAATGTCTGTTCTAACTGTCAACGGATTAGTGATGGCTTTGCTATGGATGTTGTTGAAATAGATGGTGCCTCTAACCGTGGTATTGACGAAATTAGAGATCTTCGGGAGAATGTACGGTTTGCCCCTACCGAAGGTGGGCATAAGGTATACATTATTGACGAAGTTCATATGCTCACAACAGATGCATTTAATGCTCTTCTAAAGACTCTAGAGGAGCCTCCTGAACGTGTGGTGTTTGTCCTAGCTACTACTGAACCTCACAAAGTGCCGGAGACAATTGCATCACGTTGTCAGAGGTTTGAATTCCGTAATTTCACCACTGAGCAGCTAGTCATGCGCTTGCGCCAGGTGGTGGAGGCCGAAGAGCTGGATGTTACGCGTGCGGCACTAGAATTGATCGGACGCCATGCGGCCGGTGGCATGCGAGACGCGATAGCGTTGCTAGATCAGGCGATATCATTTCAGACGGGCCGCATCGAGGAGGGCCATATAGCCGAACTACTAGGCGTTGTTCCTGGCGAGCAGTTATGTGAGCTGCTAAACAGTATTGCCGGTGAAGAAAGATTGGCCGCCCTTACCCTCCTACATCAGATGATTGGCAGTGGAGTAGACCCAGCTCAGCTAGGAAAGGACTGTATCGGCTTTCTCAGGGAGCTGATGGTTGCCAAAGTTGGTAGTCGAACTTACTTGACCACGGACGGCGAAGACCTCGTAGGCAGATGGCCTGCACTCGCCTCCTTGGAGCTAGAGCGTATCTTGACACTAATTGACCTGTTGGCACGGGCTGTGGCTGATATGCGATGGATGTCTCCGGTCTGGCTTCCTTTGGAGATGGCTGTAGTGAGAGGCACTGGCGACAATTTGATGGAAGACACAAAGTCAGCCAATATGCGTGGTGATGCTACGTGGCTGCAGGAGCTTACTCAAAGAGTTGCATATCTCGAAGCTGCCATCAAAGAGCTAAAGGCGATAGGCACACCATGGGATAATAGACTCAGCCCTGTGATAGACGAAACTCGCCCAGACCACGGGTCAAGTCATGAGTGGGCCGCCAGTGAGTCAGGAGGGGGCTTGGAGGATCAAGTCTCAACTTCAGCCTCGTCTAGTAGAGAGGCGGAGTTTGACTCTCTGCTCTCGCAGTGGGGTGAAGTCTCTGAAATACTACGGCAAGAACGTCAGGCACCGGTGGAAGCCTTCTTGAGAGAGGCAATCCCCCAAGGCTTTGATTCCGACGGTAGATTATTGCTAGCCTTCCCGCGGGCCAAGGAATTTCACAAGGTCAGTCTCGAACAGCCGAAGAATAGGGAAGCCCTGGAAAGGGTTTTGGCTCCCATTGTGGGAAGAGCGATTGAGGTAGTATGCCTATTTGAAGACGATATTCCACAGAGAAAGATTTTGACTAAGGTGGAGTCTATGGAAGCGAAGACCGGGGCCGCAGGGCCTGAACCTGAAGCCTCTGGTTCCACCCCTGAGGAAGAGGTCTTGGCCCCGGGGCTAAAGGGAGCTGACAGATCTACCGAAGGAGAGCAGGTTGATCTGGGTGCGGGGAATCCAGCCTTAGAAGCAGCTCTTAAGATATTCGGTGGTACAGTGGTTGAGCTTAAGGATGACACTGGAGAGGGGTCTAAGCAGCAGTGAAAAACATGAGGAAGATGATGAAAGAAGTTCAGAAAATGCAGGCCGAGATGACCAGGATACAGGAGGAGCTGGGCATTAAGACTGTAGAAGCTACTGCCGGTGGGGGCGTGGTGCGAGTTGTGATCAGTGGACACCTGGAAATCAAGGAGATTGCCATCGAGCCTGCTGCCGTCGATCCTGATGATTTGGAGATGCTGCAAGACCTTGTCATGGCAGCCGTGAATGAGGCAATTCGCTTGGCTCAGGAGATGAGCGCAACCGAAATGGAAAAAGTGACCGGTGGCATAGACCTATCTGGGTTACCAGGAGGGCTATTCTAAGCTAATGGGCTTTAGGGTGGCAGAATAAAGGAGACAAGCACATATGTCTGTGTATGCGAGACCCATAGCCCGGCTTGTGGAGGAGCTAGCCAAGCTGCCGGGCATAGGGCCCAAGACAGCCCAAAGGCTAGCTTTTCATATTATCAGCGGGACTAGGGAGAACGCCGAGAATCTGGCTGAGGCCATTACGGAGGCGAAGGAGAAGACGATCTACTGTTCAGTGTGTAGTAACTTAACAGAGCAAGACCCTTGCCCTCTATGCACCTCAGTTGGTCGGGATCGCAGTACCATCTGTGTGGTAGAAGAGCCCAAAGATGTAATAGCTCTGGATCGCACCGGGTTCAAAGGGCTTTATCATGTACTGCATGGAGCTATTTCCCCTATAGATGGGATTGGGCCAGGGGATCTTAAGGTCAAAGAGCTACTAGAGCGATTAAAAGATGATACTGTTAAGGAGATCATTTTGGGTACGGATCCTAATGTTGAGGGTGAAGCGACGGCTATGTACCTTGCCCGGCTGCTTAAGCCACTGGGCTTAAAGGTGACTAGAATGGCCCATGGGATGCCGGTGGGGAGCGATTTGGAGTACGTGGATGAGGTTACACTTGCCAAGGCACTAGAGGGACGCCGGGAAGTCTAATGTTAAATTCTAACATAAATTCCTCCCGACCAGGATAGACTTACAATAGACCATGGTTGTCTATGGGGAGGCTATCCTGTGGCGAAAGAGTTCTTGCAGAACCTGTGGAAGGCAGTGCACAGCCAGTTCTCATTGATAGATGATGATGTTATTGAAGAGCAGGATACTGGCGATTTTGACCGCATAATCGAGCAGGCCCGGCAGGAGTGGCTCCATGCCAAATCTTACTTTGACAATGTCGTGGATCCGGATTTGGTTGATTATGCCGTCTATTCTGTGGAAGCGGCAGAGAGAAAGTATATGTATCTACTTAAGAAAGCCCGTAGTCAAAACACAGGCCTTAAGGGACTATAAAGCTAGTCCCATGGTTTTTAGATTTTCCCTTTTTGCTTAGTCCGCGGGCTTTTTTGATGCACCTCATCTAGGGTTAGCAGCAAGCCGCAGAGAAACCAGAAGACCGAGGCTAGGTTGGCTCCATGGATGGTGTTATCTACTTGTTGGTGTATCAGGGCTCCTACTACTGCCGAGAGGACACCGGCAGCCAAAGGCCATCTGTGCTCTCTGACTACGGAATATCCTGTTACTAAGCATAGCCCAATGACGGTAATTAGCAAAATGAAGCCCGGTATGCCATACTCAGCTAATGCCTGCAAGAAGAAATTGTGGGCAAAGGCCATGGGATTGCCTCGGGGTGAGTACTGCTGATACACGTGGGGAAAAACCGCTGTTCCTACACCAAAGAGTAGATGATCTGGGATTAGCTTGATGGTTGTCGACCAAACCTCTATACGATCCCTATTGCGCTCAAGACTGAAAATGTTCTGCATGCGGTATTGAAGCTTGGGGTTGGTTCCTACCAGTAAGGCAACAACAAGAAGGCCTACTACCAGCCCGACCTTATGCTTGTGCTTGCTAACCAACATGTAGCAAACAACACCTCCGGCAAAGCCGAGCCAAGCACCACGACTGAAGGTAAACAAGAGACTGGGGATAGCGGCAAGAGCGATTAGGCGTACTGCTACCTTAAGCCAGCTCCTTGTTAAGAGATCGGCATAGCTCCAGGCTAGGAGTATAGAGATCAACAAAGAAGTGCCACTACCATTGGGACCGTGGCCAATGAGTCGCAAACGGGTCATACCGAGAACCTTGGTAGCATAGACACCATATATACCTGAGATTAACAATCCGATAACAAGTAAAGGCATGGTTCTCTGCAGAAGCCAGCCATCATTCCATAATAGGTCACCGGCCCTGAAAAAGAAGAGTATAAACACGAGGGCTAAGCCTATGGTGCTGGGCAGGGCAATATCAGGCCTGATGGAAACAATGCCACCGATACATGCCCAAAGGATTAAAAGGGCCAATAGGATAGCTGCTAGTCGTGTCTTTTGATGCCCTAGCTCAAGATGGATGGGGGGCCCTGCAACTAATTGGTGGAGTACATGAGTCCGGAACAAAACGATAAGCAGGTCAATTAGCATAAATATGCTACTAGCAATGGTTGAGGCCAAAGGTATACCAAAGAAGAAAAGAGACCAACCTAAAAGAAGTAGGGGTCGCTCCTTGAGAAGTAGTCTAAGGGTGCTTTCGTGCTCACGTGGATGGGTGTTCTCAGTAGTTGTGAGGGGGCCCATGTTTCTAGAGGTATCAGGTACAGTAAACGGCATTCGACTTTACTCCTTTAGGTGCCACAGCTTTCAAGTTTGACTGTTTGCTCGGCGCAAATGTTTCCACGAATACTTCCACGTTGGTGGCGAAATCCCTGTCTACTTCCCGGCAGATTGTACATCACTAGCCCAGGAGTTACAGGACCCTGCAAATCAATACTACTGATAGTGATTGCATTAACAGAGGGTATCATGCTATGGAAATAACTGGAGATAAGGCCCAGAACCCGATAATCGTTGACTCATGCCATTGCGCGGGTAGGGGTTGACAGGCAGACAGGCAGCTGATATAATCAACACTTGCCGGGCGGATTGGCCCGGGAAACGGGAAGACTTGAACCTTGAAAACTAAACAGCAAGTTGGAAAGCTTGTGCAGCCAAGTTTAATTT
>JAAYSL010000240.1 GCA_012518315.1 Bacillota bacterium | reverse complement strand
GGCGGGCATTAGCTGTTACCATCCCCAAAGTCATGGCAGCAAGTAGAGTGGATAGATTCCAGCGAGCCGCAAGACCACTAACCAAAAGTGCGGTACTAAGACCTAGAGTGAGAATCTCTCCATCATTACGCAGATGACGAAGCCCGTAAGAGAGAAGCAAGCCCCCTAGGCCACCTAGAAGTAGTGAACCAGTGATCTCGATCAGAGGTGCCCAGATAATTCCCATGGAAAGCCCAGAGCCATAAAGTAGGGCACTGGCAAAAGCTGAGGCTACACTAAAAAGCAAAAGACACCCAGCGTCATCTAGTGCCACTACTGCAAGAAGTGCATTGGTGAAAGACCCTTTCGCTTGATACTGCCTAATCACAGCTAGAGTCGCTGCCGGTGCGGTGGCCGTAGCCAAGGCAGCAAGCAACAGACTCAATGGCAATGAAGCACCGAGTAGCAGACTAACTATCAGCACCAAGATAAAGGCACCCATGAGTTGGCTAATGGTAATGCCAAGGATTTGAGGGCCTAAATCCCGGAGATTCTCAATCGTAAGTTCGCCTCCAATGGCTAGAGCGATTAGGCATAGAGCAAACTCTTCGATAGGTTGGTGTAGGACAAATTCGGGAATGGCATTAAGTACTGACGGTCCTAGCAAGATCCCCGCCACAATATATCCGGTAACCGCCGGAAAATGTAAGCGACCTGCGGCTTTGCCCGCAAGTAAACCGACCAAGAGCAAGAACCCCAAGGTAGCCATCATTTTATCATCCACCTCCAGAAAAACACCAATCATACCATACACTAGTTTGCCGTGAGTTGCAAGGGCTTAAGGCCAGCTTAAAGGGCCTTTACGTTAAATCCATGTTAAGCACTTGCACTGTCGGCAAGAGCGTGATAGACTATGGGTGCACTAGGGAAGTAGTGCACTAGTGATAGAGGGAGGTGGCTTGCGTGAGAGACGGTTTCCAGGTGAAGCTTGATTTCGACTCCACTCGCCCCATCTACATGCAGATCATTGATGAGGTCAAGCGGGCAGTGGCCCGGAACCTCTTGATGCCAGGAGGAAAACTGCCTTCACAAAGGGAACTGGCCGAGGCCGCCCGGGTAAATCCCAATACTGTTCAAAGGGCATATAGGGAAATGGAGGCGATGGGCTTGGTGGAAACTAAGCGCGGGGAAGGTACGTATATTCGAGAAGATGATGGTCTTTTGGCTAGTCTTAGAGGTGAGATGGCCCAAACTGCAGTGGATAATTTTATCCGACAGGTATTAGCTTTGGGTCTCAAAGAAGCCGAGATCGTAAAACTAGTAACGAGTCGGTATAAAGAGCTTCAGAATGGTAAGAGGGGAGAGCAAGATGATGCCCACTGAGATTCTCGTTCGAACTCAAGGTATCGTGAAACGATATGGACGCACACAGGCTATTAATGGCATTGAGGTGGAGATTCCAAAAGGAATTGTTGTAGGATTGGTAGGGCCAAATGGTAGCGGCAAGTCGACCTTTCTCAAACTCTTGGCTGGAGTATTGCGACCCGATGCCGGTACGGTGACTATCAATGGCCTGCCGGTTGGGATCAAGACGAAAGCCAGAGTATCGTACCAGCCGGAGATAGACTGTCTGTACGATTGGATGACAGTCCAACAGGTTCTTGACTTCACGGCTACCCTAGTTCCAGATTGGCGGCCCAAGCGAGCTGACGAGATGATCGCCTTCCTTAATCTAGACAGAGGTGTAAAGGTGCGTCATTTATCCAAGGGTATGCGGGCACGGCTAAAGCTTGTGGTGACTCTATCCCGGGATGCGGATCTATTCCTACTAGATGAACCTCTTTCCGGTATTGATCCACCTTCAAGACTTAGGATTATCAAGACCTTGATTAGTGGGTATGAAGCAGGCAGACATACCATCATTCTGTCTACCCACGAAGTTGCAGAAACAGAAGGGATCTTTGAGCGAATCATTTTTCTAGATAAAGGACAAATCAAGGTGGATGCAGATGCTCAGGAACTACGGAGTCAGCACGGTCGTTCCATTCAGGGGCTGTTCGAGGAGGTATACCAATGAGGGGATTTGGTCAGCTATTCAAAAAAGACCTGGAAAGCATAAGCCTTATGACAGTAATCTTGGGTATAGGTATTCTGCTTTGGGATACCTACTTCTACACCCGTATTGGTGAATGGAAGGCAGAAGTCGCTATCATCCCCACCATGCTTCCCTTTGGGGTAATCATGTTTTGGCTGGTACTACAAGCTATTCAAGTCTACCGGCATGAATGGCAGACGGGGGGTATTCATCTACTGCTGGCTCTTCCGCAACCGGGTAGCAAAATCGCTTTGGCCAAGTTAGCAGCGGTTTTGACGAGCTTTACCCTCAACCTGCTGGTGGCGACTTTCGGCTTTGTCTGGGTACTAAGAGCAGGTTCTCTCCACTCAGGAGGTGTTCGGCTGTTCAACGTTGCCATGGAAGCCTTTTTTCAATCCAGAGAAGCGAGTAGTTGGCTGATCAAGATTGCTCTGTGGTCTGCGTTTGCCTACTGGCTTATCGGTGTTGGAACCGTGGTGATCTTTCAGCTAGTGTATAACTGTAGCAGATTGACAGCGAGGCTACGATTCCTCGTCGGTTTGGCTAGTTTCTTTGTGATTCAGTGGCTGATCGGTCTATGTGGTTCTATTGGGTACTACGTATTCCCTAGGGTGCCGGATCTCGTCATCCGGGTTCCTATAGATACCCTGAGTAGGCTTGATTCAGCCTATGGTATGGCTCAGGCACCAGTCCAGACAGCCAAAATCCTGATCAATAGCGGCATCTTGTTGGGAAATGCCCTGGGTATGGTACTGGTGTTTCTCGTTACCGGTTATCTCCTACAGAATGTGTTGGAAGTTTAGAGTGTTTGCTGGAGGCATAAGTTGGTTCAATGGTCGAAGATGCGAGGAGAGAGTGATATGAATAGGCGCGTCGCGGTATACATTCTCGTAGCCTTAACGGTTTTGATGTTGGTCGATGGAAAATACGGGTTGTTTGACACTACGGCTCCCTACAGGCATCTAGTCAGGATTGAGGAAGCTAAGGGAGCAGGTCTTGACCCAGGCACACCCAGTGCCGAGAAAAGCGGCCTTTTGGAGGAAATGCTTGGCCCCGGACAAGTGCTCAGGCTCAACAATGCTCTCGGTCACATAAATGTGACCGGGACACCGGGAGCTGAGAGAGCACAATTGAACTACAACATTTATGTCTATGCTGCTAACGAGGCTGTGGGAGAAGCATATCTAGATAGGCTGGACATTAGGGTCGTACAATCTGAAACAGGGCTAGATGTGAGGCTAGTTGAACCGGCCAAGCGGCCTGAGGAAGTCCACCAGGTACGGCTTGACGTCTCGGCTTCTATCCCCAGCGAGGCCCGGGTCGAGGTCTATAACAATATGGGCACTGTTCGGGTAGAAAATGTAAGTGGACCTTCGATTATCAATAACGCGTTTGGTGATACAACCATCAAAGAAGTCGGTGGTAAGTTGAATGTCGATGCTGCCTACACTAACCTAGATGTAACCCGCGTTCGAGGCGATCTTGTGGTGAAGGGTAGCTACGGTTCCAGTTCACTGAGGAATATCGATGGCAATGTCACGGTTGAGTCTGACTTCCGCACGACTTCACTTACTGATGTAAAAGGTGACATTGAGGCTGAAATCAGTTTTGGCGGTATCGCAGCCAATGAGATAGACGGTGATATCAAGACTAAGGGAGCCTATACCATCATTGGGGCGAGGAATGTCACGGGAAGCGCCATCGCCCATACTGAATATGGCACAGTTCGCTTCCAAGGCATCGGAAAGGATATGATTGTAGATGCCCGGCGCTCCGATGTGACCATTATTCTGGAGCAAGTGCCCGACCATCGCATTTCCCTGGAAACTGAAAACGGTACTTTGACCCTACAAGGTACGCTATCCAAGCTTCAGCCCCAAACAGGTGAAGCTGGGAAGAAGATGGTAAACGCAGTTCTCGGAGCGGGAACTCATAGTATCGAGGTGAGAAATGTGCAGGGGAATGTCTCAGTAAAACACCCCCCGCATCCTTAAGAATCATGGTTAGCTGCCTCTTGCCAAGAAGCAAGTAGAGGAAGATAAGATATCTGTGGTACGCGAGCTTTAGCAATTAGCTTAATCTGGCCGGGTCTAGCAGAGTAAAGCACTCAGTAGACCCGGCCTGTCCTATTGCGGCCACATATTCATTGTGCGTCCCTACCACACTAGTTGGCGTCAGAGTGGATTTCTCCGGCCTTAGTTAGAGCTAACTTGGCACCTAAAGGTCCGATTAGTTCTGAGACCACTACAGAAGCGAGGATGACCGTCATAATTGTAGACTTGAGCTCCGGGAATTGGGCTACTGCTACCACTGAAAGGCCAATAGCCACACCGGCCTGCGGGATAAGGGCCAAACCCAAGTAGTTTCTAACCGCATCTGAGGCTTTGGTGATGGAAGCACCCAAATAGGCACCACTCATTTTCCCTAGAATGCGGGCCAGCACATAACCAATCCCTAAAGCACCAATGGAAGGTAGCACATCCAGCTGTAGATACATACCGGCCAAGACGAAGAAAGCTACATAGATTGGTGGCTCTATACGTTGAATTAGGTCAAACAGATGATGGCTTGCGCTGCTAAGGTTGGTGGCGACCATGCCAAGAGTCATCGTGGCTAGCAAGCTAGACAGATTCCAGGTAGTTGCCAGACCACTAGTTAGAATGGCCAGGGCCAGTCCAAAGGTGAGGATTTCCCCATCATTTCGCAGGTAGCGCAATCCCTGACAAAGGATAAGGCCACCGATAATCCCCACTAGAAAAGAGCCTAGTATCTCCCGGATCGGCTCGCAGATAGTAAGTAGGGAAATTCTTGAACCATTAGTCAGGACACTGGCAAAGGCCGAGGCCAGTGAATAGACGATTAGACACCCGGCATCATCTAGGGCTACCACCGCCAAAAGGGTATTGGTGAAAGTGCCTTTGGCTCGGTATTCGCGAATCACTGCGATGGTCGCTGCCGGTGCAGTTGCAGTCGCTAATGCCGCAAGGAGTAGACATAGCTGCAAAGATGCCCCTAATAACCTACTGGTGAGAAGCACTAGAACAAAGGCACCCAAGAGCTGAGTCGTAGTGATGGTAGCAATCTGGGGCCCAAGATCCTGTAGGTTTTTCAAGGACAATTCGCCACCGATGGCGATGGCGATGAGACTAAGGGCTATACCCTCAATTGGTTGTCGGAACGGGAATTCAGGTAAGAGGTTAAGAAGGGAGGGGCCAATCAAGATCCCTCCTAGAATATATCCGGTGACAGCAGGAAAACGGAACCGGCCAGCAATCTTACCAGCGACGAGGCCGACAAGTAAAAGTGTACCAATGGAAGCTAGCATTATTCGATATTCGCCTCACATGCCTAGGATAACTCCGAGCAACTTCGAATCTGCACTATTATACAGCATAGTTCCCTTCGGTGTCCCGTAGACCCCGAATAAAGTCTACCGGTACGGTAAAGACAATACCGGTATTTGGCTGGGTCAAATCGCCAACAACCTCCTCGATGATCTTGACGGCTAGATCCACTTGTCGATCTTCAATCACTGCCATGAGGGTACGGCTAGGAGCAGCGGAGCCCATGGTAACCTGGCTTAGCCTGGCGAAGATCGGAGCAGATTCGGCCATTAGGTAACCCATGCCCATGGACTCAAAGACAGTGGCACCTTTGATGCCTTGGTTGTTAAACTCCAGCAAGATGGATGAGAGCAGCTCGGGCTTTAGGATTACCGCAAACAGTGCTTTCATTCTTGAACGCCTCCCGAAGCTATACTGATGTTACCATAACAATACACCAATCCACGGCCAAACTCAAATGTTACTCTGCGCAGGAAAACAGATTCTTCCTGGGTAAGTATTAGCATAGAAGATCTATATAGGATGGAGGATCTTGCCTTGAAGAAATATCTGAAAGGTCTCATCATCTTTATTATTCTATTCATTGCATCAGTAATTGCAGACGGGTTAGGGTTAGACTTCTTTCCCATATCTTCCACCCATAGTCTTAGTGGATTTCTAATCATCGTGTTTGGGGTGATGGCCCTCTACTACGGGATTTTGAGTCTTACCATCTTTTCAGTAGATCGACGCCAAGGAATGCCCGGTGAGGTGACAATGCTAGAAAGCCTCTACCGGGTATTAGCTTTTTTTGGGCTATTGGCGGGTTTTGTGTATGTGCAAGTGCAGCTAGCGATATATCACTGAGCATGAATCTCAAGTGACGCCAATAGTGGCCCTTAGGGTTGGTAGACTAGGGGCTTTTTCATTGCGGCACGAAATACTGGTTGTCTGCTTACTGAGCGTTTATCTGGTTATCGACACAGGTGGCAGAGAGTGACTTCAAACGTGATGCAAAAAGCGGTTACTGGGAAGGACTTACGTGCCCAAACGGTGAAAACAAGAATTATCGTTTGGGATAGTTTCTAGAGATAATAATAGCACCGTGAATAATATCGCCGGACTAGGAGGAGCTGCCATGGATGTGCAACCGCAATTCAGGGACGACGAAATCGACTTACGTGAGGTTTTTGTGATCCTATGGCGAGGAAAATGGACGATTATCGTGTTGATGTTGGTGGCCGCCTTGGTGG
This sequence comes from Bacillota bacterium, assembly GCA_012518315.1. Taxonomy (GTDB): domain Bacteria; phylum Bacillota; class Limnochordia; order DTU087; family DTU087; genus JAAYSL01. Next base: position 85 of record JAAYSL010000240.1, on the reverse strand, counting down.
CAGGAGTGGGTGGACGCTTGGTCCTGACACCTAGCTACGAGGCAGTGGCGACGTTGCTGATCATGCCACCTACATACCAGAGCGC
>JAAYSL010000239.1 GCA_012518315.1 Bacillota bacterium | reverse complement strand
TCCTACTATAGTCAGATTGCCGTCCCATCAGCTTGGCCCCCTCAATCGTCATTAGCCCTTGTATTACCGAACTACGTTATTCAATGAACTCAAGATCATTCACCGCAGAAATATAGGAATGCGGTGAGTCTTGCTTATATAGAGTTGGTGAAGCCCTTTAGTGCAGAGAGCTCAACCGATAGCAGCTAGGAAGCTAGCTTTTTCAGCCAACACTGGTACATTTTTGCCGTGAACCTCCCCAAGGCCAATTGGCATCCGTCGCTTACTCCTAGGACGAACTCACTTATGGGAGTAATCTTCACCCACCTTGTCAGAAATCACTTTGCATTTCTGATTCCCTCCGAAACGGACTTATCCTCTAGCAAGCATTTCAATCACATAAGCATATAAGGCTATTCGGCACTGATTCCGGCCGAATTGTTGTAGTAAATCTCAGGGCATATACTGTTCAAGACTAGGGGGTTTAATGGACGGTATCTCTATATGCATTTGGGGGGACTCCCATTCCCAAAAAGACAGGAACGCCTTCCCTATATAACCTATTCTCTCCGAATATACTTCTCGGGCAAGCTCCGGGTTGTAAATCCACTCAAACTCCGATTTATCATTAACAACCATCACTTGTCCTGCTCTCATTCTCAGGAATTGGGCCCACGTTCCCAAAAGCTCATCTTTCACGCGGTTTGGTGCTCCAGCAGGTGGAGAGAATTTGTTGATTCGACTGATCTCCTCCTCCAGAAAACACTCTGGTAAAAGAGTTGCATAGTACATCATTAAGCCCAATACGTTGATTGATGTTTGACCGTGTTCTTCCTCCCGGGGATATTTGCTTAACCAGCTTCTATCGTAATCTTCCTCCCTCTCAATCAGATAGGCCATCCAACACATCTCTTTGTCGAACTCATATATAATCGGATAATACATCTTGCCCACATATGGTTCATCGTATATGATCATCCGAAAGAACCTGGCGCTTTCTTCAGGCATCCTTGACAAATACCACTCAATGAAATCCGTTTCAGCAAAAGCCCTACCAGATAACAAGAGAGCCAATATTAGCGATGCCAAAATCGAGATCAGCCAGTTCACTGCATCATCACTGCGATAACATCGTTCTTTCATGGTCCTATCAACCCCCTCAATCAAGCCTCAGAGCCAAACCGTTAGAACACGACATTCGGATAAAAACGGTTCCTGGGCTCGCTTTCACTAATACGCCCGGAAATGGTCAGTATCACTATGGCTAGTATAATGATGAGCGGTCGTAACAATAACCTCAGTCCCATTGTCGATGGCTCGGTAAAGCCATTCTCCAAGGATGTACTCTATTGCCTAACCAAAAAACCCTTCTTGGTGACCGTGGCATAGCGTATCTGTGGGTTGCCGGGTTCCGCCAACGTAGTTACCCGCGCCTACGCCTTCACTACCCATAATGGCGTTTCCTGTGGCAATTTGGGCACAGCGCAATAGTGTTCTCCACTGAGTCCTCTCCGCCGTCAGCCAAAGGTTTGATATGGTGTATCTCCAAATAAGGCATCTGGCTATGTTTGGCTATGAATGGTGCTGGATTACCGCAGCCCTGACAGAACCCGTTTGCCCGGCGATGAGCATACTCTGCCACGTATGGGTTACGGTAGTATTTCGTGGACGGGACTTCTACCCTCATTGGCTCCCCCTGCCTAGATCTAGTCAGCCTAGACTCCAAATCCTGATCCGATAGCTTTCTAGCTTCTTCTGCCTCGGTTACCTCTGTACTCTGATAGTCGCTCTCGGAGATCACATATACGGGGTTCGGTATTGATCGGCCCAAGCAGTCAGATAAGTAATCAACCATTCCAGGAGAGTGAGTATTTTTCATTACTGGCAAGATCTGGGTCGTTGTCATTGCGTTGCGGAGATAAGCTCGGTGAGCCATCACCAGCTGAGGCAAGTGTCGTCTCATAGACCTGTATTCCACTCGGCATCCCACTGATTGATTATTGTCACCAAGGCATCTGGCACCTCGTCTAAGCTGGATGGGACTATGAGCCTCCCCTGTCTATCGTAACCACAGTAAATCAGACCTGCCACGGTCCCTGAGACACAAGACCAGCAAGTAATCTACCGATTTGCGTATCTCCAAGGTCTTTGTCTAGGTTCAGGTTCCAGTTGGAGTTGCTCACTCCGTGGGCATAGTCTATGGCGTCTGCCAAAAAGCCCAGTACCTCTGTTCTAACATCGGCTTGGGGAAGAAAGGTCTCACTTATCGTCTTGGCGTCGTTAAAGCTCTGCCGGTCAATTCTCGGCATTGATAGTCCTCCCTTCTTTGGCGAGAATAGGCTTACCCTAGGGGAGCCTACAAACATCTCTTAAGAGGCAAGCATTTAAGGAAGGTTGCTAAGCATGGATATCATCATAGATAGTTCGGTAAAGGGCCTGCTGCACTAGGTATTGAAACTCCGGATTATCGAAATACTTGGCCACCATATCGTTATTC
>JAAYSL010000238.1 GCA_012518315.1 Bacillota bacterium | reverse complement strand
TCACCTAGGTATGTAATCAAGCCTCAAACAAGGCATTGACAAACTCCTCCGGCTCAAAATCTCTAAGATCATCATAAGCCTCCCCAATACCAATGAGACTAACCGGCAACCCCAGTTCCGCCGCGATGGCAACAATAATCCCACCTTTGGCGGTGCCATCCAGCTTGGTCAAAACTAGTCCACTCACATCAACTGCCTCACTGAACAGCTTGGCCTGGGAGAGAGCGTTTTGCCCCGTGGTGGCATCCACCACCAAAAGCACTTCCGCGGGCTCGCCATCTAGCTCCCGCTCGATCACACGACCGATTTTCTCCAATTCACGCATCAAGTTGGTCTTGGTTTGCAGTCGACCAGCCGTATCAATGATCACCACATCACACCCCCGGGCCCGCCCGGCCTGAATCGCATCAAAAGCCACCGCCGCTGGATCTGCCCCAGTCTGGTGCTTAATGATATCCACACCTACCCGATTGGCCCAAATCTCCAATTGCTCAATGGCCGCCGCCCGAAAGGTATCCGCGGCACCAAGGAGCACCTTTTTCCCTTTAGACTTAAAGCGATAGGCCAGCTTGCCAATGGTAGTGGTCTTGCCTGCGCCATTCACACCTACTACCATGATCACCGCAGGATGAGTATCGGGAAGTGTCAAGGGAGCTGTGTGAGCTGAGAGAATCTCCTGGATCCTCTCTTGTATGATGGGCCTTAACTCGGCAGGATCGGTGACACCTTTTGCTTTCACCGTTTCCCGCACTTCGTCCACCAGCTGCAAAGTGGTCTCTACACCTACATCAGCTTGGATCAAGATCTCTTCTAGCTCCTCAAAGAGCTCCTCAGTGATGCTTCTGTGGCTAGAGAGCAAGGTATCCACACGAGCCACAAAAGCCGAACGTGTCCTCTCCAAGCCATCCTTAAGGCGACTAAAAAACCCTCTGCTCTGCTCAGGCTGTTGTTGTCGGCTCTCCATATTGCCATTCTGTGATGCTTCTTGGGAGTCCTGTCGGCTTTCCAGAGCAGACTCCATCCCGACAGGTAGTGCCTTGTCTTTATCTGGCTTCCCCTTTCGGCGTAGCCAATTGGAAAATCCCACATTAACTCTCCTCGCATATTAAGATTAGGGAGATCGTTTTTTGGGTCTTCATCTCCCGTCAAACCCCTGTAATGTCTATTCTAGTCCCGCTGCAGCTTCACTAAGCTGTACCGAAACTAACTGGGAGATATGGGCTTTGTTCATGGTAACACCATAGAGCATATCAGCGGCCTCCATTGTAGCGGGGCGATGAGTAATCACGATAAACTGCGTGTCCTGGGTGAAATCTTCTAAGAGCCCAGTAAACCTATGGAGATTACTTTCATCTAAGGATGCGTCAATCTCATCTAGCACACAAAAAGGACTTGGCTTTACCCTAAGCAGAGCAAAGAGTAAACAGATGGCAGTCAGGGCTCGTTCACCCCCAGATAGGAGATTGATGTTCTGTGCTTTTTTCCCCGGGGGCCTTACCTGAATATCCAGGCCGACTTCCTCTAGACGGGATGCATGAAGTAAGACGAGATCGGCACTTCCACTTCCAAAGAGTTTGGTAAATACAATCTGGAACTCCTTTTGTACTGCTCCTAGAGTTTCCATGAACCTCGTCATCGACACAGTATCCATCTCATCGATAATATGACCTAGCTGCTCTTTAGCCTCCAATAGATCTTGCTGTTGCCGCCGAAGATAACCATAGCGTTCCCTTACCACTTCAAAGTGATTGATCATGTCGGTATCCACCGGCCCAAGCAGCTGGATTTGATCTTTAAGGGCCCGGATTCGTCGGCGTACCTCTTGAACATCTCCGTCAGGAATCGGCAGATCCTTTAGATCATCTGGCTGCAGATTGTAGTTGTCCCACATCAACTCAGTTAAACGAGCCTTCCGCGATATGACCTGATCGAGTACCCGGGTAGCATTAGCTAGTTCCCCTTGGAGCTGCCCCTTTGCTTCCAGCCTCGCTTTGTGAGCTTCTTCTCTTGCCGTTAGGTCACTTTGTGTCTCCTTACGCAGCTTGGTCTGGGTCGATTGCCTTTCTTCGGTTTGAGAGAGTTTGACCTTCACCTGTCTGTATGCTTGGTCTAACCTCTTGACCTCTGCCTGTAACCTCACCTTTTCTTCTTCTACTGCCGCGCTGGTCATTCTTATTTCATCGATTCGGTTGGCCTCCTCTGCCAAGATACTTCTGTATCTAGCTGCCTCTTTCTTGCCAGCTTCTATCTGGCTTTCCAAGGTGGCCAAACTCACTTTAGCTGCTGTATAGTCCTCTTGAGTGTCAATTTGGTCTTGTTCTAGCAAGGCCAGGTCAGTCTGTAACTGAAGGAGCTTCTCTTGCCATATCTGGGCTTCCTTTTCCAGGCATTCCAGCCGCTCTAGCCGCTGTGTTCTCTCATCTTCTTCGGCCTCTAGCCTAGCTCTTAGTCCCTCTACCTCGGCATGTACTGCGAGGGACTCCCTATCCCAACGGGATTTCTCATTTCTCTTTAGTGCTACTTCTTTCTCCAATTCTTTAATATAGAGCTGGGCCCGGTGTAGCTCTTCGGTGAGGGCTTTGGCCCGCAATCCGGCTTGCCTGAGCTCGCTTTCCAAGGCTTCTGCAATTTCCCGTTCCTTTTCCAGGCTAGCTTTACTTGCCTGGATTGCTTCTTCTAAGCGGGACACTTGCTGCCGTCTCTGTAAGAGGCCGTTTCCATCGTTTTTTGGTAAGCTGCCACCGGTAATGGCACCTCCCGGAGAGACAGTATCCCCCTCCAGGGTAACAATACGGCTATAGCTACTGAGCTCTCGGCCTAGGGCTACAGCAGTATCAAGGTCTTTGGTTACGACAACTCTGCCGAGAAGATACTGAACCATAGCTCGATATTGTGGTTCATAGCAAACAAGCTCAGAGGCAACCCCCACTACACCTTCCCGCCTAAGCAAAGCTCGATCCCGGGATTGGATAGAGCTTACCCGCAGTCCATCTAGGGGCAAGAAAGTGGCCCTGCCAGCCTGCTTTTCCTTAAGGTGCGCCACTGCCCGCCTTGCGTCGGCATCAGTCTCGGTGACGACATTCTGTAAGCCATTACCTAAGACTATCTCAATGGCGTTCTCTAGTTCCTTTGGTACTTGAATCAGCTCTGCCACTACTCCCAAGATGCCCGTTAGGCGAGCTTGGGCTTGCATCACTGCCTTAACCCCTCGGTAATACCCGACATAGTCTTTTTCCATTCCTTGTAGAGCCTTGAAACGAGAACTCTGTACCTGAAGTCTTTCTTGCCTGACACGGACTTTTTCCTCTTGAGCTCTGTGGCGTGCCGCAAGCTCCGCCATTTCTTGCCCATGTTGCTCTATTTGGCCATTACTGATACCAAGCGTCTCCTCTGCCTCCAGTAATGCTTTTTCTGCCATGGCAAGATCGGCACAAATAGTCTCTTGTTGTCCCAGGATCTCATCTAGCCGATGGGATAGAACAGTAATTTGCTCCTGCCACAGCGCTTTACGGCTTTCACCTGCCTCCAAGTCACCTTGGATCTCAGCAATCAGTTGGCGTGACTCTTCCCTGGATGCACCGATTTTCTCCAACCTCTGGGAAAAAGCCTCCCGCTTTGTTTGTCCTTGGCTTTGGCTTGCGACGAATTCTTCGATCATTCGAAGCTCTTCGGTTCGGCGTCGATTTAGAGAACGTAGTCGCCACAGACAGGCGGCCAAATCATGACGGGCTTCATACCGCTTTTTTTCACGGTCACCTAGCTGAGCCAAGAGACGCTGGCTATCAGTTTCTGCCTGTTTCATTTTCTCCTGAGCCATATCCTGCCCTCGCTGGATCTCACCCATAGCCTGAATGGAATTGGTGCGTTCCTCCTGTAGGCTATCTAGTTCGTTCTCCAGGTCTTGGAGCTCTTGTCGCAGTAAGGTCATCTTGGTTTCTTCTTGTTTCTGCTCTTCATCCAGAGCCATCAGCAATGCAGATAGCCTTGCTGCTTCCTCCCGACATTGCTCGGCTTCTCTGGTGAATTCAGCCCATTCATAAGCACATACAGCCTGTCCTTTTGCCTGGTATTCCTGGGCAAGGTTGATGTATGTCTTGGCTTTGGTCGCTGCTTCCTGGAGCGGTTCCAGTTGTCTTTCCAGCTCACTTACTAGATCATCCAGTCTGACAAGGCTAGCCTCGGTCTCGGCAAGCTTTCTGGTAGCTTCCATCTTGCGGGCCCGGTACTTGCCAATACCTGCCGCTTCCTCAATGAAAAGCCGCCTCTCCTCGGGCCTAGCAGAAAGAATGGCATCGATTTGGCCCTGCCCGATTAGGTAATATCCTTCCCGGCCCAGGCCTGTATCAAGGAAGAGATCCCGGATATCCCGCAAGCGACAGGGTGATTTGTTGATCAGATACTGACTCTCACCTGAACGGTATACCCTTCTAGTCACGGTGATTTCATCGAAATCCAGACTAAGATGGCCCTCACAATCACCCAAGGTCAGGGAGACAGAAGCCATGCCCAGGGGTCCTTTGCCATCACTACCGGCGAAGATGACATCTTGCATGGTTTCACCCCGCAAGGAGCGGGCACTTTGTTCACCCAAGACCCAGCGGATACCGTCGGCAATGTTGCTCTTCCCACTGCCATTTGGGCCCACAATGGCAGTGATGCCTCTGCCAAACTCCAACTTGGTTCTTTCACCAAAGGATTTGAATCCGTGGATTTCTAATCGTTTGAGAAACAAGCTGCCCCTCCTTTCTCCGTAAACTGCTTAGCAACTCCTGTTTTCCGTCAGCTCGTGTCTTCCGTCAACAAAAAGCCCGGCCAGGAGCCGGACTCTTACGATATTCGCCAAATCCTTATGTATCCCTCTTGTTGCTACCCATTTTCCCCGTGATCACTCGGCCTTAAGATGAAAAGTGGGGAGCTGTAGGTACAAATCTTCACGGCGACGGGTTCTTGTAGGAACTTTCGGGCTGAGTAGAGAACCATGTTCGGATAGAATTCGCCTTAACTTGAGCCTTACTCGTGTACGTGCATTGTCTACTGCCTTGCTGTTCACGCCGATTGCCGATTCAATCTCTTCACTAGAGTAACCCCGCAAGAAAAGCGTAATCACAGTATACTCCAAGATCGATAGATGGTTTTCCAGTACTGCGTTTAGGTTCTGGTTCACCAGCCTTTCCTCGACTACGGCTTCGGGATTAACAGATGTATCGTTACACATGACAAAATCCATGATTGTACGGGTTTCCTCCTGATTGACAAAGGCATGAATCGATATTGCATCATTCAAGGCCTTATGCTTGTTGCCATTGGTTTGCTTGATTACATTATAGATCTTACGGATGATGCATATATAGGCAAAGGAGGAAAACTTCACCCGTTTCTCCGGCTTGTACTCATTGATAGCACTAAGCAGACCAATTAGGCCCTCCTGCATGAGATCTTCAAACTCTAGGAAACTAGCATAGTGGTTGCGAGCAATGTGTTTAACCATGGGAATGTATTTTTGCACAAGCTCCTCCCGTGCTTTCCCATCACCTTCTCTGATCTTCAGGATCAACTCCATGTCTCGCTCCTGATTCCTTCCAGCCAAGGGCAGCGCCTCCTTGTCCAGCAGTAGACCCCTTTCATATATATTGCTTGTCTACTGGGAATAGAACCAAGAGTACTGCAAGGTGCCTTGTGCCACTATCCAGGGAAGCTTTACTGGGTTAGGCGAGGTTTACCGTTACTGCCGTATCGCCAGACGCCGCAAGGCATTGCGGGCCGCGTTTTGCTCGGCATCTTTCTTGGTCTTGCCCTGCCCCTTACCTAGGGTCTCTCCTTGCCATTTGACTGCCACGTGAAAAGTCTTATCATGGTCGGGGCCTTGTTCAGCATAGACATCGTAAATGGGTGTATCTAACCCATGCTGCTGAACTCTCTCTTGCAAGGCGCTTTTGGGATCGACAAAATCCTTCGTCACCCAGACATCTTGCACATCATCTCCTAAGATGGTCAAGATGAAAGCTCGGCAAGTCTCGTAGTCTAGTTCTAGATACATGGCTCCCATCACTGCTTCCAGCGCATCACTGAGCAATGAGTCTAGATTACGCCCCCCACCTTGGGCTTCTCCATGGCCTAAGAGAAGATACTTTCCCAATTTCAGACTACGGGCTTTTTCAGCCAGGGTGTGCTCACACACAACCACCGATCGCAACCGGGCCAGCTCGCCTTCGGGAGCATCGGGGAAACACCGGTAAATATGCTCGCTGATTACAAGCTCCAAAACCGCGTCACCAAGAAACTCCAGGCGTTCATTATCGAATCCTGCAAGGCCTTGCTCATTGGCAAATGATCGGTGAATCAGTGCTTGATCTAATAGGTGGTAAGAGGGAAATGCAACACCCAGGTGGGCCTCGAGGTGCTGCAATGCTTGAATCCGCTTACTGGTAAGTGTTCTCGTCATGGCCCACCTCATTATTAGTCCATCAACTTCTTGACCACTAGAACCGCATTATGCCCACCAAAACCAAAGGAATTACTCATGGCCGCATTAACCTCTTTTTCCCGGGCTTTGTTAGGCACGTAATCCAGATCACAGCGGGGATCTGGCCGCTCATAGTTTATTGTAGGAGGGATCAAACTGTGCTCCATAGCCAAAAGACACGCAATTAGCTCTACTCCCCCGGCTGCACCTAAGAGATGGCCGGTCATTGACTTGGTAGAACTAATGGGCACCTTATCTGCCCATTTGCCCAGCACCCGCTTGACTGCTATAGTTTCGAAATAGTCGTTATACTGTGTTGAGGTTCCATGGGCATTGATGTAATCAACTGCATCAGGCCCAAGTCCTGCATCCTGCAAAGCTGCCAGCATTGCCCGAGCAGCTCCATTTCCTTCTGGAGCCGGTGTCGTAATATGATAAGCATCACCAGTTGCCCCGTATCCTACCAACTCGCCATAGATCCTGGCGCCCCGGGATCGGGCGTGTTCTAGCTCTTCCAAGATCAGTATACCGCTGCCTTCACCCATTACAAACCCATCCCGGTCAGCATCAAAGGGGCGACAAGCTCTCTCTGGTTCATCATTACGGGTGGAGAGAGTTTTTGCCGAGCAAAACCCGGCCATAGCCAGCTTGCTCAGGGGAGCCTCAGCTCCACCACTAATCATCACATCAGCCTCTCCCCGCTGAATGATGCGGAAGGCATCACCCACAGAATGGGTTCCAGAGCAGCATGCTGTCACTGTACAGGCATTATGGCCTCTTGCTCCAAACTGAATTGAAACCTGTCCTGCCGCCATATCGGCGATCATCATCGGGACAAAGAAAGGGCTAATCCGTCCTGCACCTTTGGCAACAAGCGTAACAGCCTGCTCCTCGAGTGTTTCAATTCCCCCAACACCAGAACCAATCAAAACTCCTGCCCGATCCCCAAGAGGAATCTGCTTATCTAGACCCGCATCAGCTAGGGCAAGGGCAGTGGCAGCCACAGCAAACTGGGTAAAGCGGTCCATGCGGCGGGCGTCTTTTCTGTCCATGAATTCCAAGGGATCGAAATCCGGCACCTCACCGGCAATCTGAGCCGTAAGCTCACTAGGATCAAATCGGGTGATATGCCTGACACCGGAACGGCCATTGGCCAAGCCTTGCCAAAATGCTTCTTTGCCAATACCAAGGGGTGTAACAGCCCCAATTCCGGTCACCACTACTCGCCTCATCTACGTCTCACCTCAATTGGGCCGCCCCCAGAGGGGATGAGTCCCGCGTATACGGGACTCACAATCCACAGCCTATTCAGTCTTCTCCTTAATATACTTCACTGCATCTCCCACAGTGCCGATTTTCTCGGCATCTTCATCAGGGATCTCCAGTTCAAACTCTTCCTCAAAAGCCATCACTAGCTCCACAATATCTAGTGAGTCAGCTCCCAGATCATCCACAAAAGAAGCATCATTAGTAGCTTCTTCTGCATCTACACCTAGTTGCTCTACCACAATTTCTTTGACGCGTTCTAGAACATCCATCCTGCCCAGTCACCTCCTTATGCTTCATCAAGGTTACCATGTACTGGCCCCGGACTTGTCTGACACCAGAGCGAATACAACCAAAATCTAAGGAATCAGTTCATAACCAGTCCACCATCGACATTGATTGTCTGGCCGGTGATGTACCGCGCATCGCAACTGGCGAGAAACGCCACCACAGCCGCCACATCTCCAGGCAAGCCCATATCACCTAAAGGCACCTGATCCAAAAGAGCTTTCTTTTGGTCTTCTGTTAGGGCATCTGTCATCTCGGAAACAATAAATCCCGGAGCGACACAATTGACCGTCACACCACGACTGGCTACCTCCCGGGCAAGGCTTTTTGAAAAGCCAATTACCCCGGCTTTTGACGCGGCGTAGTTAGTTTGTCCAGGGTTACCCATTAGCCCTACAACAGAAGCGATACTGATGATTCGGCCCTGGCGTTGTTTTAGCATCGGACGGAGTGCTGCCCGACTAAACAAGAAAGCCCCTTTGAGATTAACATCTAGAACCATATCCCATTCCGATTCTTGCATTCGCAAAAGGAGTCCATCTCTGGTGACGCCTGCATTGTTCACCAGGATGTCGATTCTCCCCCATTTTGCCATGACTGAATCTACTGCTTCCTTTACCTGGGATTCCTGGGTGATATCAACCTTCAGGGCCAAGGCAGCTCTGCCTAGCTCCTCTATTTGGGCCACCGTTTTGTCACTGGGCTGCACATCACAGATGGCGATCTCGGCGCCTTCCTCTGCAAGGCGCAGGGCAATGGCCTGACCAATGCCCCGGGCACCGCCGGTAACTATGGCCACCTTGTTTGCTAGTCTCATATTACTATATCCCCTTTCGCCATTTCAAGTACTTTTTCCAGCCCTTCCATCTCCTGAAATCCCACGATAGCAGCATCACGAGAAATCCGTTTAATCAGGCCGCCAAGTACTTGACCCGGTCCAACCTCTACGAAAGTACCCACCCCATCAGCAAGTAGCCGACGAATGGTTTCCTCCCAACGTACGGGGCTGTACAGCTGCTGAAGCAAAACTTTGCGAAGGGTAGTGGCATCCTGGACATAGTCTGCCGTTACATTGGCGACAAAGGGTACCTGGGGATCATCTAGATGAACCGAGGCCAAGTCTTGGGCGAAAACATCGGCAATCGGCCTCATTAAGGACGAATGAAAGGGTCCACTAACCTCTAGCTCCAATACCCGTCTTGCCCCTTCCATCTTGCCGAGGGCCATGGCTCTCTTGACTGCCGACCGATCCCCTGAAATGACAATCTGGCCTGGGCAGTTGAGATTGGCAGCTTCCACCACTTCCCCTTGGCTGGCATCTTGGCAGATACTTCTTACCGTGGGCAAGTCAAGCCCCAAAAGCACCGCCATAGCACCTTTGCCACAAGGGACGGCATCTTCCATCAGCTGTCCCCGCCTGGCAACTAAGCTGACTGCCCCTTCAAAACTTAGGCTGCCTGCGGCAACTAAGGCCGAATACTCACCAAGGCTGTGACCGGCCACAACATCTGGTTTCAGGCCTTCAGTATAGAGGACATGGGCCAGCATGGTACTAACCGTAAGGAGGGCTGGTTGCGTATACTCGGTCTTTCTTAGCTCTGATTCAGGCCCCTCCCAGCATAGTTTTGCCAGGTCATACCCTAAAAGGCGACTGGCAGTATCAAGCAAGGCTTTGGCCTTGGGGCACGCCTTAGCGACACTCTTCCCCATGCCCACGTATTGACTGCCCTGTCCGGGGAAAACCCATGCTATCTTACCCATCTTACCTACCCCACCGCAAAATCGCTGATGCCCATGTTAAGCCAGCTCCAAAACCCACTAAGGCGACAATGTCATCATCCTTGATCTTTCCCGACCTGAAAGCTTCGTCAAGGGCGATAGGAATCGATGCAGCCGATGTATTGCCATAGGACTGTACATTGATAAACACTTTCTCTTCAGGTAGGCCCAAGCGTTTGCGGGCTGCCTCGATAATGCGGATATTCGCTTGATGGGGCACAAATACATCTATGTCATCTGGGCCCATCCCACACTTCTTCAAGGATGTCTGTGTAGTCTCCCCCATAATCCGCACCGCAAACTTAAACACTTCATTGCCCTGCATGAGGATAAAGTGTTCCCGGCTCTGGATTGTTTCTGCAGAAGCTGGCTTACGGGAACCACCAGCAGGAAGAGTAAGCAAATGACCTGATGCTCCCTCTGCACCCAGGTCTGTGGCAAGAAGTCCCCGGCCTTCACTCACTGGACCAACAACCGCAGATCCCGCTCCATCACCAAAGAGGACACAGGTGCTTCGATCGGTCCAATCAGTAATCCTACTCAAGATGTCGGCGCCAACAGCCAATACCCGGTTATAAGCACCACTCTCAACGGCTCGTACTGCCATATCTAGAGCATAAACGAACCCTGAACAGCCGGCAGACAAGTCAAAGGTCGCAGCATTCGCTGCTCCTAGTTTCATCTGTACCAAACAGGCAGTAGCAGGAAAGCTCACATCAGGGGTTACTGTAGCCACAATGATGAGATCTAGCTCCTCCGCCCGCACCCCTGCCTCTGTTAGGGCATGCCTTGCGGCAGCTGCCGCAAGATCACTAGTTGCCTCATCATCTGCAGCAATGCGCCTTTCCTTGATACCGGTCCGAGTCGTAATCCACTCATCACTGGTATCCACCATCTTTTCGAGATCGGCATTAGTTAGCACCCTCTCAGGCACTGCCAGACCAGTTCCCCAGATCCCTGCTGCCCGTAGCTTTCTAGTCACTACTTTCACCGCCTAGTCTTACTGCCGTATTGGCAATACTGTCTCTTAGCCCTGCCCGCACCGCGTCCTCAGCTACACTTAGGGCGTTACGGACAGCAATAGAGTCTGAGCTGCCATGACAGATGATGGCAACCCCATCGACCCCTAGCAAGGGTGCACCACCATATTCGGTATAATCTAGCTTTCGTCTCACCCGATAAAGGGCTGGTTTGGCTAGCCGTGCACCTAATTGCTCCAGTTTGCTTACGGCAAGTTCTTCTTTCATGGTGTCAAAAAGCATCATACCTAAACCTTCTGCCACCTTAAGTACTACATTGCCAACAAACCCATCACAAACCAAAACATTGGCTACTCCACTAAACACCTCTCTTCCTTCCACATTACCTATAAAATTCCAACTGCTTCTCTCCAGCAGTTTATGGACTTTAATGGTCAGCTCATTGCCTTTGGATACTTCTTGACCAATGTTTAGAAGACCAATAGTTGGGTTGGCAATACCCCTGACCTCTTGCATATACGCTCTGCCCATACCGGCAAACTGCACCAGATGCTGTGGCCTGCAATCTACATTGGCACCCACATCCAGAAGAATGGCCTCACCTCGCTGCACAGGCACAGGGCACGCAATGGCCGGCCTTTCTATTCCTGGGATCCTACCCATGTACAGTAATGCCGCTGCCATGGTGGCCCCAGTATTGCCGGCACTAACAAGGGCATCGGCTTCACCTTCCCTTACCAGCCGCGCCCCCACCACCAAGGATGAGTCGGTTTTTTGCCGCACCGCCGAAACAGGGTGCTCATCCATGGCAATCACCCGTTTGGCTGGCACAACTACCAGTCTGTCCATGTTGTATTGCGCAACAAAAGGTTCGATCTCGTTAGGATCCCCCACCAGGAGTACTGTTGTATTGCTGGCTTTAACAAAGGCGGCTGCCCCGTCCACCGTAACCTCTGGGCCAAGGTCACCACCCATAGCATCAAGTGCGATCTTCATTGGCATTCTGTCATCCTTCCGGGTTCCCTCTTCTAGTTCCCCGTGTCAATGGTTGCCACTTCAAAACGTCCTGAGAATACCTCTTTGCCACCGACTTTGCTAACTACATCCACAGTGGTGCGGTTGCCTCTGGTACTCTTCATCTCTGCTTGGCAGAATATTGTCTCCCCTACATACACCGGTCGGCGAAACTGGATCTCGGCACTGGCAGTAAGTACCACCGGGGCATCCTCCAGGGCAACTGCCAAAGAATTGGCCTGTGCAAAGATATGATGCCCACGAACCACTTTAGTTTTGCTAAAACCCATTTCAGGAGTGGTCTCCAAAAGAGAGCTTCCCCGTCGACCAAGCTCTACATCCAAAAGCTGCCCTACCAGCTCACCACCGGTCATGGCCTTTAACTGACCATAGGCGGATTCTGCCAGAACCTTGGTTCTCTCCCGCATTTCTGGTATAGACAGCTCTAAACGATCAAGTCGAATCGTCTGGACACTTACACCAAATTTGAGTGCCAGCTCCTCATCGGTGAGAAATGGCTGCTCATTGACCAATTCCATCAGCTCTTCTTGACGCTTTTTCTTACTTCGTCGACGGGCCATAGACTTTAAGCAGCTTCCCTTCCCTGACATTACTCAAACTGCCTTTGGTTCCTTCGCCAAAAACACTAATCAAGTGCATCAAGTTCTCTCAATACATGGGTATACCTCTAGGACACAACAGGAATAGATACCGCACTGACGTTTCTTAGGGTTCATCCTAGGACCTGGTCATAATCACAGTTGTAGTTTACATCATCATACCAGATTTGGCAAGTGGCACCGACCAAAAAAGAAAAAAGACCGAGCAGACTAAAGTCTCTCAGCCTCTTTTTCTGGTTATCGGGAATGCTACTCTGCCTTAACTTCTAGTACCCGACGCCCTTTATAGTAACCACAGCTCCCACACACCCGGTGTGGCAAACGGGGTTCATGACACTGGGGACATTCTACAGTGTTTTGAACTGTAAGGGTCCAGGTAGCCCGGCGTTTGCGTGTACGCGCCTTTGCATGTCTACGCTTAGGATTCGCCATAGATTCTGTCACCTCCTGTCAAGCTGCTGCCGATGTCGATTGCGGTCAATCATTGCTATCGAGCAGCTGTTGCAGTTTGCTCATGCGGGGGTCAATGGTATCGATAGTACAGTCACAGTCCCCGTCATTCAAGTCATGACCGCATAAAGGACAAAGACCCCGGCAGTCTTCTTGGCAAAGGGGCTTAATTGGTAAGGATACTACCAAGTTTTCCGTTACTACATCATCCAGGTGAATCGTCAGTCCGCGAAACTCCTGAATATCTTCATTGCCCCAGTCGTTTTCATCGATTTCCTGTTCCCGTACAGGATCTTGCTCATGTGGATGGGATGCCTTTCGGAAACGCTCATCTACCTGTGCCGTGAGATGTAGTTCCACGGAACCGAGGCACCTGCTACAGGCTGCTGTTACCTTGGTTGTGACAGTGCCTTTCACCAAGAAAATCTCTCCGGTACAAGTAACGCGACCATCGAGGGTGACTGGACCAATGCAGCCAAGGGATTGCCCATCTAAGCCTAGATCCGACCAGTCTTCCACTAGGTGAAACTTGATTTCTCCGCCTTTTTTATCCTTAATCTCGCCAATGTAAACTTCCACTGGCTCTCACCTCATAAATTATAATGACCTGGGATCCCGCTGTCAAGCAGCAGAACGCCAAGATAATCAAACCTTAAGTGATTTCCTTCCTTGCTTTAGCGGGAGGGCACCACTTTCTCCGTATCTTGATTATACCCCATGGCCTGCATTACAGCCGCTTGGTGCTCTCTGTCTGTGCGCTCTCCGGAATGTAGACGGCTGCCCCTAAAATGTACGCAAAAATGTCCTGGAAACCCATTGTCCTTGATACTACTACTGCCATGAGGGACTCCATTCATGGATGCTGCGATCCGCAGACCACCGAACTCTACTACAATAGGCCTCCTTGCCCATGACCATTGGCCGCCAAGAGCTTTTTTCATAGTGCGAGTATCCGCCGCGGTCAAAGGCTCCACATCTGCGTGATAGGTGCCAAACAGCCGCCTAACCTGAAAACGAAGCCCAGACTGCAAATCAAGGACTGTGGCTGTGGCTGCTTTGGGGAAAAGATGATCCACTTCATCCCAATGCACCAGGCGAACTGGCACAACCCGCTTGGTAGTACTGATATTGCCTGCCAAGCGGCCCCTTGGGACAACGAGCTCCGCGCCCACCGACAATCTATCTGGGTTGGAGATACCATTGGCAATCACGAGATCTCGGACAGTTACATTTAGCTGCCTGGCAATTCCCCATAGAGTCTCACCCGGCTTTACCACATGAATGCTCTCCTGTGCTGCTAGCAGCCCCTCTAGTGCCTGCCATGTCGCGCTACCTACAATACCATCGGATTTGAGGTTACTTGCTTTTTGTAGCCTCAGTACCGCCTGATGGGTTGCAGGTCCAAAAACACCATCAGCTGGCCCATCTAAGTAGTCCACTTCCAAGAGACATTCTTGTAAGAAAACAACATCGGAACCCTTCATGTTAAGTCTGAGTACCCCCAGATCCGCGAAAGACCCACTTGCGGCTTCCAGACTATTGGCCGAGAGTATGGAAAAAGCCAATAGGAGAAGAACTAGACACCAGCCTAAGCGCTCCATCGTTCCCCTTCTTTCCACGGCACATTTGAACCACATAATCCTAATGGCAAATCCGCCCCTTAGTTACCTGCCTCTCCCATTAAGCCAAAGGTCATATTCCAAGACAACTCTCATATACATATAACGTTTGTATAGTCTTGTACCAATTATGGGGTGCCGGAGGGAGCCACTTTGCCAAGTAAACCTATCCCATCTAGATGGCATATCTACCTATCAGCAGCCGCCACAGTGCTTTTAACCATTACCATCGTTCGATATCCCCAGGTGGCTTTCACTGCCTCCGTAGAAGGGCTTAAGATCTGGTTTGACATTGTATTGCCTGCCCTCTTGCCCTTCTTTGCCATGTCGGAAATTCTCATGGGTCTAGGTGTAGTGCATTTTATTGGTGTACTCTTAGAGCCTTTCATGCGCCCTCTCTTTCGGATCCCTGGCGTAGGAGCCTTCGCGGTTGCCATGGGATTAGCATCAGGCTACCCCATTGGTGCAAAGATCAGTGGTCAGCTTCAGCGCGACCGCTTGTGTACAGGTCCTGAAGGTGAAAGACTCATCGCTTTGGCAAACACCGCCGACCCACTCTTTATGGTAGGTGCAGTGGCGGTTGGCATGTTTGGCATCGAAGAAATCGGCTGGACCATCGCGGCCGCCCATTACTTGTCCGTTTTTATGGTCGGCTTCTTGATGCGCTTTTGGCCCGACACACAGCAACCCGCCAGCAGACCAATTTCATCCAAACGGGGCAATCTACTTTCTAGGGCCTTTAGTGAACTGGAACAGGCTCGAATTAGAGATGGCCGCCCCTTTGGTCAGCTATTCGGCGATGCGGTAAAAGATTCCTTTACATCAATGCTGTTCATCGGCGGTTGCATCATGATTTTCTCAGTGCTTGGCCGTATACTAGATGTGGCTGGCATCACCGATGTCATGCAAAGAGTCCTTGCCTTCTTGCTCCGGCCTTTTTCCGTGGATAAAGCCATCATACCATCCATCCTACGGGGGGTTGTGGAGATCACCATCGGATGTGAAGCTGCCAGCGGGGCTAACAGCCCTTTGCTTTGGAGAGCCATTGCAACCAGCCTGATTATCGGATGGAGTGGATTGTCGGTGCATGCCCAGGTAGCTACTATGGTTTACGGCACCAATATCCGCCTCGGGCCATATGTCATAGCCCGTGCCCTCCACGGAGTGCTTGCAGCCTTGCTCACACCAATTCTCTGGAGACCAATCTCCACTGTGATGGCTTTGCACCCATTCCCATCTCTACCAGGTCCATGGCAAATCTCTTTCTTGGCCCGCATGGGTCTATCTTTCCGTGCCTTTGTCATGGCCCTCGGGATTCTGATCCTACTAGCGTTTATCTTGAACCTGCTGCGCAGTGTGAAAGTCACTCTCATCCGGATGAAATCATAGGCCAGTCCTGAAGCCTGCCGACATTTGCCATATGCTAAGCTGTGCTTTACCATATTCCGAGGGCGAGTCAATGCTCTGGCCCCCTAAACCTAATCTAACAAACGACACCTCTGGCCACCGGTGCAGCTATTGCCTCAACCTTTCACGGAAATCCTTACGAAATCTAGCGATTTTCGGTTCGATAACCGTTCGACAATACGGCTGGTGCCGATTGAGGCGATAATAGTCTTTATGGTAGTCTTCTGCCGGGTAGAACACAGTAAAGGGTGCTACCTCAGTAACCACAGGTAGATCAAAAAGCTTCTTTGCTTCTAGCTCCGCTATCACTGCTTCACTAGTCAGCCTTTGTTCTTCGGTATGGTAAAAGATAGCGGATCTATACTGACTACCAACATCTGGGCCCTGGCGGTTAATGGTGGTGGGATCATGGATACTAAAAAAGACCTCCAGTAGATCCCGAAAAGAGATCTCCTGGGGATCAAAGACAATCTGCACCACCTCTGCATGTCCCGTTGCCTGAGTACAAACCTCAGCATAGGAGGGGTTAGCCATTTGTCCACCGGCAAAACCGGATTGGACACCATAAACCCCCCGCAGAGACGCAAAGATCGCTTCTAGACACCAGAAACAGCCCCCTGCTAATGTTGCTGTCTCAGTACTCTCTTTTGAGGACATAGCCATCCTCCTTCTCAAAAACCAAGCAGCCAACAAGCTCCCACTACTAGTCCATCTGATTTAGATGTTCCAGACCACTTTGGACTACTGAAAGATTCTCTGCCAAGGATTCCTGCAGAATGTCCAGAAGCTTTTTGGCGTAGGCCTTTGCACCAGATTCCATTTCATAGGCCTGTCTACGGGCCTCCTCAACAATACGTTCCGCTTCTGCATTAGCCAATTTGATGATCTCGCTTTCCCGCAGCAGCCTAGATGCCTGTTCCTCGGCCTGGCCAATGATCCGTTCTGCCCGTCTTTGCCCATCCTCAAGGATCCGCTCTCTCTCGGAAGCAAGGGCTTCGGCCCGCCGCATCTCCTCTGGTAACGAATTACGAATCTTTGCAATTAATTCCAGCACCTCATCTTCATCCACCAGACTGCGACCGGAAAGGGGGATCTTTGGTGCCGACTCCACCACCTCTTGCAGACGGTCAAGCATGATTACTAAGTTCCTACGATTCAACCCAATAGCCCCCTTCGCAATGGTCAAAACTAGCTAATTTCGGCTTTCTGGGCGTGGCTATACTTTCTACTCAAGGCTTCGGCAACAAAGCTTGGCACCCAAGCACTCACATTGCCACCGAGACTGGCCACCTCTTTTACAGCACTGGAGCTGAGAAAGGAATATTCATTGCTCGTCATCATGAAAATCGTCTCCACGTCTTTGTCGAGATAATGATTCATAGAGGCCATTTTCAATTCAACTTCAAAATCTGTTACAGCCCGCAGCCCCCTTACGATGGCGACGGCTCCCCGCAATTTGGCATATTCCACCACCAGACCATTGAACTCTTCACAGATCACCGTATCTAGGTCTTTGGTAGCCCTTATCAACATTTCCACTCGCTCACTAGGGGTAAATAGAGCCTCTTTACCCAAATTCGGCAAGACAGCTACATAGACCCGATCGAAGATATCACATGCCCTGGTGATGATATCCAAATGTCCGTAAGTGACGGGATCAAAACTCCCAGGGCAAACTGCGATTTTCATATATTTCCCTTCTTCCCCCACAAATCCCTTTATCCTTGTCCATTAACCTTGATTAACCACTAGAATTCTGCTTGGCAAAAAAGCTAATCTCCGTATCACCGTATCTTTGCACACGGATGCGCCTTAGCGTGCCGATGGTATCGGGTATGGACTCACCCCGACCATGTTCGGCGATAACCAGCGTGTTCTCTCCTGCCAAACCCCCTTGGCCGATGGCCATAAGGCTTTCTACCACCTGGCCTTGTCCATAGGGAGGATCCATGAATATACAGCCAAGCTCCAATTCCCGTTTGGCGAGAATGGCTATGGCACGCCCTACATCGCCATGGTAGACCTCTGCAAGATGGGTAAAGCCAGCTTGCCGAAGGTTTGTATGAATCACCGCCACAGCGGCCCGCCGGTTTTCGACAAAAATCGCCCCTGAGGCACCACGGCTTAGAGCCTCAATCCCTATGGCTCCAGAACCAGCATATAGATCTAGAAACCAGCCTTCTGTTACTTTGTCACCTAGGATAGAAAACAGGGACTCTTTCACCCGATCCGCGGTGGGTCGTGTCCTTTGACCTCTAACTGATTGTAGTCTCCTGCCTTTGGCAATCCCTGCGATCACCCGCACCTCGCCACCGCCCATCCAGGTTTTCCCAGCTACTTTCATCTCCTCGACAAGCATACTGTTTCCGAGAAAAGCACACATTAATACCGGAGTACGGTTTAACCCTCCCCCAAATGCATAGGAGGTGCAATTGGTCTCGATAACCAATTTGCTCTTCCTCCGGTTTCTCCTCTCCCCCGATGGCGGTCTACATGGGCCGCCATCGTGCTTCCCAAGTAAGTAAAAGGACCGGGCACTTCCTCGGCTACCCGGCCGCAGCCGCTAGGGTGAACCCTTTTGGCAGTCTTCATACTATAGCCCAATGACCAAGGCATCAGCTTTGAATTCCTAACACATAGCCGCCACATGAAGTAAAGATCTGAATCCCAATTGAACTATTCACCCGGCAAAGCTAGTCGCCATGCCAACCCTAATGTTCCTGGCCCTGAGTGTGAACCAATGATGGGTCCAACATACCCAAGATAAGTCTCCACACAATCAACTGAGCTTTTGATCTCGTCTAGCAACTCCCGAGCTTCCTCTTCGGCATCTGCATGCAGCATAGCTACATGCACCTTATTCTCGCCAACCATCTCTCGAAAGAGTTCAAGCATGCGACGTCGCGATCTCCTGCTGCCCCGCACCTTTTCCTCAACTTCTACTGTACCATCCACAAAGGTGAGAACCGGTTTTATCTGGAGCAAACTACCCACTAAGGAAGCAGCTTTGCCAATTCTGCCGTTTTTCTCCATATATTCAAAGGTGTCGACAAGAAAAAACAAGCCGAGATTCTCTTTGGCCGCCATTACAGCTTCCCGAGCCTTATCCATGGTTTCATTATGCCTGGCCCCGGCCAAAGCCAACAACCCTACACCCATAGATACCGACAAAGAATCTACTACCAGGATGTTTGCCGGATCCACCATTTCTGCCGCTAGAGAGGCAGCCTGATAGGTACCGCTAAGCTTAGAGGATATATGGATAGATATGACCTGTCGGCCGGCAGCCAGTGCTTTCTTATATACCTCAGCAAACTGGCCCGGTGCTGGTTGTGATGTCCGGGGCAAAACAGAACCACCCCGGAGCTTTCTATAGAACTCCCCAGGAGTAAGATCCACCCCATCTACATAGTGTTCATCGCCGAAACTAACCGATAAAGGTACCACTTGAATATCGTGTTTCCTTGCCACCTCTTCCGACAGATCAGCCGAACTATCGGTGACTACTTGAATACCTGGCATGTTACTCCTCCCTTTACCTGGCTCACCTTTGGCAGGCTCTTCCCCCTAATCAAGTCCTTTGGTTCACGAACCTGCTTATGCGCAGCATCCTATTCTAGTGCCACTAGATAGTAATAGAGCGGTTGACCTCCTTCGTAAAGTTCCCATTCGGGGTCAGGAAATTCAGCCCGCAGCTGCTGCAACAACTCTCGAGCAGCTGTATGAATTACATCCCGGCCGTAAAATAGGCTAACTAGTTCTGCCTTGCGCTTAGCCAAAAGCCGCCTGACTAGTTCTTTAGTCGTGGAGATAAGATCATTGCCAGCAACCATTACTTTGCCTTGTTCCAAACCGATAAAATCCCGCTCCTTGATCTGAATGCCGTCAGTAGTGGTATCCCGAACAGCATACGTCACCTCACCACTGACTACATCTCTGCTGGCACCTTCCATCCTGTTGACTGCTTCAGAAAATTCGAGATCCTCATCATATACTGTTGCAGCCGCAATACCCTGTGGCAAACTGGTTGTGGAAATCACTGCTACTTCTTTATCTACTACTTTTGCCGCTTGCTCTGCAGCAAAAATGACATTCTTGTTATTAGGTAGCACTATCACCTTGCCAGCCGGCACACTACTAATGGCTTCCACTAATTCCTCCGTGCTGGGGTTCATGGTTTGGCCACCATTTAGCACTACATCCACACCCAAGCCTTCATAGATGGATTTCCAGCCATCTCCCAAGGTCACCGCAACAATACCGCTCTTCTTCTGGACAGTATTCTTGGCGGCACTAGCTACCTGCACAGAGTCAGAAGGCAAAAATATTTGGCCATTACTCCCTGAGGGTTTTGACTTGAGGCTGGCTTGTCGGTTCTGTTCTGCCATGTTGTTGATTTGGATCTCAAGCATCTCACCATACTTACCACAGACCTCTAGAACTTGCCCAGGACTATTGCTGTGAATATGAACCTTAGCTGTTTCCTGATCCCCTACCACTAGTAAAGAGTCACCAAAGGGATGGAGTTGCTCCCGCAAAGCATCTAGGGGAACCCCCTCTCCCCTGACTATTAGTTCTGTACAGTATCGGAATTGGATGAAATCCATCGGTCTGATCCCAGGGTTGCTTGCCACGGTGGCAGTACTCAGAGACTTTGTCTCCTTTTCCTTACTGGCAGCCACTACCCTAAGTGCCGGAATCTCGTCCTCTTTTAGGGCCCAGCAGGCACCTGTCAAAATAGTCAAAATCCCCTGCCCGCCTGCGTCCACCACACCAGCTTCCGCCAAAGCCGGCAGCATTTTCGGAGTCTCTTCTAGACCGGTTTTAGCTCCTTGTAGTACTGCTTCCAGCCAGGTGATCAAATTGGTATCCCGCCTGGCAGCCTGCTTGCCTGCCTCAGCCGCATAACGAGCTACAGTCAGCATTGTGCCCTCCACAGGTCGCATGACTGCCTTATAGGCCATAGCAGAGGCCTCCTGCAAACCCCTAGCCAGTTCAGTCACACTTGCTGTGTGCAGGTCCTGCATCACCTGGGCAAAACCCCTTAACAGCTGGGAAAGGATGACTCCCGAATTCCCCCTAGCCCCCATCAAAGAGCCCTTGGCCGCCGCCATAGCCAAATCTCCCAACGAATCAGAGCTGCACCTCTCTACTTCCTTGGCGGCTGCCAAAAAGGTCAGAGACATGTTGGTGCCGGTATCACCATCTGGTACAGGGTAAACATTCAAGAAATCAATTTCTTCTTTTTTCTGGCT
>JAAYSL010000237.1 GCA_012518315.1 Bacillota bacterium | reverse complement strand
TGCGCATGATGGACCCTAATGCCTCACTGAGACTCTTTCTGTCTTTAGCACTATAGTAAGTACCGATGCAGCTGACCTTAGCTTCGTCGGCAGCCGACATCGCAAACCCTACCACATGGGGCTTATAAATAATGCCCTGGGATTGCAAATAATAGGAAACGGCACAGGGATCGCCACCACAGCTCTCCTGGCCGTCAGTAATCAAGACAATAATATTACGACTCTCTTTGCTGGGAAAATCCTGGGCCGCTTGCTCCAGAGAATATGCTATAGGTGTCTTGCCTCTGGGCTTAAGCGAGCGGACGATATCAAGTATGTTACCCCTTACACTGTCTACTGGTCCGAAGGTCTGCACCAGAAGTGAGTCATCACACTTGGTATTCCTAGATCCGTATACCCTCAGACCCACCTCCAAACCCGGTCTATCCTCCAGGTTCTGAATCAAATCTATCATAACCTCTTTAGCCACATCCATACGGGATTTACCTTTTTCCGCTTCTTCATTCATGCTGAAGGATGCATCGAATACGAACTCTATGTAAGTTTTCTCTGCTTCAGCTGCAGCTGCAATACCTACTCCAGCTAGTAACGTGATGATTATCGTTAGCAGCGATAACTGAAAAACTCTTTTATTCTGCAATCTGATCATTTCTTAACCCCCGATCTTCTCGCCTTTGGTACCTCATTTATTGAGACCAAGCTGCAGAGGTCTTTTGGTTCACCACCTCCCTTTTACAGGATCACACATAGGCAAAAGGGGGACTGCCTACCAGTACTAGGTGCTCCCGATTGTGTTCCTATAGATTCCTATAATCTGATAAAACCGATAGCTCCAATTAAGGCCAGACTAAGTCTATTGCCCATTACGCCTCCAGCATACCGCGGAAATGCCACGAAGTAAACAAGTAGGTTAGCTTTCTCTGGAAGAACTTGAGAAATCGACGTTATTCCGTGGCTATCGGCGCAAGATGAAAGGCTGCCTCTCGGGGCAGCCAGTTAGACATCGCCTGAAAGCGACATCCTCGCTTTCAAAATGAATGAATAGAACCAGGATCATGGAGTAATCTATGTGGTGCGGACAGACTACCAGATGTTGGACTCACCGGGCAGTACATAGCCTAGATCCCTCGATAAACCTTCTGCTTCCTTCTTTACAAGGACACCGAAGCGACTCAGTGTCTCCGAAGTCAAACGGCTAGCCACGCCCCCTACATGTAAGGCGGCAAGGATCTGCCCCTGATGATCAAGTACCGGAGCAGCCACACCGGCGCCACCTTGGCTGAACTCTTCGATACTTGTGGCATATCCCCTAAACAGGATCTCTTCTAACTCCTTCAGCAAGCGTTCTCGTGAGGTGATGGTGTTTGCCTGAAAGGCTCTAAAGTCAAAATACTCTAGGAGCCCTTCTAGCCTTTCTGAAGCCATGAAGGCCAAGAGCACCTTCCCCGCTGAACCGCAATACAGAGGTACCATATCTCCCCAGGAAGCGTGATTACGAATGGTGTAGCTGCCCTCGATCTTGTCAATACACATGACATTTAAGCCATTGACTACTGATAGCAGGGCCGTTTCACCGGTCTCAGTAGCCAATCGCTTTAGGTATGGCCGGGCAACCTCCCGTAACTCCAGGCGGCGCAAGAAAGCAAACCCTAATTGAGCAGCCCCATAGCCAATCTTGTACTCCTTCGTATTGGGATCCCGCTGCACATAGGAGCGCTGAGCCAAAGTCGCTAGTAAGCGGGAAGCTGTGGAGGGCGTCATCTCCAATTTACGGGCTACCTCATTGACCCGAAGGCTACCAACGGTAGCAAGGAGGTTCAATATCTGTAAAGCCTTATCTACTGATTCAATGACCACTATTCAGGGATTCCTTTCTAGCTTTCCTTCGAACTAAAGCTGGCAAGTTCGGGGCGGCAAGCCGCCCCACTTACTTTAGGCAAAATACCGGAGGCATTTTTCTACCTCTGTGGTAGCAGCTCTAACCGCATATCGAATTCGATTGCGCTGACGCACAAGGCCATTTTTAATGAATTTCGCCATGGGGTGATTTGCTGGCAGAACAGCGAGTTTTGCCACCGGCGCAAGACCCGGTAAGGCTGGCGTGGGAATGGCTGGATCGTGTTCAAACATGCCATTTACCGTATAGTTAATCGGCGTAAGTAACTTGATTGCCCGATTTAGTGCATTGTCAAACAACTGTCTTTCTTCCCCGGTCATGGAATCAGCCTGTTTTCGTAGCTTCTCCAACTGACCGGCAAGTTCATGTAGATGACATAACTCTTCATGTAGCTTAGTCAAATCGAAGGCGTCACCCGCGGTACTCGCAAGTTTGTCGACAATGGACCAAAGCTCCCAAGCCATGTCAACTAGTCTTAGAGGCAGGAGCGGCTCAGTGCAGATGCGATATGCCGCTAGACCATGAATCTGGGTATCGAGCAGCAACACTTCCGGGGATACCTTGTCCGCGGTGTCCTCTTCAGTATGCCACCACCAGGCTCCACCACTACCACCAACAGCGGCCTTCTCGTCCTCGGGCAACTCTGAAAGCAGCATGAACAATGAAGTGACTCCTGTACCCCAGAAAGACTGGTCGCCTGCCCTAACAGGCCGCTCAATCTTGGGAACTTGTCCGGTGAGTTGTTCTACTATGTTTTGAGCAAAGAGGCTGTTTTCAGCCACAGCGGTAACAAGGGAATACTGAGTCGCTCCCACTGGTCCCGGTGAATCGATATTGATATAGGTAACGCAATGGTCGTGTAAATCAAACCAGAAATTATCTGCATACCAGGTGGAGCCGGCATACCTACCTGTGGAGTGACCCGGCCACCAAGCGATGCGAACACCTCGATAAAGCTCATGGCGGTGATTCCAGAACACTTTTGCCAACTCAATACAGGTAGCATTTCCCGAGGCATTATCAGTAGCACCGACATGCCAGGAATCTATATGGCCACCGAGTAACACAAAATCATCGGTCTTGCCAGGAATCCTCACTTCGGGGAGGCGTAATTTCCGCCAACCGGTCTCGACATCAGCCTTGACTGTCAAGACACAACTACCCTCATCGGCAATTTTCTGCTTAATCAGCTCACCATCGTCATTGGTAATGGTTACAACCGGAATGTCGGGTATATTGTCAATGGTAGCCGCAGTAGGCGTTCCCCACACCGGTGATACTATACCCTCATGTAATACATCTTCCTTACTTGGCCACATGTGAATATAGGCGATGGCTCCGAGTTTATGAGCAGTCAGCATATTCTGACGACCGCCACCTTCACTCATCACAATCTTGCCAGCCAACTGCCTTTGCTCGAGCTTTTCTTTGGTATCAAAATCGGTAAACATATCTGAGCCACCGGGCACATACACTACTTCACCGGTTACCCCCTCCGGAGGTGTCAAGCCGGAGAAAGCCCGGGTTTTGGCCCGTAGAGTCGTCTCCACTAGGCAGCCTTTTTGGCATCCTCCTTGGCATTGTGCTCCTAATACGTCTACTGATGCCTTTTGGGGAAAACTCAAGTATGCTTCAAACTCGTGCACCTGAACTGGTATCCCCAGAGCTCTCAATTCCCGTACTAGATAATCTATGGCTTCATTCTCACCATCGCTAGATGACGTCCGGTCAAGCTGACATAGGTACTCCACGTGTCGGATTAATTCATCGGCAGAGAGTTCTTCTAATAACCTTCGCTCGGTCTGGCTAACTCCCTTCATTGTGCTCCTCCCCTTCTGGGTCAATTTGGCTACTTATTTTACCTTCTGGTCTCCACACTGTCTGCTACCATACTTCTATCTTTAATTAGAATTTTGGTTCCAACTGTGTGCTTTTTACCTAAGTCTCGCAGGTTGTTTCCCTGCAAAATAAGCTACATCTACTTTTGAGGTTAAGGGGCAAATACATCTTGGCTAAGTGTTATACCCAGGCCCGGCCCCATGGGCACCTCGACATATCCTCGATGAAAACTAAGTCCCTCACAAGGGTCTTCTTCTACTCGATCTCCTAGACCAAGTTCCACTGCCCACGTACAGTTAGGGCTTGCCGCCGCGACATGAATATCTGCCGCCATACCTAGTTGGCCTTCATAGGGGCTAACCACTACACAGGGAATATGGCTAGCTTGGGCGAGCTCCATGATGGCCCGAGCCTGACGAATACCACTAGTCTTAATCAGTTTGATGACAAAGACATCTGCTGCTCTTAAAGAGATGAGTCCCATTGCATTCTTAAGAGAATACAGAGACTCATCTACCGCGATACGTACAGAGGTAGCAGCAGCCACTGCCTGTAGACCCACTAGATCATCGGCAGCTACTGGCTGCTCCACATACTGCAGGTCACAGTCTTCTATCTCCCGGAGTACTGCCACAGCTACTTTGGGAGTATAGCCTTGGTTGGCATCGGCCCTGAGCTTAAGCTCTGGAAACCTCTCTCGAACCGCTCGTACTATAGCAATATCCCGCTTCGGGTCAGAGCCAATCTTAAGCTTAACCGTCCCTACCCCTCGGGCCACCAATTGTTCTACCTCTGTCAACGTAGCACTAGTGGTGCCAATACCCACCCCTGTAGCGATCTCAACCTTGTCCCTGAGCTTTCCGCCTAATAGTCGGTATACCGGCAGGTCTAAGAGCCTACCGACCAGATCATAAACTGCTGTAATAATGGCGGCTTTTGCTGTTGTATGGTGTGGCAAGCGCCGGTGTAAGGCAGTTTCTATCTTGGTGATATCAAAGGGATTAAGACCACGAATGCTAGGTCCTAAAGCATGATCTATGGTTCGTTTGATCTCATCCCCTACTTCTCCTGTAAAATGGGGTAAAGGTGAAGCCTCACCAAGGCCAAAGGCTCCTGATGTAGTCCAAACCCGAACAAAGACATGGTCTCGCCTTGCCACAGAAGGGCCATAGGATGTGGCCAAAGTATCATCCCGCATGGAGACAAGTGCCGTTTCCACTCTGTCAATAGTTTCCCTGTTCAATGATCCAGTCTCTTTGTTCATTGAGTACACCTTCTTCCTCCAGGCAAAATTCCATAGTCCTGTCTCAGGCTCTCATTGCATGCTCTTGTTGCATGTCTCACTGCTAAATGCCAGGTGAACCCGACCAAGACCTAAGAGCCTGCCTCCGCCAGTTTCGGTGGTAGGGGAAACGCTACTTTGCTATGACTTAGTCCTGTACCAACCAGCATCTCTGCCATTTTCAAAGATAATCTTAAGCCATTAACTACCGGAAAATCTACATCCTTAGCTAACCGATCACCAAAGGCAAAGGCCAGACTAGCACAACCCAAGATGACCACATCAGCACCATCTACATCAACACAGGCTTTAGTTATTGTCAGAAGCTTCTGGTATGTTGATTCCTCTCCTTTTCTGATGTCAACGACAGATTCATCAAGAGATCGCAAAGAAGCAAGTCTTGATTCTAGCCCCGCCTTAACCACCTGCATCCGGGTGGAGCGAATGGTGCTTTCCACAGGGCAAATCACAGAAAAGCGATATCCCAACATACAGGCAGTATGCAAGGAGGCCTCCCCAGGTCCGATTACCGGTATGTTGACTAGTTCTCGGGCAGCATCTACCCCCGGGTCACCAAAGCAACCGGTCAGTACTGCATCATAGCCCCGTTTCTCAGCTTCTTGCACCATTTCAAATAGCCGTGGCGTCGATAGATATTCTTCATATAGGGACTCGATACTAATTGGTTTGGGATGCTTAGGTGTATAATCAGCCATGTTTTCCACAATGGTTCCCGGAGCAGCGGCTGCCTGCAAATACTGCCTTCTTGCTTCAATTCCCAGATAGCAGATTTTCAAATCGATCCCCTTTCCATCTCAAGATGGTCCTAAGATCGCCCAGATGTATCAAGGGCATCTCTCAGTCCATCTCCCAATGCGTTGTACAAGAGTACAGTAACGAAGATGAGTAGCCCCGGATACCAAACCAAATGGGGAGCCGACCAGATATAAGAACGGGCTCCACTGAGCATATTGCCCCAGCTAGCAGTGGGTGGTTTGACTCCTAGGCCTAGGTAGCTAAGGGAAGACTCCGTCAAAATGGAGTAAGCAACTCCCAAAGTAGCCGCCACTATAATGGATGATATAGACTGGGGTAGGATGTGCCGAAATAGCACTGCCCAGCCTGAGTTCCCCAAAGCAATAGCGGCCTCTACATATTGAGAGGACTTAGCCCTCAATACTTCACCACGAACGATACGGGCCACATTCATCCAGCTAGTCAGTGCTATAACTAGAACAATCATCCTAATGCTGGTTCCCAAAATGGTGAGTAGAGTCAACAGGATGAAAAACACTGGAAATGACAACATGGCATCAGTGATCCGCATGATCACAGTATCTACCCAGCCACCCCAAAACCCTGCCAAAGCGCCAAGAATAGTGCCAATAATGATGGAGCCAACCATGGCAGAAAGCCCGATGCCCAAAGAGACTCTGCCGCCGTATACTAGCCGGGCAAAAACGTCCCGTCCCATCTCATCTGTCCCCAATAGATGTCCATTAGCTCCCGGGGGCAAAAACCGACCAAAAAGGTTGATTGTATCTGGATCATGACTAAGAAAGTAGGGGAGGATCATGACCGCTCCATGCATCATGAGAAGAACCACCAGAGAGACCATGGCTAGCTTGTTTTTGGCAAACCGCCTTCGGGCTCTACCCCAGTAAGATTCCTCTAGGCTTGTTCTTGCCACATCCTGTATATCTTGGGTGGTTATTTCAGCCGCCATTTTCATCCCCCCTATTCAAATCTAATTCGTGGGTCAATATATGCATAAACTATATCGGTCAGTAGGTTACTTAAGACTACTACCGCCGATACCACCAAAGTCACGCCCATGATGGTGGGATAATCCCTTTGAAAGGCAGCCCTTACCGCTAGTTGCCCCATCCCCGGCCAGGCAAATACCTGCTCTGTAACAGCGGCTCCGGCGGCGATCCGGGGAAGTAGAAGTCCAATCACAGTAATCACTGGGATCATGCCATTGCGAAGGGCATGCTTGAATAAGACCCAGGCCTCCCCTAAGCCTTTAGCCCGGGCAGTGCGGATATAATCTGCATTGAGTACATCGATCATGGCCGAGCGGGTGTAGCGGGTGATCTGAGCCATGTTGACAGTACCAATGACAACAGCAGGCAAAATGAGGTGGGCCAGTAGATCAAATAGTGATGATTCTCCCACTGTTATCATGCCACCGGCCGGTAGCCACTGTAGGTTTACAGAAAAGAAAATGATCAGCATCAAGCCATACCAAAAAACCGGCACCGAAATTCCAAAAAAGCTGACTAGAGTGACCAAGTTGTCAACGATCCCACCTCGGTTAACAGCTGCGATCACTCCCAATGGAATCCCAAGACAGATGGCAAAACCTAAAGCTGCTACAGAAAGAAGCATTGTAGCAGGTAGCCTAGTGGCAATCAGTTCAGATACCGGCATACCTAAGGTATAGGAGGTTCCCATATCGCCCCTCAATAGGTTTTTTAGCCAGCGCAGGTATTGTACATGAATTGGCTGATCTAGCCCCATGGCTTGCCGCATTTGTTCCATCTGCTCTACCGTGATGCCGGGCTCAAACAAGACAGCTGGGCCTCCTGGTGCTGCCAAAATGAGGCTGAAAGTCATGATAGTAACTAGCCACAGCAAAACAACGGTCTGCGCTAGCCTTCTAGCGATATATCGTCCCATAATGCCACTCCTAACTCATCAAGGTCCTCTGGCGATCAGAGGACCTCCCTTGGCTAACTGCTTTCGGCCTACTTCCTCTTCCAGATATTCTGAGCCCAAACCATAGCATCTCGATATCCCACTGGGGCAAAGCCCTGTACCTTGTCATTAAACACCCGAATCTCTTGGGGATAATACAGATAGATGATTGGTGCTTCTTCGGCAATGATTTCTTGAATCTCACTGTAGATCTTCGTTCTTTCCCCTTGATCTAGTGTAGCCTTGCCCCGCATCAAGAGCTCATCTACCTCAGGGTTGGACCATTTCGATGTATTACCACCAGAACCAGTTAGATAATAGGTGGATATGTCGGGGTCAGCCGGTGTAACTAACCAATTAGGATTGGCATCAAACACGGGGTTGGCTGTCCTGGAGTGTGAAACAATCACACTATATTCATAAAGCTCCAAGAATACTTCACAGCCAACAGCCTGCCATGCCTGTTGAGCCACCAAGGCTATTTGCTGTCTTACAGGATGTGGATCTACCTCGATGGTGAAACTAAGCCTATGACCATCCTTTTGCCTGACCCCGTCAGAGCCTGGAAGCCAACCGGCAGCATCTAGTAGCTGCTTGGCTTTAGCCGGATCACAAGGATATTGCTTAACATTAGGCTCATAGGCCCATTTGAGCAAAGGTGAAATGGGGCCTGTGGCAAGCTTGGCTGTACCCATCAGGATATTGTCGATAATAGCCTGTCTATCCAAGGCATAAGTTAGAGCCTGCCTAACGCTTTTGTCCTGGAATATTGGGTTGTAGTGGTTTAAGTCGATATAAAAATGGTTAACTTGGGGAGCTTCATCAACGCGAAGACCCTTCACACCCTGAAGTGGCGCCATCTGGTAAGGCTCAATCACAACAAAGTCCAGGTCTCCCGCCTGTAGCTGTGCCAGCTGTGTATCAATATCCGGAATGACCTTAAAGACAACTGCATCTAGGTAAGGGCGGCCACCCCAGTATTCTTCATTGGCCACTACCCGCACATAGCTCCCAGCCTGTTTTCTATCAAACTTAAAGGGGCCGGTACCAATGGGATTTCTCAAGAACTCAGTTGGATTAGCTAGCTCCTCGTCTGAGTAACCCTCCAAAAGGTGTTTCGGCAGGATATTCATGTTATAGGCAAGGAGAGCAGGGAAAGAAGCAAGTGGTTGCTTAGCATGCACCTTGACAGTTAGCCGATCAACTACTTCAACACCACTTAAACCTGCTACATTGCCACTTAGGTAATATGGGATGTTTGGATTCATCCATGTATCAAAGGAGAACTTCACATCATCAGCGGTAAAGGGCGCGCCATCATGCCACTTCACCCCATCCCGGAGGTGAAAGGTCCAAACCAACCCATCAGAGGAGACCTCCCAAGACTCGGCCAAACCGCCAACTAGAGAAAGGTCAACAGCATCATACTTGACTAATGGTTCATAGATCAGCTTGTTGGGCATGAGGTTGAAAATACCGCCCTTAATGGGCCAAAGTGGTGGATCATCACTAATCGCCATGCTAAAAGTGCCACCATAGACAGGCTCACTACCCTGGGCAAATCCCGGTACCGATAGTACCCAAAGGCCTACAACGAGAAGCAAAAACCAAGCATAAATACTATAGCGCTTTTTCAATCTGGTGCCCCCTTTTTCATCAATAATTGTGCATAGATATACCAACAACATCAACCCCATGCCAGACATATGCCACCGGTGTCCTGTTTTTGTTGCGTCTGATGCAACACCATTGCATGATGTGTGATGTTAGCCCTTTAATACTACTTACCCACTGGATTCCCTGCTTTCAAAACGCATGTATACCGAATACTTATACAAAATCCCCGGAAAAAGCTATTCCCACCCGGATGTGTTTGGCATCTGTTTAGCAAGTGATTTTTAATGATCCCTTTGGATCAGCCTAGTTGAAGGTGAGCACAAAACCTGAGACATGGCGAAGAATCCCTCCGAATACGTGATTAACTGTCAGGCAATTTGGGAAACTATTAGACAGGTGTTTCAACTAATCTATGGCAGGAGGGGTTCATATGGACAGGGTACTGATTGCCCCCGGTAGATATGTGCAAGGCCCAGACACCATCGATAGGCTAGGTGAATACGTTGCACCTTTAGGTAATAGGCCATTGGTAGTTATCGATAAGACAGTGCTGGGACTCTTGGGTGAACGGATCACTAGTTCCATGGCTGATCATTTAGATCCAGTACAAGAGCCTTTTGGAGGGGAATGCTCAAGACAAGAGATCACACGTTTACAGAAACGAGCCGGCGAAAGAACCAATGCTGTCATCGGCATTGGTGGTGGCAAGACTATAGATACTGTGAAGGCTGTAGCATATTATCTAGAAGTACCTGTTGCCATTGTGCCTACCATCGCTGCTACCGATGCGCCTACCAGCGCGCTTTCTGTGGTCTATTCTGAAAGTGGTATTTTTGAGGAATACCTATTCTTGCCCCGTAACCCGGACCTTGTACTTCTAGATACTGCCGTGATTGCCAAAGCTCCTCCCCGCTTCCTAGCTAGTGGCATGGGTGATGCCCTAGCTACCTACTTTGAAGCAGAGGCATGTGCTGCGTCTGCAGCAAGAAGCATGGCCGGGGGACGTATTACCTTAGCTGCCCGAAATCTAGCCCGCCTCTGCTATGAGACGCTCCTGGAATATGGAGAACAGGCCCTTTGGGCGGCAGAACGCCAGGTAGTTACTCCCGCCTTAGAGTACATAGTTGAAGCTAATACCCTACTATCCGGCCTGGGTTTTGAAAGTGGAGGCCTAGCAGCGGCCCATGCCATTCACAATGGCTTAACGGCACTACAAGAAACCCATGGTGCTTTTCATGGTGAAAAGGTAGCTTTTTCCACCTTGGTGCAGCTCGTCCTTGAGGGACGCCCTACTGAAGAAATCGAGGAAGTAATTGGTTTTTGCATGGCTATTGGTTTACCCGTGACCCTGGCCCAGCTTGGGATTACCCAGGCCCAGCCCCACCGGGTCATGGAGGTAGCCAAAGCGGCTACCAAGGAAGAAGAGACTATCCATAATATGCCCTTCCCCGTAACAGCTGCAATGGTGCAAGATGCAATTTTGGCCGCGGATGCCACAGGCAGGGCCTTTTGGAGTGATTGATCGGGTGCCCAAAAAGACTAAGAGCTATTCCCTGGCGCCAGTACGGCGCTAGGGAATAGCCAATTCTTAGCGTACAAAAGCAGGAGATATCAAGGCATTACCGATACCACACTGCAGGCTGCCCTGCCTTCCTGACAAACCAAGGCTACAGCGCCGGAGGTGAGAACCTCTCCTGGATCCGTGAGATCAAAAAGGCATTGGTCACGTACCCAGCCCTTGAGCCGATTACCTTGCACCTCCAGCTTTAGATCATAGGTCTGGCCAAACTCCCAACCTATGTGAGCTTCTCCGAGTATTTTGGTACCGTCAAGCTCCTTGACTAAGCGAACTAACCCATCCCTGCACAACAAAAGTGCATAGTAACGGCGCATACCTTGCACCCGAACCGCTACACCGGTGGCTTCACACATGTGAGGCGTGAGATCCGCTGTGACGCTATAGTCTTCCCATTCCCGCGTACCCTGGATCATTAGTCCGGTTCCCGCATTCTGGACCAGTCTATATGGCTCACGATTGAATTGCAGCTGGTCAAGGCCATCCACCCAAGCTCTCTGCCACACTGTACCTCCGTCATAAGGCCGACTCCATGTAACGGTCGGTATTCCATTCCAGGTCAGATAATCTAAATAGACTGTTCCGTCGGCCCTCTGGGATGAAGCGATCTCGATGCCGATCTCCGCGATGGGCTGTCCACCCATATCTGGCGCTTTCCAAGAGAACTCGTGCTCTGCCCCTGGCTTTAGTGCAACCTTAGGACCCCCAACTCTTCGAAGCTGATCATTGCAGTCATAAACTCTCACATAAAGACTACAATCAATGGGGCGGTTATTATCACCATCAGCACTAACCCTTGCCCGGACAATCTGACCAGGGTAAAGCGTCGGAGAGGCAATCAACGAATAATGACTAACTCCCAGAGCATCAGCTGGAATGAAAGTCGGTGTAGCCACCCGAGCGACTCGTCCTGTTGCCACATGCTGATAACGCAAGGCCAGGCTTCTTTCACCCATATGGCTATGTCCCGGTACGTTTTCTACCAGCACAGTTCCCTGTGATTCGATGCTATCCTCCACCTGAAAGCCCTGAACAGAACCAGGCAGCTCAAAATGGAAGCGAGCCCCATCCTTTGGCGCAAGGGGTTTTAGTCCCACCAAAGCTCGAGCCATATTGACGACATGGTAGGTTTCGATTACAGCATCGGTAATCGCCCTGCCTCCATCGGCGGTAGGAAGGTAAAGGCGATCAGCCACTGGACCCCGAAAATCCGGACCGGCATCAATTCCTGCCAACCCGTTCTTAATGCCCATAAGGCAACCGACATTAGCCGAGTTACAGTCAGTATCCCAGCCAGCTGTATTGACGATCATGAGGCTTTTCTGGAAGTCATCATCACCATAGAGTAGACTTAGAATAATCAACCCATGGTTGGGCACCATATGGCAATTACCACCGTATTTGTCATAGCCATAGTTGGCTTCGAGCAGCTCTCTAGCCTTCCGCCAATCGGGTTCTTTACTGTGCCATTCCCGGATATCTTCAA
Source organism: Bacillota bacterium (assembly GCA_012518315.1). Lineage (GTDB taxonomy): Bacteria > Bacillota > Limnochordia > DTU087 > DTU087 > JAAYSL01. Next base: position 624 of record JAAYSL010000237.1, on the reverse strand, counting down.
TCATCCGGTAAATCACAGAATCCTTGGGGATTAAGGCAACTGCCGTGTCGATTAGCTTTTCTAGATCGGACTCCACAAAAGCCTCCGCTTCCATGGCAGCAATCACCTGGGCTCCATAGATAGCTTCACCATCATGACTGACTGACCCGGCTCTCCGGGCGAAATCTGCCGCTAGCTTGGGATCCCCCGGGCAAAGCATAGCCCAAGCATCGATAAAGATCTGTGCTCCGATCTGCTCTGCTACCACCTGGCCATTCAGCTCCATGGATCCACTCTGGGGTGCGGGAATGCCCTTCTTCAACCGCAAATACGCGGTATGCTCAGTAGAATTCCCCATCCCACCCCACCAAAGGATGGTTCGATTTTCAATCAAGTAATTGAGCCAGGTCTGACCGATCTGCCCAGGAGTAATGTCTCGGCTATAACCGTAATCAGCTAGAGCCCGCACAAAGGTGAACGTCCCGGAAATGTCATCATCGGTTACGACCAAAGGCTTGCCCAGCTTTTCATGTACATAGTAGTTAATCTCGCCAAGCTCCTCCATGATGCGCTGGTATGTCCATCCCTCGAAGGGCCGTCCCAAGTAGACGCCAATAATCTTACCTAAGACACCGGCATAGACTC
>JAAYSL010000236.1 GCA_012518315.1 Bacillota bacterium | reverse complement strand
TAGACAAGATCGGCATCGTGTAAGATCCTTAAGTGATAAGAAATGCGTGATTGGGTTCCCTTTGTGTATTCTGTCAGATCGCAGACGCAAAGCTCACCCCTTTCTTTCAGTAGACAGATGATCTCTACTCGGGTCAAATCAGCAAGGGCCCTAAACTTTTCTACATAATCCGCTAATTGCACGGATACGTCTGATCTGGGTGACATCTAAACAAATCACACCCCTTATATCAACTTTTTTTGATGTATTGCTCTTAGGAATCCCCCCTATACACTAGGGGGGGCTACCCATAATTCTAGCCATTGTATCTCCCCAAGTCAAGAGCTTGCAAGCAAGTGCATTCGACCTCTTATCTCTCCGCCATATTGCTCAAACCATCGAAGAAGACCCGCAGATTTTCCGGCAAGTAGTACTCTTCTCTGCTTTGCGGCTCTGCCTTTCGCTCCCCGTAGATTTCCTTGAGGATGGCATTAACGATCAGTGCCTTGGGGGGCTCGTTGTACTCAACACCGTCATATACCCAGACTCTGCAATCAACATCTTCACCACACAAGTCGCCACAATCGGTGCAGGAGGATTCCTTTACGTCAAGAGCGATATCGTTGCCGTTGATGCGTATAGTAGGGGAGCTTAAGAACCTGTGCTGAATCGCTAGTTCGTTGGATGTGATATTGATCTTATTGACGATTACCCCAAAACCGGCTGCCTGTAGTACCCCTGACACCTCCTGGATGGCTCTATCCAGGCTAATCTCCGCGCCCTGGCACCTCTGGCAAACGCTTAAGTCCAGATACAAGAAATCAATCGTAATCAGCTTTTCTTCCTGTGGCGTACAACAAACGCCGCCACAGGAGCAGCAACCTAGAGAGTTGCTATTCCTAGTCATCACCATCATCACCCAACTTCCCTCACGATTTGGAGTGGAGCCACCCCTTGATTTCCTCGATGCCTGGCACTTTACCAGAGGCCACGACCTTCTCATCGATCACCAAAGCAGGTGTCATGAAAACATCATATTCCATAATCTGATTAAGGTCAGTCACCTTTAGTACCTCTGCTTCGATCCCTAGCTCTGCCAAAGCCGCGTGGACGTTGGCTTCTGCCTTCTGACACTTAGGGCAACCTGTACCCAAGACTTTGATTACCATAAGACCACTCCCCTCCCTTAGTAGTTCAGTCTAGTCTGTTAATCCATCTACCGAAACCTCTCTGCTCCCGAAAAACCATTCAGATACATAGCACCAATCACCCAGCGCCCACCACCAACTTTCTCTTCAGTATATCTTCTCCTGTCTAGACAACCAGCGAACCATAGATCATGCCAGTAAAGGTTGCCATAAGCACAACTAACAAGACAAAGGTCACTGTCTTGCGGGTACCCAATACGCTGCGGATCACTAACATGCTAGGAAGGCTGAGAGCCGGCCCCGCCAAGAGTAATGCCAGCGCTGGCCCCTGCCCCATACCCGAACCAAGCAGCCCCTGGAGTATCGGCACTTCTGTTAAGGTCGCTAGGTACATAAAGGCACCGATCACTGAAGCAACAAGGTTTGCCTTCAGTGAGTTGCCACCCACCAGACCCGCCACATACTGCGATGGGATCAGACCTGCATCAGTCTCTGGTCGCCCCATTAATATCCCAGCAATGAGCACACCACCAAAGAGCAGGGGCAGGATCTGCTTGGCAAAGCCCCAAGTAGCAGCCACCCATTCCCACCGTTCCTCCTTGTCGAACCACTGCTTGAGCATATAGGCTAACAGCACCAGTAATCCTGCAGTTAGATACCATTTGGTAGCAAACACTGCATTCCAGAAACCTACTGGCTGACTGGGTTTGCCCCAAGCAGCAAAGATGAGGATCAAGACCAGTGTGGCGAAGAAAACGAG
>JAAYSL010000235.1 GCA_012518315.1 Bacillota bacterium | reverse complement strand
TGCATGCGTCCCATCACCTCCACAGGAACCAATGACTATATTGTCCCCTGTGGAGCTCCGGCTATACCTTGCCGACAGCCGCTTAATCGCCAACTAGCATCCTACTGATATAGTGAGCTAATGGAGCTTGGTTTGCGTTGAAAAATGTTCCACGTGGAACATTTTCCGTTGTATTTCCACACGAATCTCTCTTGTGCTCTATGCTCATCTAACAGGATGGCGCCCGCCGCCTATAGTTCCACACCGGTTTTACTGCGGAGACTCAGTCGGCAGCTTCCTGGCATCGACCCTTGAATAGTCTAAGCAAGTCAGCCGGGCTCATTGCAGTTTTCTCCAATGCAAAGAAGTCAAAGAAATTTGGCATGACTCCACGTGCAAGCTTGTCCCAGTCTCTCTCGCGTGCTCAATAATCCTGATCATGCTTTCCCAAACCTTTTCCTTGACCAACGCTTCTCCGATTCCCTTTTGATTCCCGCTCCTGTTCAGGACACTAACCCGTGCATCCGCCCCTCCTGCTTCTGGTTAAGGCACGGTTAGGGCACGATCACCTCTTAATTACTTCCCGCAGGCTTCCCTCTCTGTCATGGTAGGAGAGACTTGACCACAAGCATTCACACTGGGCCGCTAGTACCGCCGACGCCACATGTTCCACGTGGAACACTGAGTCATAGCCTTCTCTTCAACGCTCAATAACCTCGTGGAACCGCCCTTCTCTTCACATATTCAGCAATTCCTGCCTAGGCATTCGATATTTCGCACTCTGGAGACAATCAGTGCGACACCATCGCTAAGCATACCGGCACCGATTCGCTTCGGCTCCACAGTCTAACCACAACCCTTCTGGCAAAATACTGCCTTGGTGTGACGACTGCATCGCGTTTTGGCTAATTGTTCCACGTGGAACATCTCGCCAGCATATCTGGCTCCCCTCAATCCCATACATCCCCCGCGATGGTTTCCAAAATCCGGTTGAGCTCTTCGGTGGAATAGTACTCCACCTCTATTTTACCCTTACCTTGCCTATCCTTGATCTTGACTTTAGTGCCCAAGACTCCCTCTAGCCTCTCTTCAACCTCACGAAGTAAAGGGCTCTCTTGCACAAGCCTAGGAGATCTCGTGGAACGAGCTGTCTTGGTTTTCTTCGTCTGCAGATACTCTTCCAGTTGCCGCACAGACCAGCCCTCATCTACCGAGCGACGACCTAACTCGATTGCCCGCTCCTCATCCAACATAAGTAGAACCTTGGCATGCCCGGGGCTTAGCTCTCCACCACTAACCCACCGCCTGACTATCTCTGGCAGCCGCAACAGTCGCAATCTGTTGGCAATAGTCGGGCGCCCTTTTCCCACTGCCTTGGCTACTTGCTCTTGTGTAAGCTCGAATTCCCGCATCAGTACTTGGTACGCCTCAGCCTCTTCTATGGGATTTAGATCTTCCCTTTGCAGATTCTCGATTAACGCAATCTCCATAACCTCGCGATCCGAAAGCTCCCGAATCAAGGCAGGAATCTCTCTCAGACCAGCTATCTGAGCGGCCCGCCAGCGTCTTTCCCCAGCGACTAACTGGAATCCCTGGTCCATGTCACGCACTGTAATTGGCTGTAAGACGCCCTTTTCGCTAATGGAACCAGCCAATTCCTGCAGACCTTCTTCATCGAAGTCTCTTCGGGGTTGATAGGGATTAGGTTGTATAGCGCTCACCGGTATCTGCCTGATCTCATCACCACGGGACTCTTCCGCCTGTGGAATCAGCGCCTTCAGGCCTCGACCTAATGCTTGCCTATTCATGCTCCAATCAACTCCCTAGCTAGCTCTCTATAGGCCTGGGCCCCACGACACTGCTGATCGTATAATGTGATAGGTTGTCCGTGACTAGGAGCTTCACTGAGCCGCACATTCCGTGGTATGATGGTCTGAAACACTTTCTCACCAAAATACCGTCGTACCTCCTCCACCACCTGCTGAGAAAGATTCGTACGGGCATCATACATGGTCATCAACACCCCGCCAATCTCCAGATCCCGGTTTAGATGGTCTTTCACCAACTTCACAGTACTCATAAGTTGGCTTACACCCTCAAGGGCGTAGTATTCACATTGTATAGGCACCAGGGCCGCCGTCGCAGCACTAAGCGCATTAATGGTCAGTAAACCCAAGGATGGTGGTGCATCGATGAGAATATAATCATATCTGTCTTGGATCTTTTCCAGCGCCCCTTTTAGTCGGTACTCCCTAGACATAGCTGACACCAATTCAATTTCCGCACCAGCCAGTTCCAGGGTAGCTGGTGCCACATCTAATCCGGCAATAGCCGTAGATATAATCACTTCTTCCATAGCTCGCCCTTCAATTAGCACATCATACATGCAGCCCTGTGCGACATTCTTCTGCACACCAACACCACTACTGGCATTGCCTTGGGGATCAATATCCACCAGCAACACCTGCTTGCCAAGCTCCCCTAGACAAGCGCCCAAATTCACTGCAGTTGTGCTCTTGCCTACCCCACCCTTTTGGTTAACCACCGCCAAACAAATAGCCAATAGCCTCACCTACCCCCTTGCCCTTGTTTGCCTTCCTTTGGAGCTACCATGCCCGATGCTTGCTTGATTCTAATCCTTAGCTCAAGCTCACCATCTATTTCCCTTTCCTCAAGCTCCACATCCGCGCCCCCTGCCCGCATGTCTCTCACCAGCTGCCGCACACTATTCTGAAGTAGCCGCGCGTCTCGCCACAATCTCACTACCCTTTGTCTCTTCTCCTTCTTCTCCTCACCATTCCGAATGCGCCGAACTAGCTCCTCTGTTTCCTTAACGGAAAGGCGTTTGTCCCTAATGGCTTCTACCACCTGTAGTTGGCTCTCTTCCGATTCCAGCCCCAATAGCGCGCGGCAATGCCGTTCCGACATTATTTCCCGGGAAATACTTGCTCGTACCGTAGGGCTTAATCGCAAAAGACGCAGCTTGTTAGCTACAGCCGATTGGCTCTTCCCGATTTTCTCCGCTAGCTCTTCTTGAGTCATGCCGAATTCCTGCAATAGTCGCTGGTATGCTTCCGCTTCCTCCCAATAAGTCAAATCTTCACGTTGGAGATTCTCAATCAGGGCTACCTGGGCACTAGCTACATCATCCAATTCTCGTATCACTGCTGGAATGGTCTCCCAGCCCAAATATCTGGCGGCTCTCACTCGCCGTTCACCAGCTATTAGCTGGTATCCACCCGGGCAAGGCCGCACAATCACAGGTTGAATTAGTCCGTGCTCAGACAAGGACTTGGCCAGCTCTTTTGTGCTCTCTTCATTGAATTCCCAGCGGGGCTGAAATGGATTGGGCTCTATTCCCGCTAGCGGAATCTCTACGACCGCATCCCCCGCATCTCTCACCACTTGCTGCTCTACTTCATTTCGCCCCTGCTTATCCTTGTCCCAGGCTTTTAGCACATCACCTAAGCGCATGCTATCCCTCCCCTCACAACTATGTACACTCTTTCTCCTTTTTTGCCTTCCCCTTGCTTTTCGCTTCTTGCTCTCGCCATTCCTGCCCCGAAACAACTAACACTAACATAGCAGACAGGGGAGCCCCCTCCCTCCTGGATTGAGGCTCCCCTACCCTTACCCTTCTTGCTCGCCTACCCACTACACGCTACTGCAAAGGCGCCTTGTCAGGCATCCCGGCCCGCCGAGGATACGCCGGGGGCGTCTTTGTCACCTTTTTGATCACTATTAACTGCCTCATATCCCCACCTGGTAAGCTGGTATCCACGATTTTGCCCACCTGGCCTCCCAGAGTACGCAAAGCCCCTTTAGCTTCATCGACCTCATCTCTACCAGTAGGGCCCTTCATCGCCACCATCACCCCACCTACACGTACCAGAGGTAAGAGATACTCACATAGTACCGGTAACTTAGCCACAGCCCTGCCCATCGCCACATCGTAGCTTTCTCTATGTTCTCTATGCCTTCCGATTTCCTCGGCCCGGGCATGAAAACATGAGATTCTCTGTAAACTGAGAGCTTCTATCACAGTTTCCAAGAATTTGACCCGTTTTCCCAGGGAATCCACCAATGTAACGTTCAAATCAGGTCTTGCCACCTTCAAGGGAATACCTGGAAACCCTGCTCCACTACCGACATCGACTAGCCGAGTGGCATTAGCTACTTCTGGTACCAACAATACTGTTAAGGAATCAAGAAAATGCTTGTCTGCCACTTCCTCCTTGGGAATACGAGTTAGGTTTAACATCTGGTTCCACTCCTCTACTAGAGCGGCGTGCCTCTCAAACAAGGCTTCTGCATCTAACTCAATCTCTATACCCAAAGCCGATGCCTTTTCTCGAATCTCCGCCCCGAGACTCATGCAGTCACTGCCACCTTTCCACCTCTCATCTCGTTCCACTGGATTTTGCCCGCCCTCGTTGCTCGATCCAGATCATTAAAACTGAAATGTCGGCCGGAGAGACACCCATGATCCGGGAAGCCTGACCTAATGAAGCTGGCCTGACCTTCATTAGCTTTTCCTTTGCTTCCTTAGAAAGCCCTTCGATACTCTCATAGTCCAACCAATCTGGAAGTTTCTTCTCCTCCAGCCGCTGAAACCTCTCTACTGACCGCTGCTGCTTTCGGATATAACCTGCATACTTGATCTCTGTCTCAATTAGGCCCTTTAGTTCATCATCAATTTCCCTGATCCACCCCAGTGCCTGCAGCTCCTCATAACTAAGCTCTGGCCTGCGCAAAAGCTCCTCCCCCGAGGCAACATTTTGCAGTGGTGTACTGCCAGCCTTTTCTAGAATCTCATTTACCTCCGCTGATGGGTTAAGCCGCCACCGGCCAAGCTCGTCGATCTCTCTCTCGATAGTAGCCCATTTCTGCTGGATTGTCTCGTACTCTTCTTCCGATAGCAGTCCTACTTCTCTGCCATAGTGGCCCAACCGCTGATCGGCATTGTCTTGCCGTAGTAATAGTCGATACTCAGCTAAAGACGTCATCATACGGTAAGGCTCAGTAATACTCTTGGTAACCAAGTCATCGATTAGTACTCCAATATAAGCTTCATCTCGCCGGAGAATCAATGGTGGTTCCCCCCGCAGCTTCCGGCCGCAATTGATGCCCGCCATAAGGCCCTGAGCCGCTGCCTCTTCATAGCCTGAGCTCCCATTAATCTGGCCGGCAAAATACAAACCTTGAATATGCCTTGCTTCAAGGTCAAGCTTTAGCTGATGTGGCCCCAGACAGTCGTACTCAATGGCATACGCAAGTCGCATGATCTCCACATTTTCTAACCCTGGAATGCTCCGCACGACCTCCATTTGCACATCGGCAGGTAGACTGGTGGAAACACCACTTAAGTATACCTCCTGGGTTTCCCATCCCTCCGGCTCCACAAACACCTGATGAGAGCTCTTGTCGGGAAACTGCACAATCTTGCTTTCGATTGATGGGCAGTATCTAGGTCCAATCCCCACAATGGCACCACCATATAGCGCGGTGCGGCCTAGGTTCTGAGAGATAATCGCATGGGTCTTGGCGGTTGTGTAGGTCAACCAACAAGGAACCTGTTCTTTCAGTTCCCATTTTCCTCGTAAAGAAAAACCTCGACCTACCTCTTCACCGGGCATAGAAGTCATTCGATCATAGGCTAAAGAGCGGCTATTAGCTCTTGGCGGTGTACCGGTCTTAAATCTCACTAGCTTGAAGCCAAGTTCTTCCAGACTGCGGCTTAGGCCATGTGTGGTCTGCTGTGCCTGAGGGCCTGATTCGTAATGAACTTCCCCAACGTGAATAAGTGACCTCATGTAGGTGCCGCTAGCGACAATCACACACCGCCCCCTGACACTCTCACCACTACGCAGCTTGACACCCTCCACTCGATCACCTTCCACCACAATCCTTTCCACACACCCCTCCCGCAGGTAAAGACCGGGCTGTCTTTCCAATACCTGTCGCATGCGCCATGAATAGAGTTTCCGATCAGTTTGAGCCCTTAATGCCTGGACTGCCGGGCCCTTCTTGGTATTTAGCATACGGATATGCATGCAGGCATGGTCAGTATTACGCCCAATTTCGCCCCCTAAGGCATCAATCTCCCTCACCAAGTGGGCTTTGCCGGGGCCTCCAATGGAGGGATTACAGGGCATCATGGCAACACTATCTAGGGCGAGAGTAAAGACCACAGTCCGAAATCCCATACGAGCAGTAGCTAAGGCTGCCTCACATCCCGCATGACCTGCCCCGATTACTATCACATCGAATCTATCCAATATTCATCCCGCCTTACAAACTCTTTCTGCCCGGATCTACCTCGGCCTTCACCTGTGACCTTCTCCTACCCTTTTGCAGCAACCAAACCTGTAGTATCGATATGTCTCCGGGAGTAATCCCGGGTATACGGGAGGCTTGACCGATGGATAGTGGCTGAACTCTTGCAAGGAGTGTCACCGCCTCAGGGTTAAGTCCCGGAATGCTTCCGAAATCGGTGTTTTCTGGCATTCGTTGGGCTTCCAATTTGGCGGTCTCCGCCATTTGGCGTTGCTCCCGGGCTAGATACCCAGCGAACTTGACCTCGATTTCTACCTGTTCTCTAACCTCCCAAGGTAGATCCCTAACCTCCACACCTATCTTAGCCAGATCCTCGTAGGAAAGCTCCGGTCGTTGTAGGATATCTGTCGCACTAACTGCCTTGGCCAAATCCCCACTGCCCAAACCTATTAGAGTCTCTCGTACCGCCCTGGTAGGAGTGATCTTAATATCCCGTAAACGGAAGATCTCCTCTCTAATCATCTCCCGCTTCCTGGTAAATCTATAGTACTCATTATCTGATAGCATCCCTAGCCGATAACCGTACTCAGCCAATCGCAAATCTGCATTATCTTGCCTTAAACTCACCCGATACTCTGCCCTTGACGTCATCATGCGATAGGGCTCATCCACGCCTTTTGTCACCAGATCATCAATCAAAACACCGATATATGCCTCTCTGCGGCTTAGTTCAAAGGGAGGTAGCCCCTGGATGAAGCGAGACGCGTTGATCCCCGCCATAATACCCTGAGCTGCCGCTTCTTCATACCCAGAAGTCCCATTGATCTGCCCGGCAGTGAATAACCCAGCCATTTGTTTGCTTTCCAAAGACGGTTTCACCTGCCAGGGGTCAACAAAATCGTATTCCACCGCGTAGGCAGATCTCATGATCTTCACATTTTCTAAACCTGGTATCGTCCTAAGTAAGGATAGCTGTACATCTTCCGGCATACTGGTGGTCAGACCTAATACATAAAGCTCAGTGGTATCCCGCCCTTCCGGTTCCAGGAAAATTTGGTGGTCTACTTTATCCGGAAATCGCATTACCTTGCGGTCTATGGATGGGCAAAACCGGGGCCCTTTGGTGGATACCAACCCAGTTTGGATGGGCGATCGGTGCAAATTCTGTCTCACTGTCTCAATGGTTCTGGCATTAGTTGCTGTCAGCCAGCACGGCAGCTGCTCAATTTCCCGTCTTGGTTCCCAAAAGGAAAACTGCAACGGCATCTCTGATCCTTTTTGCTCGGTCATCTTTGAATAATCCACACTACATCCATCTAGCCGAGGCGGAGTTGCCGTTTGAAACCTTCGAATCTTAAGACCGGCCTCCCGCAAACTCTCCGATAACTCAGGCACTCCTGGTTCACCTTGCCGGCCCCCCGGGTATTGAATCTCACCGACCACCACATATCCATTAAGAAACGTACCTGGACAAAGCACCACTGCCCCCGCCCGCATGGTGGTTCCCATCTTGGTTTGTATACCCCAGATCCGATTAGCGTCAGTTATGATCTCGGTAACCGTACCTTGCTTTACCTCCAGGCCAGGTTGGTTTTCCAGTGTCTTGATCATATTTCTCTGGTACAAACGCTTATCTGCCTGGGCCCGTAAAGCATGAACGGAAGGTCCCCGGGAAAGATTGAGCATTCGAATATTAATGTAGGATTGGTCTATAATTCGCCCCATCACACCACCAAGGGCATCGATTTCCCTGACTAGATGACTCTTAGCTGCAGGCCCGCCAATAGCCGGATTACAGGAGAGCTGGGCAATACTGTCGATGTTCATCGTGATCAAAGCAGTCCTACACCCAAGGCGCGCGGCAGCCATAGCCGCTTCACAACCGGCGTGTCCTCCACCAACTACGATTACGTCATACTCGTACAAGGCTTTCACCAAAACACACCCTACTTCCCTATGCAAAAATCGGCAAATATCCGATCAATAACCTCATCTCGTACCGTATCACCGGTAACCTCTCCAAGGCTCTCACAAGCTCCCCGAACATCTATTGCCACCAGATCCATGGGTAACCCTTGTGCAAGTGTTCCCTTAGCTGCTTCAAGACTTGCCAAAGCCTCCTTAAGAGCCTGTTTGTGACGGGCTCGACTTACCACTAGTGAGTCTCCAGCCAAATCGATGCCTTCCTGGACCACTGCAGCCACAACGGTCTGTTCAAGTTCTTCTAGTCCTTCACCCGTTTGGGCCGATATCCTAACAATGGGCGCATCCGGAAGCCACCCACGCAATTCTGCTTCCGTTATTTTCACACCCAAATCCACTTTATTAGCTACTGCCACAGCTCTCTTGCCCTTTACCTGCTCTAGCAAATCGGTATCTTCCACAGCGAGAGGTCTTGAACCATCTATCACACAAAGTACCAAATCCGCATCTTCCATTTGTGCTATGGCAAGCTCTACCCCAAGTTTCTCGACGGCATCTTCAGTATGGCGGATACCGGCAGTGTCCCGGATGACAAAAGGAAACCCACCTATATTAACGATCTCTTCGATCACGTCCCGAGTAGTACCGGGTATCTCGGTCACTATTGCGCGTTTCTCCCGAGCCAACAAGTTAAGGAGACTGGATTTGCCTACATTGGGTTTGCCCACGATGGCAGTATCGATCCCTTCCCGAAGAATCCTACCAGCATCGGCAGAGGCTACCATCACCGCAATCCTTTTCTCGGCACCCTCGATTATCTCCCTGGCCACCTTTGGTTCCATATCTCCCACTTCATCGGGAAAATCGATGCCCGCCTCTATCTCTGCTAGAAGACCGACTAGATCCTTCCGCATGTTGCCAATAGCCCTAGACAGACCACCATCCAATTGTCGCATGGCCAATTGGTGGCTCCGATGGGTCTTGGCCCGAATGACATCGATAACAGCCTCGGCTTGACTCAAATCTAACCGACCATTTAGAAAAGCCCTTTTGGTGAACTCTCCTGGTTCTGCTAGTCGGGCCCCCAGCTCCAAGATGCGCTCTAGTACACCCTGTAGAGGCAGCAACCCACTGTGGCAGTTGATCTCTACCACATCCTCCCGAGTATAGCTAAGGGGTGCCCGCATAACACTAACTATCACTTCATCGATCTTCTTGCCATTTCCATCCAATATCCAGCCATAATTCAGGCTCCAGTTACGGGAGGAGGCCAGATCCCGCCCTTTCGGTGAAAGGAAAGCATCACCCACCAAAGAGATTGCATCGGCGCCGCTAATTCGCACTATGCCAATGCCACCCTCTCCCAAGGGAGTGGCTATGGCTGCTATGGTGTCTTCAATCCAAGTATCTCTTATCACTGCCTCACCATTCCTTTTTTCGACCTCAACCCTCACTACTATTAAGTGCAAAAGAGGAACGCGTCATCACGACACGCTCCTCCTATTTATTGGTGGGCTTCCTACCCTCCGGAAATCCGGTCTCGCATCCGTTTTTCTTCCAGATCGTACTCTGCCCTTCGCCTCTATCGATTCCGGCGAGGAGCGATGATTACCCTTCGGTAAGGAGCTACTCCCTCACTATGGGTATGGATACTTTCATCCTCCTGCAGCGTTAGATGGATGATCCTGCGTTCCATGGCATTCATCGGATCCAATACTGCCCTTCTACCGGTACGCTTGGCCCGCTCCGCCAACCGCAAAGCCAAGTTCCTTAGAGTTTCTTCCCTTCTACCCCGATAACCCTCGGCATCCAATATGATTCGAATCCACTCATCGTTTCTATTCATGGACAAACTTACTAGGTACTGCAAAGCATCTAGTGTCTCGCCTCTCCTGCCAATCACAAGGCCTAGTTCATCACTCTGAATATCAAGCTTGAGTATATCTTCTTCCACCCAAGCATAATTGACACTACAAGTAACTCCCATACGCTGGAGCATACCCTCTAGGAATTCCACGGTGGCTTCGGCTTTCTCCTGCCGTTTATCCCGCAAAGTGACTCGTACTCTAGCCTGTTTCCCACCAATCAATCCTAGAAAGGCCTTAGTCCCTTCATCTAGGATCTCAACCTCTACCTCTTCCCGAGTAGCTTGTAGTTCTGCGAGTGCCTCGGCTAAGGCATCCTCTACCGTTTTTGCCGAGCGCTCAATACTTCTCATGTTTATGCTTTCCCTCCTTCTTGAGGGCTCATCTGTCGAGCGATTAGATATTGCTGGCCCATGGAAAATAGGTTACTAACCACCCAGTAGATTACCAATCCGGCAGGAAAATTGATACTAATATAACCAATAAAAACCGGCATAATAAACATCATGCTCTTCTGTGATGCATCGGCACTGGTCATCATCATTTGAATATATGTTGTCACAGCCGAAAGTATCGGTAGAATATATAACGGATCTGGAGCACTAAGGCTAGTTAGCCAAAGAAAACCAGTACCAAAATCAAACTCTCTAAGTACTGCAAACAGGGCCCATAGAAAAGGAAGCTGAACAAGCATAGGCAAGCACCCACCGAGGGGATTGACCTTATGCTCTTGATATAATTCCATGACCTTACGCTGGTACTCTTCCGGTTTATCCTTGTACCTTGCTTGCAGAGCTTGCATCTCAGGTTGCAGAGCTTTCATAGCCTCCATTGATTTACTTTGACTTAAGGTCAATGGGGCCAAGATCAAGCGAATCGCCAGCGTAAGCAGGATAATGGCGATACCATAGCTACCGCTCAAATCATAGAAAAATCTCAACATCCATTCTAACGCGGTTTTCAACACTCCCAAGCAATCCGCCTCCGTTCAGCTACCTCATCTATTTTACCGGATCATAGCCGCCCGATCCCCATGGATGGCAGTGTAAGATCCTTTTTGTCAACAAACCTAGTCCCCGAACAACACCATACTTCTCCACAGCTTGTCTGCCATATTCAGAGCATGTGGGATAAAAACGACACCGTGGTGCCAACAGAGGAGAGATACAGACCTGGTAAAACCCAATTAGAGCCAGCACGATAGTCTTCACCATCTCTAGCTTCCATCACCTTCCTCCTCCGTGATCGTGCCCTGCCACAAACCGGCTCGGGTTACGACATTCACCACGGCTGCAACTATTTCCCGATATTCGGCACTTCCGCACCGTACCCGAGCCGACAAAATCAAATCATATCCAGGCTCGATCTCCCTGGCCATACTCCGCATCGCCTCACGGAGTCGCCGCTTTACCCGATTCCTCGTTACGGCATTGCCCAGCCTCTTACTTACCGAATACCCAACCCGACAAACATCTTCCCCGTTTTTCCGGTAATGCAAAACCAAAAGCTGGTTTCTCACGGCTTCGCCATTTTTATATACCCGTTGAAAGTCGGTCGGGCGCAGCAACCGCTGCATTGGTTTCACTTTTACCCTTCACCTCTAGGCTGAAAGCACCTTTCTCCCCTTACTCCGCCGCCGCTTCAACACATTTCGACCAGCTCTGGTCCTCATCCGGACCCGGAACCCATGATTCTTCTTTCTCCGGCGCCGATTCGGCTGATAGGTTCGCTTCATACCTTCGCCACCTCCTACCAACAACCTTTATTCTAAATAGCCACATTAACCATGCCCCTTGGCCGCAAATCCTTCCATCCAAGAGGCAATCTTGGGGTATATCATACCGATTATAGCAAGCCGTTCTTTCGCCTGTCAACCCTGGCACCATCAACCATCCCATACCTATTATATCCCATCTCTCTCCCATTTTTCGCCCATCTCTCACCTGTGAATTCTCCATCGGCGCACCTGGTGCCTTCGATTCGATTGGTACACCTTTTCAAAAAGTGCTGTGGATAACCTTCCTCCCCAGCTAGAGACGCCGCGTCTACCCATGCCTTGTGGAAAAACCCAGCTTAACGCTGTCTCCCTTCACTCAATGGCTGTGGATAACCTGTGCACTCTGAGGATAACTTCTGGGGAATACCGGTTAGTCTTCTATCCACAGCCCTTATCTGTGGAAAACCTGTTGATACTGTGGATAACTTCCCCTTCTCATCTTACTCTGTTCTTAATCAATCCACATATCGCAAGGATTTTCTGTGATCCCGTCGAAGTATGAGCCTTGTGGTAAACTCTGGGGAAACCCTGTGATTATTCAGATCACTTTTATCCACAGGCCACCTATTTCCCATTTACATATGTGCTTGACCGGGCCTTTTCGTTTTTCATATCTCCCTTTTCATGTTTCTCCGACTTCACTGAAAAGGAGGTGTCTTGGTTGATGAAATTTTTGCGGAATATTCGCGAAACACCGATTGATCTCGAGCATTCACACCTTTTGGCGCTTTTGGCTTACCAGGAAACAGCAAGTGCGACACCTACAATAGTCACCATTGCCGATGAAGTGCCAACACGGTTCTTGGAAAACTTGGTCTCTTCCACGTGCCACATTCTTGAGGAGAAAAATTCTTTGATCCCAATGCCGGTAGCTATTGAGCTCATCACTAACCTGGTTCACGCCGAGTTCCGGCGATGTGTGATCACTATCTCAGCAGATGGCAATCAATTAACAGTCAGTGATCATGGCCCTGGTATTCCCGATAAGGAGAAGGCGCTTCTTTTAGGTTACTATGGTGAACCTCCAGAATCATACCGTGCCCTGATACGAGGGGCTGGTACTGGTTTACCCCTAGCCCGCCAGCTAATAACCTCCGCTGGTGGAGAGTTAACCCTGGCGGATAATTTGACAGGTGGTACAGTGGCTACTGCTCTGATCCGCCTTCCAGTAAAGCAAGCCGTCTCTGACCTAGACATAGACTCCACAAGGGAGGCTATCGATGCTATCAGACCGGATCCGTCCCGGGGTAGACCGGGGGAAAATGCTGTGGTCCAAGCAGGAGATCCTATACAGCAAACCGAAGATTATTACCTGCGCATTACTGATCCAAAAGCTGGCCCAAGCCAGCAAACCGACGCTGAATTGACACAGCTGAACACGCAGGGCCCTGCCGTGGCGGAGGCCCTTTCCGATCTGCAAACAAAACTATCCAGACGACAACGTAGGGTACTCTTCCTAGTGGCAGATTTGGGCGAAGTCGGCCCATCCACTGCGTCCACTGAACTAGATATGTCTCTTAGTACTGCTTTCCGAGATCTAGTTGTGTTGGAGGAAATGGGTTTGGTTCAATCCGATCCTAATGGTAAGCGAAGCCTTACCCCCCTTGGGGCCCGCGTGATTGCTGCTCTAAGTGTCTAGTTTATTGATGGTATCAAATAGCTTTTCTTTGTCAGGAGGAGTCCGGCATGCAAGACAATCTGGCTTCTATATGGGAACAAACCCTTTCCCGCATAGAACCATTGATGCCTCAATCTAGCTTCAATACTTGGTTAAAGGGGACCCGCCCCCTGACACTGACCAATAATGTACTTTACGTTCGCATAGCCAACGAATTCGCAAAAGACTGGGTAGACTCCCGTTATCGGGAACCTATGCAGCAAGCCCTTCAGACAATGGTGGGTCAAGACTGGGGGTTAGAGTTCATTCTTCCCGGTGCCCCCATACCTAACAATGTAGACTTAGTGGAAGAGGTAACTCCGGCTGATCCAGTTATACCGGCATCTAGTCCCGAAACAATAGAACTATCCACTGGACAAGATGAAATACTACCTGGGGTTCTTAATCCTAGGTATACTTTTGATACCTTTGTCGTAGGAAATAGCAATCGCTTTGCTCACGCAGCATCACTTGCAGTGGCTGAGGCCCCGGCCCGAGCCTACAACCCACTTTTCATCTATGGTGGAGTAGGGCTTGGGAAAACACATCTGATGCAAGCAGTTGGACACTATACGATCGAACACAACCCCCGTTCCAAGGTGGTTTATGTCTCTTCAGAGAAGTTCACCAATGATTTGATCAACGCCATAGGAAAAAAGGCCATGGTGGAATTTCGAGATCAGTATCGGAATGTAGATGTGCTTTTGATCGATGATATCCAGTTTGTGGCGGGAAAAGAAAGCACACAGGAGGAGTTCTTCCATACTTTCAACGCCCTTTATGAGTCAAATAAGCAGATTGTCATGTCTAGTGACCGCCCACCAAAGGAGATCCCAACCCTGGAGGAAAGGCTACGCTCCAGGTTTGAGTGGGGCCTAACCACTGATATCCAGCCACCTGATCTTGAGACTCGCATCGCTATTCTACGAAAAAAGGCAGCAACTGAGCGTCTAGAGATCCCCGAAGAGGTACTTAGCTATATCGCAAACCGCGTACACTCCAATATCCGGGAGCTGGAAGGGGCCTTAAACCGTGTGATTGCAGTGGCATCTTTGAGCCGTCGCGACATTAGTGTGGAAATAGCTGAAGAGGCCCTCAAAGATATTGTTGGATCTCACCGTCAAAGACAGATCACCATTGATAGTATCCAAAATGTCGTGGCTAATCACTACTCCATCAAAGTAGCAGAGATGCGAAGCAAGAAGCGTACCCGTGCGGTGACTTTTCCACGTCAGGTAGCAATGTATCTAGCCAGGGATTTAACTGATGCCTCCTTGCCCCGCATAGGTGAGGAGTTTGGTGGTCGTGATCATACTACTGTCCTACATGCCTATGATAAGATTCAACGCATGCTACAGAAAAACCCTAGTTTGCAGAAAGAGATCAACGAGCTGGCCCAGGAATTGCGTAATCCATAGCGTGGGCGCATCTTAAGATACTTTGCTTTTTTCTCAGCCTGTGGACAGAATTGAAGGTTTTCCTGATCAGATCTAAATAGATCTAGGATCGTAGTCATAGTAGTAGGGCATGTGGAAATGTGGAAATGTGGGTAAAAGCCTGTAGGGAAGGGGCAAACGGGTGTTTATAAGGTGTGGATGGCAAAGCAAGGTTTTTCCACATTTCCACACATGGGCCGGGACATAAGAATAGTCCACAAGTTGTCAAGGCTCTATGCACAACTTTTTCAACAGGAGGAATAGAGCGATGCAGTTTACGAGCACGCAGGGGGAAATGCTACGTTGCCTAAACATGGTAGAGAAGGCGGTAGCAACTCGAGACGTCCAGGAGATACTAACCGGTATCTATCTTGAGTGTGGGGATGGGAAGCTTACTTTGCGAGCCACGGATTCAGAGATCAGCATGGAAGCATATACGACAGTGGAGACCACAAGCCCCGGGAGCATGGTTCTGAAAGCCAAATATTTCGTTCCTCTTATACGCCGGTTGCCGTCTGGGGAAGTTACCTTTAAGCAGCTAAAGGAACAGCAGATGCTGGAAATAACTGCAGGTAATGGTAGTTTTAGGTTGCAGACAATGGTGGGTGAAGACTTCCCTAGCTTACCAATGGGCAATGTACTCCCATTACTAGAAATGCCTTGCCACGTTTTAGCTAAGATGATTCGCCAGACAGCCTATGCTACCCGGGAGGATCAGGGACATAGCGTATTTGCCGGAGTTTTGATGGAGTATAAAGCTGACGAGCTTAGGCTGGTTGCAACAGATACCAACCGTTTATGTTTCAATCGGCAGACAATACCCGGGGGGGAGGATTTCAACTTCATCCTACCGGCCCGTACTTGTATTGAGTTACAGCGCATCTTGCCGACAGATTCTGAATCAACGGTGAAACTTACCCTTGTGGGTAACCAAGTTCTCTTTCGGCAAAATGATGTCATCTTGGTTTCTCGTCTTCTGGAAGGGCAATATCCGGACTATTCTCGGGTTATGCCAGCTAGCACAGAGACAGAGATAGTTGTTGAGTGCCGAGAGCTGACTTCGGCTTTGGAGCGAGCGAACCTAATGCATAAGCAATCTTCGGCTAGTGTGACCCTTGACATAGAAGAGGGTATACTGATCTTACGAACCCGGGATGTGGAACTAGGTGAATCGGAGGAGTCGTTATCGGTTAAGCAGAATGGCCCTACAATGCGAAGTGCATTTCAGGCCCGTTTTCTCCTGGATATGTTAAAGACCGTTAGCACCGACAAGGTAAGGATAGGCTTGTCTAGTGGAATGAACCCGGGCACCATCAGGCCATTAGATAGTGATGATTATGTATATGTGATTATGCCCGTGATGACTCCCAGATAAGACTATGTTAGGCAGAACCGGTGCCTAGATTGCACCTTCAAGTCACCAGGGCGAAAAGCCGATAACGTTGGTGCTTTGAAGGAATCTCATTTGACAGAATGCAGGTGTTATATGACAATGGAAGAGCACGTCACGATCAAAACTGAGACCATTAAGCTTGAACAGCTACTGAAGTTAGCTGGAGTTACCGATACTGGTGGGCAGGCTAAGCTACTGATTCAGGCGGGGGAAGTCTTGGTTAATGGGTTAGATGAGCGGCGCCGCGGCAGACAGCTTAGAGCCGGTGATGTAGTGGAGATTAAAGGTGGGGGGCGGCTCCGGGTTGTTCAGGGTTAGAGTTGGGAGTGCCGGATTTTGCATGTAGACTCATTAGAGCTAAACTACTATCGGAATTACCGGAAGTTAAGCATAGAGCTTGATCGGAATCTTAACATCTTTGTAGGGGATAATGCCCAGGGAAAAACGAATCTAATCGAATCAATCTATCTGCTGGCTACAGGGCGGTCACATCGCACCTTTCGAGACACCGATTTGATTACGTGGAATGCACCAGAGGCTCAGGTTAGGGCCCAAGTGAACACTCAAATGGGCAGCTTTTCAATGCGCGTGCTCCTTTCCCGCAATCGACGTAAGCGTTTCTGGATCGGGGGGGAGGAGTTACGCAGGCAGTCGGATCTCCTTGGGTTTCTCAATGTGGTCTTATTCTCGCCTGATGACCTACAACTAGTTAAGGGGAGCCCTAGCATGCGGCGGCATTTCATTGATCTGGGACTAGCTCAGGTAAGCAAAGTATATCGACATGATCTGGTAGACTATAATAGGGTTTTGCAGCAGCGTAACAGCTTACTAAAGAACATAGCCGAGCGCAAAGCCAAGGTAGATGAGCTCCACCTTTGGGATGCACAGCTAGTTGAGTATGGTACTCGGCTAATGTACAAACGTGCCGAGGCCATCCAGCGGATAGCGGGTTTTGCCCGAGAGAGCCATAAAGGGATCAGTGGTGGTGAAGAGAACCTAACTATTCACTATCTTCCTTTCTACCTTAAGGAAGGGGAGAGCATTGCCGAGACAAAGCTACCCTTAGCTCGGGAGATCAACGATAGATTTGCCAAAGAGCTAGAATCCAATCGGCTACAAGAATTGAGAAGGGGAACTACCCTGGTGGGCCCGCAAAGAGATGATCTACTTTTTCAGATAGATGGGAAAGATGCCCGCCAATTCGCGTCTCAAGGCCAGCAGCGAACAGTGGTATTGGCCATTAAGCTGGCCGAACTGGAATTTATGGGAGAAGAAGTGGGTGAGTATCCCACATTACTCTTGGATGATGTGTTATCAGAATTGGATTTTTCCAGGCGATCATTTTTTCTGGAGACTATCGGTGATAAGGTGCAGACACTATTGACTACTACTGATAGGGGCAATTTCCGGCGTGATGAGCTTTACCATTCCCGTCAATACGTGATTATAGATGGCCAGTTGGCCTCGGAAGGGTGAGATCCTTGTTTGTCCACCTTGGTAAGAACACAGTGATCCGTTCTGATCACATAGTTGTGATCATTGATTGGGATACCCTACTAGAATCTGAAACCAACCGGCTATATCTAGATAGAGCTAGAGAGAATCAGAAGGTTAAGGATATTGCGGAAGGGCAGCCCCATTCTGTGGTGGTCACCACCAATGCTATCTATTTGTCTACTGTCTCCAGTACAACTCTAAAGAGGCGGGCAGAGAATCCACAATATCTGGCTTCGGAATAATGATTCTCTGCCAGTAGCGACATTCGGTAGTGGAATGGAGGGATTTGATATGGACGGAAAAGAGCAAGCCTATGAGGCTGAACAGATACAAGTACTTGAAGGTTTGGAAGCTGTGAGACGCCGTCCTAGTATGTATATAGGTAGTACAGATACTAGGGGTCTTCATCAGCTGTTTAATGAGGTTGTGGATAACAGCATCGACGAAGCCATGCAAGGTAGATGTGATACAATTCGGGTGGTTATCCACGGGGATGGCAGCATGACCATAACCGATAATGGTAGTGGAATCCCAGTAGGGATTCATCCCAAGACCGGCAAGTCTGCAGTGGAGACTGTGCTTACCCGCCTACACGCAGGTGGTAAGTTTGGTGGGGAAGGTAGTGGATACAAAGTCTCTGGTGGTTTACACGGAGTTGGCGTTGCTTGTGTGAATGCTCTATCTGAATGGTTAAGGGTTGAGGTTAAGCGCAATAACAAAGTCTATCAGCAGGAGTACCAACGAGGTAAACCCTTAAGCGACCTGGAGATCGTTGGTGAGGCCGAGGAGACAGGAACCTCCATTAGTTTTAAACCAGATGCAGAGATCTTTGAAACAGTTGAATTCAATCTGGATACTATAGTGTACCGCATGCGGGAGATGGCTTTTCTCAATAAAGGTGTTAAGCTAGAGTTTCTCGATGAGCGCTCAGGTCGCTCACATACCTATCAGTATAATGGGGGAATCATTTCTTTTGTGGAGCACCTAAACAAGAACAAAGAAGTGCTTCACAAAGACGTGGTCTATTTCGAAGGAGCTGTCGATAACTGCCTAGTGGATGTAGCTATCCAATACACTGATGGTTATGTAGAAAACATTTATAGCTACGCCAATAATATCCATACACAGGAGGGTGGTACTCACCTGAGTGGCTTTCGATCCGGCTTAACTAGAACCTTTAATGACTATGCTCGCCGGGCCAAGATTCTCAAGGACAATGAGGAAAACCTGACAGGTGAGGATGTACGGGAAGGCTGTACAGCGGTGATTAGTGTCAAGGTTCCGGAGCCACAGTTTGAGGGACAGACCAAGACTAAGCTCGGCAATAGCGATATTAGAGGTATAGTGGAATCAATTGTGGCAGAGCATCTAGGGACTTATCTAGAAGAGCATCCTGGGGATGCTAAGCGCATAATTGAGAAGTCACTAGCCGCGGCTCGGGCCCGAGAAGCGGCCAGAAAGGCACGGGAATTGACTCGCAGAAAGAACGCCTTAGAAGTGTCCTCTCTACCGGGTAAGCTAGCTGACTGTACTTGGACGGATCCAGCTCTTTGTGAGATTTTCATCGTAGAGGGGGATTCGGCCGGTGGTTCGGCTAAACAGGGAAGAGATCGACGTTTTCAGGCCATCATGCCATTGCGAGGCAAGATTCTCAATGTCGAGAAGGCTCGCCTGGACAGAATCCTGGCTAACAGGGAGATTCGCGCTATGATCACGGCCTTCGGAACCGGTATTGGGGAAGATTTTGATATTGAAAAGGCCCGCTATGGCAGGGTTATCCTCATGACTGATGCCGATGTGGACGGAGCCCATATCCGTACTTTGCTTCTGACGTTCCTTTTCCGCTATATGCGGCCTTTGATCGAGCAAGGCTATGTCTATGTGGCTTTACCGCCTCTGTATGGTGTCAAGAAAGGGAAAGCGCATTACTACGCCTATGATGATAATGAACTAGATGAGCTTTTCGAGAAAGTTGGCCGCCAAGGCGCTACACTGCAAAG
>JAAYSL010000234.1 GCA_012518315.1 Bacillota bacterium | reverse complement strand
GCCATGGGCAGATTCCAAGAGACCGCTTGGCCACCGGCGAGATCGGCAAGGGCAACCGTTATGGGCTGTGCATCAGACCGAGCTAGCGTCACAGCGAAGAGAAATTCATTCCATATCTGCGTGAATTGCCATATGCACACTACGAGAAACGGCGGGCCGGAAAGGGGCATTATCAGATACCGAAAGACCCCGAAAAAGTCTGCCCCGTCTATGCTGGCCGCTCCCAGGAGCTCGTTAGGGATTTCCTGGTAGAAGCTCCTAAAGAGCAAGGTTGTTATCGGCAAGCCATACACCACGTGCACAAGGATCAGCCCCGGCAGCCCCCCATACAACTTCGTCTTCTGCATAAACTGAAAGAGAGGCACCAATATGCTCTGATAGGGGATGAACATGCCAAACACGATTAGTGGCATGATGATATTGGCGCCGGGAATGGTATACTTGCTTAGCACATAACCGTTAAGAGATCCCATTGCAGCCGAGATCAGCGTAGCCGTAATTGCCAAAATGAAGCTGTTCTTCAGATGCGGAGGGAACTGCCTGAAGGCTATGGAGTAGCTCTCCCAGTTGGCAACGGACGGCAACTCCCAGGCCGTCATGAAGTTAATCTCCTCCGGCGCCTTAAGGCTGGTCACAACCGTCATGTATACAGGAACCAGATAGGCAATTGCCAGAAGAACCGCCAGGATCTGAACTAGCAACTTTGTAGCTCCTTGGGGTTTCACGACCGATCACCTCTTCTCTGCCCTGAAGGAATTGGTCAGATAAGGGATGATCAACAACGAAACCAACATAAATAGCTTTCCGCGCCGTGGGGAATTCAAGAACCCCTTCATTAGATTTGGTTGTCGTCACCTTCTCCCCCCCGGAGAAGACAGCCAGCGGTGTTGTGCACCGAATGCGACATTTATTGCCAAGTATAGAAACAAGCCGAACCTCAGTCGCCTCACCATTTTCCCAGGCAATGTCCACCTCAAAACCACCCCGGGCCCTAAGCCCCCGTACATATCCCCGTCGCCAACTAGAAGGCAAAGCCGGTAAGAGGTGAATTTCCCCTCCATGGCTTTGCAGAAGCATCTCGGCAATGCCGGCGGTAAAACCAAAGTTCCCATCAATTTGGAAAGGTGGATGGGCATCAAACAGATTTGCGTAAACCCCACCTTGCCGGTAATCTGTTTCACCATCATCTACTAGAGCCAAAAGTCTATGAATGAGTTTTAGGGCTCTGTCTCCATCCCTGAGCCTAGCCCACAGATTGATCTTCCATGCCAAACTCCAACCCGTCCCTCCATAGCCCCTTCTTTCTAGGGTTTTTTGGGCTGCAGCAAAAAGTTCTGGTGTGTTCTCTTTTGTGATCCGGCGGCCGGGGTGAAGACCCATTAGATGAGAGATGTGACGATGATATTGGTCCTCTTCGGTGAAGTCTTCAAACCATTCCTGGATCTCACCATGCCTGCCGGTACAGATAGGGCGGAGCCGACTACGAGCTTCCCTCAGTTCCATTTGAAAATCATGATCAATACCAAGCACCTCGGCGGCTTCTGAGCAATTGGTAAATAGCTCCCACAGAAGGCAAATATCCATGGTGCTAGCCATGCTAACAGCAGCTCTATGCCCCTCCGGAGTCACGAACTTGTGCTCCGGTGAAGTAGAAGGAGCCGTGACCAGGTTGCCTTCTTTATCTTCTATGAGCCAGTCTAGACAAAACACTGCGGCTTCTTTCATCACGGGGTAGGCCCTTTCCCGAAGGAATTCCTCATCCCCGCCAAAGACATAGTGCTCCCACAAATGCTGACAGAGCCACGCTCCTCCCATGGGCCACATAGTCCATACCGGATCCCCATGGCCATAGTCCCCCGCCGGAGCCGACTGCCGCCATACATCGGAATTATGATGAGCGACCCAGCCGGAGCAGCCATAATTGATCCTGGCTGTTTCGGAGCCGGTTATAGCTAGATCCTGTATATACTCTAGAAGGGGTTCGTGACATTCTGCTAGATTACAGGTCTCTGCCAGCCAATAGTTCATTTCTGTATTAATGTTAAGAGTGTAATTGCTGCTCCAAGGTGGTCTAGTCTCCCGATTCCATATGCCCTGAAGATTAGCAGGTTGTGTACCGCATCTAGAGCTAGCTATTAGTAGATACCGTCCGTACTGAAAGAGTAGTTCCACCAAGCCAGTAGCCTTGGCACCATGGATCTGGACCAACGCGTCGGTAGGCAAGTCTATCTTTTCACCGCCGGGATTAAGACTAATGTCTACCCGTGCAAATAGCCTCTGATAATCCTCTATGTGTCTTTGGCGAATCTCCGCATAGGATCTATTCAGTGCATCAGCCAAATACCTCCGAGCTACTACGGCCGGATCCTTACCTGCTCTGGATGGGGATTTGTCATACCCATTAAAACTGGTTGCGGCACTGAGCATGAGAGTAACGGCGGTTGCACCTTGTACATGCAGTTCATCTTCGTCAACCCACAAAGTGCCCCCATCTGCCGTTGCCTCAACTTGACACTCAAAGGTCATCCCTTCCTCTAAGTAGCTGATGGGTTGGTCTTTGTCATAGTAATTGGGATCCACGTTACTGGGGCACTTGCCTTGGAGGATTAGGGTGTTTCTGTGATGATAAGTCTTGTGTCTTAGCTCGCTATCTAGCTTTACTGTAAAACTCAGCATTCTAGGGCGGTTACAGGTCAAATGCAAGGCAATCACCTGATCGGGATAGGAGGCCAGTATCTCCCGGTTGAACGTTACTTTGCCTACTTGGTAGCTGACTTTGGCTATGGCCGTCTTTAGATCAAGCTGTCTATGGTAGTTCGTGGCGATTTCGTCATGCTCCATGCTGATATGGAGGCTACCCAAAGGCAAGTAGGATTGTGTATAGGGGCCCATCATTTCCTTACACAGTATATCAGCTTCGGCATATTTGCCCGCGAAGATCAGCCTACGAACCTCAGGTAGAACGGCTTGTGCTTTTGGATTATTCCAATCTTTGGGGCCACCAGACCAAAGAGTGTCTTCATTGAGATCGAGGCACTCCCTCCCTACACCACCGAACACCATAGCTCCCAGCCGACCATTACCAACAGGAAGAGCTTCTGTCCATACATTAGCTGGCTCTTTATACCATAGTCTCACTAACGCACCCTCCCTAGCAATAAGATGGCATCACATACTACTTCAGTCAAAACACCCGTTCTCCTGGGTTTATATGGTATTATTAGGAATAGAGAATGCGGGGGCGATGAATGTGAGCTTTTCATCCTCCAGCCGATGTCACGTCCCAAAGCATCATCGCAAAGAACTACCCCTGAGCATATGCCAAGGGGTAGTTCTTGTCGTCTGTCACTTAGATACTTCCATATTCTCACATTAGGCTATATCGGCCAAATTTGATGTACAGTGGGCACACCGAACTGCCTTAATCGGTATCTCCGATAGGCAGTAAGGACACTTCTTTGTTGTTGGGGCCGCTGGAACTGCTGCCTTCTTGTGGTCTGTTATAGCTGTTTCTCTGAGCTTGTTCATCCACCTCACCACAAGGAAGAGAGCAAACGCAACGACGACAAAATCAATGATATTGTTTATGAATAGGCCATAGTTGATGGTTGGGGCCCCTGCTGCCTTAGCTTGGGCCAGAGAAGCATAGTCCTGGCCCGACAAATCGATGAACAAATTGGAAAAGTCAACTTTACCGATTAGAAGGCCTATGGGCGGCATAATAATGTCGTTAACCAGTGATGAAACTATCTTGCCAAAAGCCCCTCCTATGATGATTCCCACTGCCATATCCACTACGTTCCCTTTAACCGCGAACTCTTTGAACTCCTTTAGCATCAATCGTCCACTCCCCCATCCAAAAGTAGATGAACTGCTCTCCCCTGATCTGGTGAGATGATTCTTCGCCGCTAGGCATATACCTGCCGGGAATCAATGGGGATAGCCGTGACTTTAGGCCCTATGTGTTAGAATCGTCGTCAGAGGGCTCAGTTGCCTCAGGACTCGAAGGGGAACAACCATTACTTGTCGAATTTCTCATTTGCCCCAGTGAATAGGAGGAACATGATGCGGCATATCCATTATTTAATTTATATCTGCTACTTGTTTCTGATCATTTTCTTGATTTTCTTCGATCGAAAAAAACCAATGCAAAGATTCGGCTGGATTCTTGTACTGACATTCCTTCCCGGAGTCGGCTTGCTGTTGTATTGGTTTATTGGCAGTGATAATCTACTAGCCTACCGAAGAAGAAAGATTCGGAAACGGCATGGGGATGTTTTTCATGAGCTGGAGGAAATTGTGGATGAGACTGACCGAAGTTTTGAAACACCTCCATCCAAAGGCATAGAGTTCCACCAGAAATACTGTGGTAGCATCTTTACTGACGATAATAATGTTGAGATCTATACTACGGGCGGACCCAAGTTCGAGCAGCTTCTTAGAGACTTAGAAGCAGCCGAAGATCATATCCATGTCCAGTATTTTACAATTCACAATGATGGGATAGGAAGAAAACTCATTGATACCCTCATAGAAAAGGTGAACCAAGGGGTAGAGGTAAAGCTGCTTTACGACGGTTTTGGTTGCCTACCGACCTTCATACTCCCCGTACTGAGGAAACTACGAAAAGCCGGTGGAAGCGTATTGAGTATTAGACCTTACGTGCGTACCATTAACTACAGAAATCACCGGAAGGTTGTTATTATCGACGGAAAGATCGGGTATCTGGGGGGAATGAATATTGGAGACCAATACAAGTATGGCGTAAAGGGCAAGCATTGGCGAGACACCCACGTAAGAGTTACTGGAAGTGTAGTGCATGATTTGCAGAAGGTTTTCCTGTCTGATTGGACCGCGTCCACTAGACGGACTGACATTGGGCTCCGACATGAGTTGCGGCATTATTTCCCCGTCCCCAACACTACTGGTAATCTAGGCGCCCAAATCGTGGCCAGCGGATTGTACAACAATGATAATGAAGAGATAATGAATCTTAGCTATTTCAACCTCATTTCTCACACAAAGAAAAGGGTTTGGATTCAGACACCATATTTTCGGCCTTCCGAAATCATGATCAACACCTTAAAGACTTTAGCAACTTTGGGTGTAGATGTGCGCATCATGATTTCTCTATTCTATGCTTCTGGCGGTTTATTTCACCGCAGTACCAATAACTATTTCCTACGTCATATAGTAGGTAGCGGGGTGAAAGTGTTTGGATATACCAACATTATGCATGCTAAAACCATGTTAATCGATGATCATGCTTTGTGTATAGGTACTGTCAACCTTAACAGTCGTAGTTTGGAGATCGACGACGAGATCTATGCGTATTTTGAATCAAAGACACTGGCAACGGAGTATGAGCAAGTGTTCAACCGTGATTTGAAGCACTGCATTGAACTGGATCATGCCAAGTTTAAGAATCAGAACCTCTTATCACGGGCAGCTGAGTCTGTCATGAGTTTCCTTAGCCCTTTCTCCTAGATTGAACGAAATAACATCCAAAGTTAGAGACCTCCTAATCCAGATAGAAGGCGAGGTCTCTACCACAGCAGGCTTAGGGGGGGTAAACTGGCTCCTGCCACTGGGCATCACGGTCTCTTTTTGTTCCAGAAAACCCTTATTTACTGAAATACTCCCACCACAACTTCCGAATCTCTTTGGCCATTCCTGATGCTATTTTGGAGCATTGCAGCTCGGGTAGCTGAGCCGCTCTTGGAGCATATAAACTTGTCTTGTCGGATCCCTGTGGCCCAAGAAGCCTTTGCTTTCTGGGCCATTAAACCATTGTGTGAATGTCGGTCAAAGAGTGATCCACAGTGGTATGAAGAGGCAGCAGACTACGTAGCACCTTCCGCAAGTCCGGATTCCAATATGGCACGCCTCCGAACTTGGCGACGTGCGTAAAAGAAGCTGCCCACCTGACCAAGGGCTGCCAACGACCAAGTAACAGGATAGCACATAAAGAGTACAATCACTGTAGGGTACCAGGTAAAGACCGTAGCTAACCAAACAATGCGCATGAGACAGGCACCTATTAGTGTACAAAGCATAGGCAGCATGGAGTAACCCATCGCACGGGTCAGGCCTGGAAATACGCTCATGGTGCCACACGCAAAATATGCAGCCATCATGATCTTCATGTGGAGCATTCCTAGTTCGATAACCTCCGGGTTAGACGTATAAAAGCCAAGCAATGACCTGCCGAAAACCAATGTCGCACCACCCAAGAGAATCCAGGTTGCGAAAATCAACACCGCGCACA
This sequence comes from Bacillota bacterium, assembly GCA_012518315.1. GTDB lineage: Bacteria > Bacillota > Limnochordia > DTU087 > DTU087 > JAAYSL01. The sequence goes on along the minus strand of JAAYSL010000234.1, from coordinate 3,577 downwards.
CCTTTGCAATCGCGTCAATTTCATCGTATCTTCTCGCCCCCATGCTCTGTCCGGTAAAGGTGATGGCCGCGTTATAATAGGCATTCATGGCGGTACTGACAAAGCCTTCCACATTGCGTGCAGCAGCACTAGCCGCCACCATGACAGAGCCGAAGGAATTGATAGCTGACTGGATTAGGACGTTGGAGATAGAGAACAGCAAGCCCTGTAGGCCAGCCGGCAAACCAATCTTAACGATGTCTTTGAGCTTATGTCTATCAATCCGCATCAGATGGGGCCTGAGGCGTATAGCTCCATCGCTTCTAAACAGGCAGAGCATAATCAGTAGCACTGCAAGGTACTGCGAAATAACAGTGGCCCACGCCACACCCTTAACGCTCATGTGTAGCACAACCACGAAAAACACATTCAGTATAACGTTTACAATGCCAGTAATTGTCAGATAATACATTGGACGGCGACTATCACCTATAGCGCGCAATATAGCTGCCCCGAAGTTGTATACCATGCTAGCAGGCAAGCCGATAAAATAGATTCTGGTATACAGAACCGATAGATCGATAATGTCTTCTGGAGTACCCATGTACTCCAGCAAAGGCTCACAGAGGGCTAGACCGGCTACCATAACAATCACTCCGCTGATTGCGCTAACTGCAATGGAAGTGTGAACAGACCGGCTTATTGCGTCCGGTTTATCAGCACCGTAGTCTTGCGCCACGATGACGCTTGTACCCACTGATAAGCCCATAAACAAGTTGACGATGAGGTTTATGAGGGAACCTGTCGCTCCTACCGCAGCCAGCGCTTCGCTTCCGGAGAAACGTCCTACAACTACCATATCAGCAGCATTAAACAACAGTTGCAGAATGTTCATTGCCATAATGGGCAAAGCAAAAATCAGCATCCGATTAAGCAACGATCCGCTCTGTTTGTCCAAGCTATGGATCCGTGAGGCCATAAGAAACTCCGCTTCCTTTTCATTCGCTGGCTTACTATGGTGCTAATTCATCATACCATACCTACGTTACCAATTCTTGTCATACCACACCAGAAAATCGCGATGCACCCTCACACATACCGACAATGCCACCTCTGTCTCCTGCTCGTTCTTTTGAATCAGGTGAAAGGCCGGATTGGGCCAAGGGTTTTTGTGGCCACCAAGGCTAACGTCAATCATATGGGGCTACCTACCAAATGACACATCTCCCTCGCCGCTAGTACTGGCCACAAGAGATACCGCCGGGCTTAGCCCCCCTTTGGGAGTCGTCAGCTGGCCGCCCATATCCCAGTTACCCCGAATATCACTGACTCCGCCCGCTCTATCAAAGGTTATCTCCATACCTAGACCCATGGAGCCACCGGCGGCCAGACCTGTTTTCTTACCCAAAGCCCCCTGGCGCCCGGCATCCTCTAAGTAGGCACCGCCTCCGGCACCAAAGCCCATTCCCAGGCGCACGGCAGCAATGCGTCTTTCCTTGAAATTCCAGTCGAAGCCACCCAAAATCAGCTCTCCACCGTCTAGGCCAACAGTGGTGCAATCGATGGTCATAGCCAAGAAGCCGATATCTATCTTGAGCTTGCCTCCACCCTCAAAGGGACACTGAGGCGGTCTACTGCCCTCTGCCTTCACAGGTTCGGCATCTTCCGGTTCCCCGGTGTGATTACACGGTGTGCTAAGGCAATTCATGAAGTATAGTGGTGCCCCAGCCCAGCCTGTTACCACATCATTGATCTGGGTCAGGATGAAAATCTGACGGTCAATATCCGCCATCCTAAAGATGTCTTTATCATATATTGAGCGCAATATGGGAGCAGAATCCTGTATGTACATTTCCAACAGCAGCCGAAGTCCTGAATAATACTGTTTGGCTCTCCCTAACCAGCGGGTATAGTATTCCCCGTGCACTGCATCCTGGTGTTCGCACCACTTGATCATGACTTCCTGAATCTCGGCCTCTGAGCCACCAGCCATAGCGATAGCCATGATCTGCTCCAGGGCTTGATCCGCTATCTTCTGAAGCTCATCTCCCATGGAACCCAAGGCACTGCCAGTATAACTTGAAAAGAGACCTCCACCATGTCCCTGACTAAGTGCATCAATCTGTGCTGCATAGTATCTCTCCAAGTAGGCTAGCTGGGCCAGCTGTTTATCATAGGCTATCACACCCATCCCTGTGGTACCAGAACCTGATCTTGCGCCATTTGTAGCTAGTTCCATCAGTGTGCTGGCCACATTCCTGCTAAGCATCCCTAGTTGTTCATAAGATAGGGCCAAAGACACGTAGCCATCCCACTCAGGCATGTTGGGGATGGTCACCTGTGACAGCGAATGGGGTTGTTTGCCAACCTCGAAGATGGAAAGCCCATTGCGTTCTCCCGACGAGCTACCCGGGGCAAACCCCGTTGAATTTCCACTAGGCACAGCACTAGTACCTGGAGGCGGGGGTAAACTACTGCCCTCATCGCCGACCACTCCGTCCGCTGCCCCCTGCATACCCCTACCCACGCCAGGAGTAAACCCGTATTCCGCTGCGGCCAAATAGTGCTCAAGGGCTCTGCTCCAATGGCCAGCTACTAGATAGAGATCACCAAGAGCCCTCCGGGCAGGCGCATAGACAGGATTGACAGCAATAGCATGCAGATACAGCTCCTCTGCCAACCTGGCATCACCCAAATCGTATGTAGAGTTAGCCAGATTTGTCAAGATCACTGGTGAGTCCGGCTCCAAGACCAAGGCGAATCTTAGTACCGCCACAGATTCTTCTAGCCTATCGAGGAGATGCAAGATCGCTCCGAAGTTCGATACACCTAAAGCATCATAGGGTTTGGCTGCTACCACTTCTGCAGATAAGATAATAGCAATTGCTTCTGAGGCACCCATTCCGGCCACTACCGCCGCTACCGACGTGAGTTCAGTGGCTACCTGTTCTAGAAAAGTCTCTTCGATACTGAGTCTACCAACTTCTCGATCCACTAGATTTTTTTCCTGAAGTGTCAACTCTCCGTAATACTCATCAGCAATCGAACGGGCCAGGATTTGGAGGTCCGCAACTTCCATAACATTGTCTAAGTCACTTTGGGGTCGAGCAAAAGCGGGAGGCATTAACATCACGGTGCCCAAAAGAATGATGCAGAAAAGGATTGCCGTTACTCGAAGGGATTTAGATAGCTCACAGTCCATCAACTCACGCTCCTAAAGAGATGCCAATTAGTAAATGCAACCATACTATACGACCACATGCAGCAAAATCCTGTATGATTACCCAGCATTGCTAAAGAAGTTGATTTCCAGGCACACGGTCTCCCCTGATCGAAACAGTTTGCCGGCATTAACCATGGACACGGCCTCTGTCTGAAGTTAGGCATATACACACGTGTCCATCAAATCCGGTTAATACCGGCAACACGCTAGTGAGATCTCGACAACTCCCCCAGATGCAAGGAGTCTCTAATGACTACAAGCTTCTGGCTTCGTTTCTCTAACTTCTCCGTCAATCTGGTTGTCTTGGCGATATACTGTGCAACCTCTGCCTTACGCAATTCGTGTTCCTCAATCAACTCCATCACAACTCTCTCG
>JAAYSL010000233.1 GCA_012518315.1 Bacillota bacterium | reverse complement strand
TTCCCTGATCTCCCCCTGAAGGATGCTTCTTCGATACTTAGGTATCCAGACTATATGATAGTTCAGGAGGTACACCGAGTGTTTTGAAGAATGTATTTTCATAGCAACTACATGGTACCATATGGTAAAGGCTTTGTCAAACGCCTGTTCGCCTTTCATCCCCGGAATGAATTCCGGGGTTTTCCCGGCGCGGATCTATAAAGCCAAACCCGTAGGAACATCCCTTATGCAATGGCGGTAGTAGTAGGATTGTGGTTGAACAAGCAGGCATTCATGTTATAATAGGTAAGGGTTTGTTTAGGATTTTCCTATGGGGAGGGGATTACATGAAGATCCTTGTCATAAACAGTGGGAGCTCATCCTTGAAATACAAAGTATTTGACATGGTTGATGAAAGCGTTTTGGCCTCTGGACTCGTAGAGAAGATCGGGATACAGGGCTATCTACAACCGGTCACCTATGAACCTACCGGTGGCAAGAAGATTAAGACTGAAGAGACTCTTAAAAATCACCGAGAGGCCCTAAGCCATGTGCTAGGACAGTTATCTGACCCTAAGATTGGAGTTCTGGAATCCCTAGCAGAGATTCGGGCAGTAGGCCATCGAGTCCTTCACGGAAAAGAGCTTTTCACTGAATCCACTGTGGTGGGTGAGAAGGAAGTAGCTCTACTTAAGACTCTAATCGAGGTAGGCCCGCTACACATGCCTGCCAACATTATGGGGATCGAGGCCTGTATGGCATTGATGCCTGGAGTCCCGCAAGTTACCGTATTTGACACCGCATTTCACCAAACCATGCCCAAGGCATCCTACCTTTACGCTTTACCCTACGAGTATTACGAGCAGTTTGGAGTCCGGCGCTATGGTTTTCACGGTACCTCCCATAGGTATTTAACTCAAAGAACTGCTGAGCTTATGGGGGGCAAAAAGCCAGAGGAGCTAAATCTGATCACATGCCACTTGGGCAATGGTAGTAGTATTGCGGCAGTGCGGGGTGGTAAATGCTTTGATACCAGTATGGGTTTCACTCCCTTGGAAGGCCTGGTAATGGGTACTCGGTGCGGTGACATTGACCCCGCTCTTATTCCCTTCCTTGGTAATAAACTGAATCTTAATTGGGATGAGCTTGATACACTGATGAACAAGAAAAGCGGTCTTCTAGGCCTTTCCGGAGTCAGTAGTGATATGCGGGATCTGGGGGCAGCCCGTGAAAAGGGAAATGCCAGGGCTCAGATCGCTTTTGATGTGTTCTTGCACCGCTTAGTTCATTATATTGGAGCTTTCTATGTGGAGTTAGGTGGAGCAGATGCCATTGTTTTCGCTGGAGGTATTGGTGAAAATGATGCCGAGGTTAGAGAACTCGTCTGTCAGCGACTAGCCGTTATTGGAGTTGCCATCGATAGGGAGCTAAATAGTCGCATAAGAAGTAAGGAAGTTAAGCTTTCCACCGACGATTCGGCTCTTGAGGTATGGGTGGTCCCCACCGATGAAGAGCTAATGATTGCTCGAGATACACTCCTGCTGGCCAAAGAGACTGTACAAGCTTAAGGCATGTGCTGAAAAAGAGCCTAGACTCCCTTGGGGGAGAGTAGGCTCTTTTACCAACCCAAGATTACTTGTCGTTTGGTCTAAAGGTTACACACTGAGTTTCCGATGAATAATCGGCCTTATCTTGTGCTATGAGAGAACCGACTTCCATATCGCCGCGGCCGGCTTGACTAGGCGATTTGGGGATAGTGGCTACGTGGATAGATTTAGCTTGGCAAACGTTGTCATGCCAATAGACACAGTTTTCCACGGAACACTTGATTCTTTCCATAGAATACCTCCCTCAACTTTTGACGCATGCAGTTCACTCACACAGTAGTGTTCCTGAATGCGTTGCTCTTTATGAGCCGTGTAGCATTGAGGGGCTCCTATCTATGGGATGGACCTTCAAACCTGGTTGGTTTGTGAAAGGATATGTCCGGGCAAAGGTT
>JAAYSL010000232.1 GCA_012518315.1 Bacillota bacterium | reverse complement strand
TATAATATATATCCCTGTTATTATAATAGCATTGTGCAAGTTACTCGCTCAGCTTAAGCTCTTCTTGAGAATCCCCAATCAGCGGTTCTTTTTTCAAATGCATTGCTAAAGATTTCAACGTGACTAACGTGTCCATTGGTTTGATGTATAGCGGGGAGAAGGTCTATGTAGAGGCATAGATACAGTCTCCCATTTGTACTTTTAGGTCTAGACCTAGACAGTGGAGTGTGGAATTGTACTTCGATATTCGTTCATGTTTGGAGAGGACGAATGTAAACTTTGCACTTTTTAGAGTCAGCATTGTAAGCAGATTGCGAAGGAGAGGTGAATACTTTGGCTGTGGTGACACAAATGGGTAAACGGCAGCAGCGCACTAGTTTTGGCCGAATCAAGGAAGTACAGCCGATACCAGATCTCCTTGATATCCAGCGGCGACCCTATGAATGGTTTCTCAAAGAGGGAATACTCGAAACCTTTCAGGACATATCCCCCATTGAGAGTTTTACTGGCAATCTAGTGCTGGAATTCATTCGTCATTCTTTAGGTGAACCTGAGTATTCCATAGAGGAATGCAAGGATAGAGATATGACATACGCTGCCCCCATGAGAGTCCAAGCACGCCTAGTCAATAAAAAGACAGGTGAAGTTAAGGAGCAAGAGGTCTTCTTGGGTGATTTTCCCCTAATGACAGAGAATGGCACATTCGTTATCAATGGAGCGGAACGAGTGATTGTTAGCCAATTGGTACGTTCACCTGGGGTGTATTATGGAGAAGAACGCCATGCCAATGGTAAGCAGCTTCATACTGCCAATCTCATTCCCGACCGGGGTGCATGGTTAGAATTTGAGACTGATATCAATGATATAGCATATATCAGGATTGATCGAACCCGGAAACTACCAGTGACTGTCTTGATTCGGGCTTTGGGCTATGGTACTGATGAAGAACTGAGGGAACTCTTCCACGACAGTATTGCCCTTGTTCCTACCTTTGATAAAGACAGGGCCAACTCTCAGCTAGAAGCACTGGCCGAGATTCATAAGAGGCTGCGGCCTGGTGAACCACCCACAGAGGAGTCGGCTAGAAGTCTGTTTGAGAGCCTCTTGTTTGATGTAAGAAGATACGACCTAGCCCCCGTGGGGAGATATAAGCTAAATAAGAAACTGCGCATTACCGAGCGCCTGACAGGAAGGGTTGTAACTCGGGCTATTGCTCACCCCGAGACAGGCGAGCTAATGGTGGATGCAGGCACAAGGGTGGATCGTCGCACCGCTGAAAAGGTGGCGTCTGCTAAGGTCAATTGTGTGTATGTCAAAGGTAAAGACAATCACGAGATCAAGATCATAGGTAATGGTCAACCTGGGCAGGATGTACGGACCCTCACACCGCAGGATCTAGTGGCCGCTGTTAACTACCTTTTCAATCTCATGGAGGGTGTAGGTAGTATAGATGATATCGACCATTTGGGGAACAGGCGGATCAAGAACGTAGGAGAGCTACTGCAAAACCAATTCCGCATTGGTTTGTCACGGATGGCCAGGGTTGTGCGGGAGCGAATGACGATTCAAGATGAAGATGTGATTACTCCCAAGGCACTGGTGAATAACAGGCCGGTTGTTGCCGCCATCAGACAATTCTTCGGTAGCAGCCAGCTATCCCAGTTTATGGATCAGACTAACCCTCTGGCAGAGCTTACCCACAAACGACGGCTTTCGGCATTGGGCCCAGGTGGTCTATCCCGGCAAAGGGCTGGGTTTGAGGTAAGGGATGTGCATCACTCTCACTATGGGCGCATGTGTCCTATTGAAACACCGGAGGGGCCCAGTATTGGTCTGATTGGCTCACTATGCACCTATGCCCGCTTAAATGAGTTTGGCTTTATAGAGACTCCCTACCGGAAGGTGGAAGACGGCCGGATCACTGATGAAGTGCAGTATTTAACTGCTGATGAAGAGGATAATTACGTAGTTGCTCAGGCCAATGAGCCACTGGATGATAAAGGGCGTTTTGTGCATCCCCGGGTGACAGTGCGTTACATGGATAGGATTCTCCTATCACCTCGGGAGCAAGTGGACTTCATGGATGTCTCTCCAAAACAGCTGGTCAGTGCAACTACGGGTCTAATTCCATTTCTAGAAAATGATGATGCCTCTAGGGCGCTTATGGGCTCAAATATGCAACGCCAGGGAGTTCCACTCCTGAAAGCAGAGGCTCCTTATGTGGGGACAGGTATGGAGTACAAGGCGGCAGTAGATTCAGGTGTGTTGGTTGTTGCCAAAAATGCGGGCAAGGTAGAACGAGTCACCGCAGAAGAGATCATAGTAAAAACCGACAGGGGTCTTGAAGATATATACAAGCTACGCAAGTTTGAGCGCTCTAACCAAGGCACTTGTATTAACCAGAAACCACTGGTTCGCAGAGGTATGTATGTTGAAGCCGGTGATGTGTTGGCAGACGGTCCTGCCACAGATAAGGGCGAGTTGGCTTTGGGCCATAATACCTTGGTAGCGTTTATGGCTTGGGAAGGGTATAACTATGAAGACGCTATCTTAATCAGTGAAAGCCTGGTAAAAAACGATGTATTCACATCTATTCATATTGAAGAGTATGAGGCCGAGGCCCGGGATACAAAGCTAGGTGCAGAAGAGATCACCCGGGATATACCGAATCTGGGTGATGATGTACTGAAAGACTTGGCCGAGGATGGAGTCATTCGTATTGGAGTCGAGGTAAGGCCAGGGGATATCCTTGTAGGTAAAGTCACTCCCAAGGGAGAGACTGAGCTAACTGCCGAGGAAAGGCTGTTAAGGGCTATCTTCGGCCAGAAGGCCCGAGAAGTAAGGGATACCTCGTTACGGGTGCCCCATGGCAAGGGCGGTATAGTGGTAGATGTGAAAGAGTTCTCCCGGGAAAATGGGGATAAGCTGCAGCCGGGTGTTGACCGTCTAGTGAGAGTCTACCTGGCCCAGAAACGGAAAATCT
>JAAYSL010000231.1 GCA_012518315.1 Bacillota bacterium | reverse complement strand
CCCTTACAGCGAACTGACCAAAGTCGTACTTGCCGCCCGCCTCAAAAGCCATCATGCTGGAATCTTTGAGCTCGTCATCGCCTAGCTTAGCATTAACAACGGGAGCGTAGGCAGCCTCACCAAAGATACCAATACCATTACCAACCTCAGCATCTACGGCGGCACCGACCGTGATACCGGTCATCTTGTACTCAGCCTTGTCAACACTAACATCAGTGTAACTACCACTAAAGAACCCGGCTCGGGCCTTAACCATTGGTATGATCTGGTACTGCACAGCAACACTCATGTTACTGAGTTCACCATGGTTTTTCGGAGCATCCTTAAAGTCTTCACTCTTGCCAAACACGAATGAGCCAGCCACACCAATCTTATCGGTAATACTAACGTCACCTTTCACCCCAGTCAATCTAGCCGAAGCCTCGTACTTGGTATCTGGTTCAGCCTCAGGCTCCCACGTATGATTCGTAAACCACTGATCCACCGATACTTCTCCCATCTGAGCAAAGGCCAAGGAGCCAAAGCCCAATACCATGCAAAGGACTAGCATACCTGTTAACAGCTTTTTCAACACTTTCCCCTCCTAAGTTTTGATTCCCCAAAGTGGAAAACTTAACTAATATACGCTTCGACGAGTCCCACTTAATTCCTTTAGAGATGACTCGTTTTCTCCGTAGAAAGAAAGTCCTGTGCGAAATATCCGTAGTACCTACTTCCCGGGAGGTGGAACTACACCAATGGTAAGGAGCACATTAGCAAACACTCTCTGCTCTCCGGTGGCAATAACTAGTGCCGTGTCCTGCCCTCGCGCGGCTTCATAGAACTCAAACCGACCTAGTGTCTGGAGGGGAATCTCTTTACCCAAGAGCTCTCGAAACTCCCTAAAGATAGGCGGCTCTGGGCCTTCTTGGGGAACCATTACATGGGCAGACTCCACCGGGATAGCGGTAAGTACTGCCTTTAGTACGTCAGTGGCTAGGGGTATTCCAGGAGTGAGGTTCAAGTACACTCGATCCGCGGCAGGATTAGCTCCTGTAGAAAATGGATAGTTACCATCAGCAATCAGGACCCGGGAGCCGTGACCAGCCCTAGCCAGGCTATTTAGGATCTCAGGATGAGTCAAGGCACTGCGCAACATCTACATCTTCCTTTCTATAGCGTAGAGGCCACCCCTGGGGGTGAGCCTCTAGGTTTGCTAGTCTTGCTTAGGATTTTGTCTTTGGTCCGATTAACACCACATCAATATCATTGACATTAGTGTGGCTTTCAAACTCCAAGGAGTCACCTAAGTCATCGAAGTAGATTTCAGCCTCATGTTTGTCTAGATGCCACTTGGCATCAAGCTTTGTACGTTGGACAGTGCGGCAGTCTGCGATAGCCCCGGATTTGCCCTGGCCATCTTCTCCATCACTATCTGCCCCGGCAACCACGATATTCTCCCGGTTAGCTATCTCAATGGCAGATGCCAAGACAAACTCCCGGTTAGGCCCAAAACCATCCCGCTCTTCCCAGCGGAAGGTCACCGTCATTTCTCCTCCAATAATCAAAGCGGCTGGTGGGGCCATAGGCCTTTGGGTATCCTGAATTTCCTTGGCAATACCCATGATACACTTGGCAATGTACTTAGCTTCGCCGGTGTTTTGGCTGGTTAAGATCATGGTATTGAATCCAGCATTCTTGGCTACCTTCTCTGCGGCAAGCAGGGCTCCCATACTATTACCGACAAGGTAGTTGTGTACATTAGGTGGTAGCTCTCGGGGTGGCTCCATCTCTGGGTGAGAAAGGCCTTCCTCCAGGTGCTTTTGGATAGATAGGGGCATCTCTTCCCATATGCCATACTGCTTAGCTAAGCGGATGGCATCCTCGAATGTTGTTTCATCCTTGTAAGTTGGGCCTGAGGCGATTACACTTAAGTCATCCCCCACCACATCAGAGAGAATCAGGGAAACGACTGTCGCCCCTTGCTTTGAGCAAAGCTGACCAAAGCGGCCGCCTTTTACCTGGGAGACATGCTTTCTAATGGTATTAATGTCATAGATAGTAGCACCACAGTGCATGAGCAGTTCATTCATGCGGAAGAGCTCATCGATAGTGATACCTTCCGGGGGCACAGAGAAAAGAGCTGAGCCGCCACCGGTTACTAGGAAAAAGACCAAAGTGCGACTATTGGGCTCTAAGGCCTTAATCTCATCTAGGATCTTGGTACTATACTCCACATTTTCTGCCCGGGGCTCAGGATGGTATGCCTCATAGACCGGGAGGGTCTTAACTTCCACATTCCCGATCTCATCACCCTTCTTGATGATTACCAGGCCACCATCCAGTTCCACGACTTCTTCTAAGGCTCGGGCCATGGGAGCGGCTGCTTTGCCGATCCCAAAGGCCAGGATCCTATCATACTCGGTTAGATCAAAAGTATCACCACAGACGGTGAGGGTCTTACCTGTTAGTTTTACACTATCCTTTACTGCTTCAGTGGGGTCAGCGGCTTTGACCCCGGCCATGATCATTTCCTCTGCTATCTTCCTATATCTTTCGTAGACCATGCAACATATGCCCTTAGAACGCAAGGGCTCCTCCTCTCTTGGCTTTCATTGCTAGAGCCTTCATCCGCCCAGTGATAACTTGACGGTATGAATCTCATAGGGTGTAAAGGTGAGTTTGTCATCTATGGTCTCCCCGAGGGGACGCTCCATCAAATCGGTCATGGACAGTTTGTTTGCCGGTAGATTCGGTTTCACATTGGCTGTGACTTCACCACCACCGTACTCATAAAAGCGAAGGATCAGACCATCAGTATCCTCAGCTTTTTTCACCGTTTCCAGAACAACTCCTTCTCCTAAATCCCCCACTAAACCAAAAATCCTCGGTAACTGGCCTGTACCAGCGGCTGGCGCAGGTATTGCCCAGAGGGGGTTGTTAAGACTATAGGCTTCAGGCACAGTCTGACCCTGATACCAGTCACCACTATGAGGATAAAGGCTATAGGTAAAGCGGTGTACTCCCTGATCGGCGTTAGGGTCAGGTTGAATGCCAGACTTAATCAGTGTGAGCCTAATCACATTGTCTTTGATATCATGGCCGTATTTGCAGTCATTCAAAAGGCTTATGCCATAGTCCCTTTGGGAAAGATCTGCCCACTTATGGCCGACCACCTCAAATCGGGCCCAATCCCAGCTGGTGTTCCAGTGTGTAGGTCTTTCTACATTACCAAACTGGATATCATAGGCGGCTTTGCTAGTATAGACATCGACCGGAAAGGCTACTTTGAGCAGAGTCTGATGTTCATGCCAATCCACCTTGGTTTCAAAGTCAACACGGGGTATGCGTTGATAGAGAATTAGCTTTTGCTCAATGGTAGAATCCATGAATCGCCATTCCAGGCCAATTACTGCCTTCTCAGGGCCGTTTTCTAGGATCTTGGCTGACCTAAGGTCGGTTACCTCCCAAGACTTCTCCTGATAGAAAATGTCTATGTCCCAGGCGTCCCAGTTGACGGGTTTATCCTCAAAGGCAATAAGGACATTCCCCATCATGCCGGGAGCCAGTATCTCTCGCTGATTGGACTTATCATACAGGCGGGATAGCCGTCCATACTCATCGAGAGTGAGTTGGAAGAAGTCATTTTCCATACTACTTGTGGTAATGGTCATAGTGGGCTTGGGCGTGGTGGCCTTTTCCACCTTGAGTACTTTGTATCCCTTGGCGGGAGCCTTATGAACCCAAAAGATGGCCTTAGGCTCTCCTTCGAACTCTGTTTTTTGGATGGGTGATCTGTTGCCATCATCGTCGATAACTACTGCACCATCTAGGTCATCTTGCCAAGGTGCTAAGACTAGATCACTTCTCTCCCAGGAGAGGGGGTTAAACACGACTAGCTCACCGGCAGCTACCTCCATCTGGGAGACTAGGGCCTGGGTGGCTTCCTCAAGGACACTATCTCCTATATCCTTGACCTCGGCGTACTGCTTTTGGCTATCTACATAGACAGGACCTATCGATGACCCGGGGATAATATCGTGAAATTGATTGACTAGAACCAATTCCCAAGCCTCATTGAGCTTTGCCTGCGGATAGCTGAATCCCGGTACTAAGGCATGGGCAAGGCTACCATAGAGCTCGGCATTGGCCAAGAGAAACTCGGACTTGCGGTTGGCACGTTTTTGCCTGCCTTGTGAGGTGTATGTTCCCCGGTGCAGCTCAAAGTATAGCTCTCCATGCCAGATGGGTAGCCTGGGATTATTAGAAACGGCCGCATCTAGTTCTTCAAAGAAGTCCCCGGCTTTACCTAGCCGGTATTCTGGCATGAAGTTAAGCTGCTGCACGGCCCTGACATTCTCCAACATCTCTTTGGTCACGCCGCCTCCGCCATCACCCCAGCCATAGGCAGAAAGCAAGAGATCATTGATGTCCTTTTGTTGGTAGTTGTCCCAAACACCCTGGACCACCTCGGCATCGGTAAAGCCATTGTAGGTGTAAGCGCGGTCTTCTGGACGATTCTTCGTGGTAATATAATGAGTTAAGACCTCAGTGCCATCGATACCCCGCCATAGGAATGTATCATAGGGGAACCGATTGAACTGATTCCAACTGATCTTAGTGGTCATGAAGTAGTCTATGCCGCTCTTTTTGATAATCTGAGGTAGTGCCCAGGAATAGCCAAAGACATCCGGAAGCCACAGAACATTAGACTTAGCCCCAAACTCTTTCTCAAAAAAGCGGGTGCCAAAAAGAAACTGACGGACTAACGATTCTCCCGAGGTCACATTGCAATCTGCCTCAACCCACATGCCGCCGTTAACTTCCCACTTATCGGCAGCAGCTTGCCTTTTGATCTGGCTGTAAATCTCAGGATAATCCTCTTTAATGTATTTATATAGCTGGGCTTGGCTTTGAATAAAGACGAACTCTGGATACTGCTCCATTAACCGAAGGGCGGTAGTAAAGGTTCGACTACACTTCTCCCGGGTGTGGAGTAACCGCCATAACCAGGCGACATCGATATGGGAGTGGCCCACCCCCACTACCGTTGGTCGCAGCGGACTTGCAGGAATAGTTGCTAGGTTTTCCTTTAGCCCTGCCAAGGCTTTAGCAACAGAGGCATAAAAAGCCGGGGTGCCGGGCTTACGGTAATCGATCTCCTGTAAGGCTAGATCAAGAAATCCTGCGACCTTTACAAACACTGGGTCTTTTCTGTCTAGAGTTAAGGCTGCCCGAAACGCGTTGCGGAGAAGATAGTAAGACTCTTCTGTCGCTGGATTAATCTTAACTAACTTAGCTTCACTAAAGGCACCTTTCTTCTGATTTAGCCCTGTAAAGGCCTTAATTGCGAGATCTAGTCTTTTGCCCCCTACAACATATTCCGCTGGCAGCTCTACCTCCTGATGCCGAGTATCTAACCCCTGTACGGGCTTGCCATTTACATAGAGTAAGGCCTCAGAGGCCAGTGCTTCCCACTCTTCCTCTCTCCCAAAGAAGAAGTATAAGGCAACTTGCTGGCCTTCCCACTCGGAAGGGATAGTACAGCTTGCGAAAAACCAGCGCCATTCATCGGGACCACCCCAGTTATCTCCTATATCAAATGGTTGTAGCGCTTCTTGGGTAAAATCAGGTATCGATCGCTCATCCCAAGTGGCCATCACTACCCGCCAGTTTGTAATCGGTATACTGTCTTCATAAATGAAACGAGGGAACTCCTGAATACGATTGCGGGTTTTCTCCTCCCACAACGGGGTAGGCATGGGAATACACCTCCGTCTGGATTCATTGGTATTTGCCTACACTTGTGACTCTTCATTCCCTTCGCTCTGCTAGGGCAGTTATCCTGTCACTATAACTAAGGATACCAAGAGGGCTCCGGTGATAAGAAATGGCCCATAGGGGATCATATCCTTTCGCCCTCTTACTTGGAGAGCTAGCAAGATAAAGGCGACAATCCCACCCAAGATAACGCCGATAGCTAGGGAGATCAACATGGCCTTTAGGCCGAGGAAAGCACCGACCATGGCTTGTAGTTTGGCATCACCCATCCCCAGTCCCCCCCGGGTAGCGATAGATGCGATAAACAATAAGCCACCACCGGTGAGAGCACCGAGAATCGATGATCTGATTTGTCCTAGACTCGCGGATAGCAGAAGACCTAGGCCTATTCCTGGCAAGGTCAAGATATTGGGTAGGCGGTGGTGCTTTAGGTCAATGAAGAATAGGGGAACCAATAGTAAGATAAAAGCCAAAAGACGAAACATGTCCACCGTGCCCTTACCTCGGCTAAAGGCCAAGACTAGCAAAACACCGGTAGCTAACTCCACCAGGATATACCGCAGTGGAACATGGTCACCACAGTAGTGACATCTACCCTGGGAGAATACAAGTCCCCAAAGGCGGACCTTCTCAAGTCCATACCACGAGTGACCACAGTGAGGACAAGCTGCCTGTGGTCCACTGCCTTCTTCCTCCTGTGGCCACCAGGTGATAAAGCTGTTGAGTATTCCGCCCAGCAAGACCCCCAAGATGAAAACGCCAATCTTGATCCAAACCACAGCCCTTTCCCCCTCTTATTTCCTATTTCCGCCCAATATTGACCGACCTATTGTTGATCTAAACCAAAACCTAAGAACTATGATCCCACTTAGCTAACTGCTGAAGAACCTCACTGGGTGATGCAGTACCTGTCGTTCCTAGCCGCTGAATTACAATGGAAGCAGTTACATTACCCAAAGTGGCAGCTTCCACCGGTGATGCCTTAGCAGCTAGTGCAGAGATAATCGCGGCAGATACGCTATCACCGGCACCGACAGGATCAATGGGTTCAGAGACTGGTACCCCGGAAATATGGGTGACCCGGCTTTCTTCAACAACCAAGAGGCCCTTTTCCGCCATGGTCACATAAACCGGGTGGCCCAGCCGTTTGGTAAGGATACTACCCGCAGCCACGGCGGTATCATAGTCGAGCATCTTTGCCTCTATCCCTGCCGCTTCCACTGCTTCATGGATATTGATCTTAATGGAGATAGCCTGGAAGCTATGGATATTAGCTCTGGAATCAGCCAGTATGGGTAGGTCCGGGTACTTGTTGGAAATCTCCACCAGCTCTTCCCGCACCCTTGGTGTGACAGTCCCAAGACCTTCTCGCTGGACTTGATCCATGATGTGGACTCCGTCTACTGTTTCGGCCAGACGCCATAGTCTACGAACAAGCTCATCCTCTAGGTCTTGAGGTAGCTTGGTATGGTTTTGGAAATCCAGGCGATTCAGCTCTCGCTCTGTACCTCTTTCCATGTACATTGGTTTAGTGTAAGTTGGGGTTACTCGCCGACTGCTCCAGAGCATCTGGGAGGCATCGATTTGCCGCTGGGCCATTGCTTTTTGCAGCTCCAATCCATGGCCATCTTCACCTCCAACCCCCAGTGCTATGACATGCCCTACACCCAAGGTTTTTAGGTTATTGGCTACAGTTCCAGCGGCCCCCGGACTAAGCCGCGTACCCACCACCTGATAGGCCGTCAGCCCTGTTTCCAAAGATGGCTCATCTAAGGCAGCATCGATCTCCAGGTAGCGGTCTAGGAAAAAATCGCCCAACACCAGGATGGTCTTCTTGGGAAACTCCTTAAGTAGATTTTCCCAATCCGTTATTCTCATCGGCTGACTCACCTTCCTGCTCAAAGGCTACTCCTCAGGGGGAAAAAGATAGGTGATTAACTCAGATAAGCCACGGTAATCAGGGATGATCAAATCGGCACCGGCTTTGGTGAGTCGTTCTCTTTTCCATTCATTGATGCCTTTTTGGTGGATTTCATCGGAGGCAACACCAACCGCATATCCGCCTACGGCCTTGACATTCTCGATCTCAACATAGCCATCACCAAAGCCCAAAAGCTCTTCCCCTGCCAGGTCATGACCCTTGATGATCTCCTGGATCACTTTCTCTTTACTGAAATCTTCGTATCGTTCTAGAGCACCATAGATGCCCCCATCAAAGAAATCTGCTACACCAAGGACAGCAGCTTCATGGAGCACATACGGCTCATCGGTACCACTAGCCAAGTATAGGGTTAAACCTCTTTTTTTCAGCTCTTGAAGGAGCTCTACACTACCAGGCACTAGCATTGTCTCCCGCTCAATGGAGCCATCTTCCAGACCATGTACTCGGTGTTCTATCTGCTCCCATAGCCGGCGCAAGTACTCATGCTTGTACTCGAGAGGCGTAAGAGGCACACCACCCCGTTTTTCCACTTCCTCCACTAGCTGCATGCATTGGTAAATCGTCTGTTTGCCGGTGAGAAAATCAACGAAATCTCGCACAACACGCTCCAGTTGCTCTTGGCTTTCCGCCTGGGGGGTTTCGGCTAACACCTCGACAAAGTAAGGATACATCACGTCTTGCCAACCGGCTCGAATTAGGCTGATCGTGCCGTCAAAATCAAAGATGGCGGCTTTGAATCTTCCACGATGAATATCGTCTTTGATTATCTCCACTATACTCTCTCCCGGCCCATGGTGCCTAGTCGGCTTGGCAAAATGGCCGGTCCACCTCCTTCTGTAATCCCATTAACTCTTTGCCTGATTCGGCTCCAAATCCTGCTAGGTGAGTGAGTTTTTTGGCCGTCTAATCCCCTTTGGCCCATATTTCTTTGCTCTTTGCAGGGAAGCATAGGTTAATAGATAAGACTTTGAGTGAACGTACAATTCAAATCGTCTAACGGGAGGGTCTGGAAGTTTGAATAAGCACCTTTTTACTGAGCGCATCTTGATCCATGTAGCCAAGGCCATGCGCCATGGAGAAAAGCCCTTTAATAAGGAGCGACTTATTGACGAGATCACCAGTGACTGCTTCCCTGATGCCGAGGATCGAAAGCTTTGGCGCCCGATAGTTGCCCAGCGGATCGACCTCTTACTGGCTGAGGAAGGAGCCCTTTTCTACCACATGCAAGACGTATGCCGCACTTGCGAAGATGATCGGCGCCGCTGCAGCCATGTTTGCCCCGTTGACGCCATCAAGCATGTCGATGGAACAACTACAATTGATTGGGATCGTTGCATAGAATGTGGGCTATGTGTTGATGCCTGTATTGCAGGAGCTATTGTGGCCCGCTCTGATTTTGCCCGGGTAGCCTATCTTTTGATGAAAAGTGATGAGCAGCCAGTATATGCTATTTTGGCCCCAGCCTTTGTCGGGCAATTCGGCGACGACATCACCCCCACTCAGCTAAAAGGAGCGCTACTTCAGCTAGGCTTTACTGGAGTCTACGAAGTGGCTATGGCAGCAGATATGATCACATCCAAAGAGGCAGAGGAGCTAGTTGAAAGGTTCCAGAAAGGCGAGAACTTCATGATTACATCTTGCTGCTGCCCTGCGTTCATGCGGCTAGTTGAAAAGACTAAGCCTGCCCTGGTCGAGCTTGTGTCTCACTCTGTTTCACCTATGATTGCCCTTGGTCGCCTGCTCAAAGCTCGGGAGGATTGCCAGGTGGTCTTTATCGGGCCTTGTGTCGCCAAGAAGGCCGAAGCCCAAAGACCTGAGCTAAAGGATGCTGTGGATTGTGTCTTAACGTTCAAAGAAGCTAGTGCCCTGTTTGAGGCTGCAGTAGTTGAGCTGGCAGCCATTGGGCAAGAGACAGAGATGGAAGATGCTTCCCATGATGGGCGTATCTATGCCCGAACCGAAGGTGTGACTACAGCTATTACCCGTGGTGTCAACCGGATTGATCCTTCCATTGCAGTCAAAGCAGTCCACGGGGATGGAATCAAGGAGTGCATGACCTTACTAAAGCTGGTCGAGCAAGGCAAGTTGGCAGCGAATTTCATGGAGGGTATGGGATGTGTGGGAGGCTGTGTAGGTGGCCCAGGCACCATAATCTCCATTGACAAAGGTAGAAAGTATGCCAATGAATTCGCCGAGAGCGCTGTTTCCGAGGCAGCTTTGGATAATAAGAAGGCAGAAGCATGGCTATTGGAGTATGGCCCTAAAGTGGACTTTACCACTGGCCGGAAAGTAGGTACGGAGCAAGTAGAACGCCTTAGGTGACGGTTTCCGAATACGCCATAGCCGGGCACCATCGGTAGTGGGGTCAATTGCTGACTTCGGTGACAGGTGAAGACATTGAAGGAAATGCAACAGGATCAGGAAGTCGCCAGTCAGAATGCGGAGGTTGCCGACAAAACCAAAAGATGTGACCTCGATAGGGTGACAAATAGGCTCCTCACCCTATCGAGCCCTGTGGCGGATTTAGCCACCAAGAAAATGAATCGTCCAGCCAGCGTCTATCCTAGAAAGGCAATTCATGAATCTCAATGAAACTATCGAGTAACCTCTTCGCCTTATTGACTGAGTTCACCAAAGGGTTGTTAACGAGGGCCAGCAACGCTTTTTTTTATAGTCTCTGTGCACCGCCTCTACAGTCAACTCTTCATAGGCTTTAACGTGTTGTATAAGACCCCGTATCTCTGG
>JAAYSL010000230.1 GCA_012518315.1 Bacillota bacterium | reverse complement strand
GTTTTTGTGCGAAGAAAGGTACGGTTGTTTCTACCTACTGCAAGGCTTGGCCTTGGATGACTACTACATGGGAGGGTCCTCTACCTCAGTTCTTGGGTTCCAAACACCTGGTTAAGGCGATAGCCGCGTGTGAGGATTGCTATAAGTACCTTACCTATGGGGCTAATCTAGTCACTTCAGGAATGGTCATAATGCACAATTGGTTAGTCAACGAGGTGTTTTCACCTGTCAGCAGTGCTAGTGTCCAGAATCGCAAGAGTGAGCAAATATTCGGGATTAGCTATGTCCTGCCTCTTTTGGATGAGCAACTAGCTGACCCTGAAACAGTTGAAGAGTTTGTAGATGCACATAAGAGTCTTCGTGACACGGAGCGTGGCGCTGCTTTGCACTTGGGTCGACTAATCGGGCTTGAATATGCACTACCACTTGAGCTTATGGAAGATGACTATCGGTTGACGATTCTCTATTTCTCTGGTGACCCGTCACGATCCGACATTCACCTACGGGCAAGCATAGAGGATGTAATGCCATCGGTAGCAAGTGAGCTTTATGACATATTGGAAGATGTGCAGCGGTATGCCGTGGGCTTGATGATTGCCCTGAATCCAGAGGCTAGTGAACGGCAACTCGCCTGGATGAGGATCCGCTACACTTCCTTACCTTACCTGTTGGCTAGGGCCTTTGGAAGTGGATTGGTATGGCAGACTCTGGCCGCTGCCTTGCACCGTCAACCGATAACCGATGGGTCTTTAGTTAGCTCCTCCCTAGCTCGCATCAACGAGTTGTCTCGCCAGTTGCCAAGCACTCTTTGGGATATTAGGCAGGAAATAGTATTTTACCTTGCTTTTCGGTACTTCCTGGACTTGTACACGAAGCGGGTATTAGTCAAAGAGGAGGAAAAGGAGATGAGAGACTGGCAGGTTTTGCAGGATTACGTCTCAGAGGCTCCAATCGAGGAGCTTAAGTTTGAGAATATTGAGGAACTGGGCTTTGCCTGTGGTCAACTAGTAGGTGATTATTCTCGCTACTACTGGCACGCTACTAAAGTAGGTGATGGAGAAGGAAAGGATTTCTTGAAGACACGGGTGATGACTTTTGGCTCATCACTGACTCCGGAAACGATCATTGAAAGGGCACTTTTGCGGTTTCACGACTACGCAGTAAGGGTCAGTATGCCCCTTGGGGCTATCCATGACCTTCTGGCGAGAACTGGGGTAGTGCTAACCCAGTATACGGCTATGAAACAGGAGGTGCGAACAGAAAGTCAGAGATTCATGTTAGGGTTTTGGTCAGGCTATTCTCTCAGTGGGATCCGAAAAAGGCGTCAGCAGGATAGTGGCGTTGCATAGGTGCATATGAAAGGAGATGGCATGATGGCTGTTGCTAAAAGCGGAGAGATCCTATTTGTGAAAAGCGTCAAAGACGGGATACCAAATAGGGATCCTTTAAATGAAAGCGATGCCCGGCGACTGTTTGGTGAGGCCGATGGTCGCATCTCTCTTTCAGACGTGAGCATCAAGCGCGATGTTCGTGATTATGTACTGGCCCGTTACCCGGATGGTGGCTCAAATAAAGACAAGTTCATCTTCATTCACGAGCAACGCAATGAAGCGGGGAAATTGCTCAAACGAGATGAAGTAGCTGAAAGTATTAAGAAACGAGCAGGTCTTGAGAGCGAGAAGGATATGCAAGAAGTGCTTTGTAGAGCCGCCTTTGATGTTCGGGTCTTTGGCGCAGTATACTCTGTAAGATCCCAATCGTTTAACCTTACTGGTCCGACTCAGTTCGCTTGGGCCCATTCCTTGCACCCTGTGGAAAGTCAGTATATCCAGGGCACGGTGGTACTGCCCTCCGATGAGGGGAAGGGTCAGGGAACCATATGGTCTACTTACATTGTACCTTTTGCGGTCTTTAGTATGTATGGAGTGGTGAATCATGCTCTAGCACGGAAAACCGGTATGACCATCAAGGATACTGAACTGTTGCTAGAGGGTCTTTGGAGGGGTACCCAACATAGGCAGGCCCGGGGAAGGGGCATTCAGGAGCCATTGATGTTGGTGCATATAGAGTATAGGGATCCGTTTTTCCGGATTGGGTATCTTGATGAGAAAATAAC
>JAAYSL010000229.1 GCA_012518315.1 Bacillota bacterium | reverse complement strand
CGCCTGATCAATTGCGACAGGATCATACGAGGCCAGAATACCGATGTCCTTGATGACCGCGGATTGGGCCCTTCCCACACAATCACAATCTTTGGTGACGTGTATCAAAAAGCTAAAACATGCTATCTTACTGAGTTTATCTTTAACTGCTCCCCAAGCATATTCTGCCATCTTTTCCTGTAGTGCCTGGCTAGTCCCTTCCCAGTTGACACTAATTGCCCCAAATCGGCATGTAGCAGTACATTCAGCACATCCATAGCAGGTTTCTTCATCTATATGGGCTTTGCCATCAACCATGGAGATAGCATCCACCGGACACCACTGGATACATAGTCCACAGGCTCGGCAAGTCTTCCTGACTACCCGGGGCTTAACATCAGAATGCTGGTTTTGCTTACCACTGCGGCTAGCACTACCCATACCGAGGTTCTTAATAGCAGCACCTAGACCTGTAGCTCCATGGCCTGTAGGATGGGATAGAACCAGCAATACATCACTGTGCAGAATATCGTTGGCGATCTTCACACTTTGAAAATGAGTACCCTCAATCTGTACTTCTTCGTAGCTTTTCGATCTAATCCCATCCGCGATAATCACTGGAATCCCCATAGCCTCCGGCCCAAAGCCATGGGCATAAGCCTGCATAAGATGATCTACCGAATTAGACCTCTCACCTCGATAGAGGGTATTTGCGTCTGTGAGGTATGGTTTTACCCTCTCGGCCTTCATTGCCTTGATGAGAGGATGCAGGTATTCGGGTTTGATATGCCCAGTATTATTCTTTTCCCCAAAATGCATTTTCATTGCCACAAGATCGCCTTCATCTAGAATCCGGCTGATTTCAGCGACCTGATAGAGCTTCAGTGTCTTATTGGCTACTTCTTCTCTACTTGGATTGTTTTCTACAGGTATGAACCAAACATTACTTTTCATATTCGGCAAAACGATAACCTCCTGCATATTAGAAAATCACTAGTGTATGTTTCCCAAAGTCGCCATGACTCAAAACATAATCCCGTCAGCGATGCCAAGCACCCCCAGGTTCTAGCTGCAAGGTGAAACCCTATTAGTTCTATTCGTAGATTTCCCGTTAACTCCTCTCGCAAGGAGTTGACCCTGGATCTCGGCCACCCATAGAGCCACTTGACTGGAGTTGGTTTCAAATTGACTTAACAAACCATTGGGATATAATGGGATGTAGCAAGTTCTTCATACATTTTCCGCGTTTTACATCAAAGGAGGAATCCCATGAAAACCCTTCGTGTCGGTGTCATTGGTGCCGGTGGCATAGCTCAGCATGGCCATCTACCTGCTTACCAGAAGACTCCGGGTATGGAAGTTGTAGCTATAGCTGACATCAATGAGAAGAAACTGGCCTATGTAGCAGACAAATTCAGCATTCCCCGCACGTTCACTGATTACCACGAGCTCCTTGGGCAAGATGATATTGATCTGGTCAGTGTCTGTACCCCCAACTACCTCCATCGGGAAATGAGTATCAATGCTCTAAAAGCCGGTAAGCATGTGCTTTGTGAAAAGCCAGTGGCTGTCAAAGGCGAAGATGCTAAGGATATCATGGCTGCGGCCGAGGCTAGTGGCAAAATCTTTATGGGTGCCTTTTGCCAGCGGTTTGGTGGTGCCTCCCAAGTCTTAAAACGATTCATTGAGGATGGCAAGTTTGGTGATATCTACTATGTTAAGGGTGGATACATACGTCGCCGCGGGATCCCTGGGCTAGGTGGCTGGTTTACCACCAAGGCCAAGTCTGGTGGTGGCTGTATGCTAGATATCGGTGTCCATGCCCTAGATAGGATGTACTGGCTAATGGGAGCTCCAGAACCGGTGGCTGTTTCTGGCACCACATTCCAAGCCTTCAAGGATAATGCCATCGATGGTGGTTGGCCTCCCTTAGATTCCAGGGTAGGAGATGTCTTCCCTGGCATCAATGATGTTGAAGATATGGCCTCTGGCTATGTCCGCTTCGCCAATGGTGCAACACTTCTAATTGAAGCTAGCTGGGCCGGAAATTGTGAACCTACTTCCTATACGCAGCTCTTTGGCACCAAGGCCGGTGCCTTGGAGGATTCCCGGGGTCTTACGATCTACGGAGAAGAGGCCGGTAGCCTACTTGATATTCAGCCCCAAGTAGATACCAGGATCGATACATTCCAGGCGGAGATCGCCCACTTAGCCGATTGTATCCGCTCTGGCAAGAGGCCCCTGACCAAGCCCCAGGAGATCATTAATGTAGCTAAGATCATCGAAGCTATTTACAAGTCGGCAGAAAGTGGCGGCAAACAAATCTTGATCGCTGATCTGTAGACAAGAGTCACTTACAACTGCCCAGGAATAATCCTGGCATATTCCCGTCTATAGTCTCTATGAAATCACACTCGCCTGACGGATTACCGTTAGGCGAGTGTTGTTTGGACTTGCATCAACCAACCAAGGCTCGAAAGCTATACACATCAAGCCGATGTGATCTCTCCTGTGGGATCCCACAGGTCTTCCCAGTGCTGACCATCTTTCCACAGGAATACCTGTCCCTTAATGAGGCGGCAGTTCTTGTCGATGGCAGCTATTTCCTGCATCTCTTCTTCGGTAAGAGGTTCAGTTAAGGTACACCGGAGATTGCCGAGGTACTGCTCACGCTTTATGGAAAAGGGTATTGGTACTTGACCCCGTTGTACTGCCCACTTCAGACAAACGATAGCCGGATGAACCCCTAGTCTTTCGGCGATCTTCACGATCACAGGATCCTCGATGGCAGCTGTATCTTCTGGGCTTCTGTCTCGAAAAGGACGGTTGGGAGAACCAATGGGAGAGAACCCAATCGGGACTATATCGTGCTGCACACAAAAGTCGAATAGACCCGGTTGTTGAAAGTGGGGATGTAGCTCCATTTGATTGCAAGCCGGCTTGATCCTGGCATCCTGCAACAACAATCTCAACTTAGGGATAGTCATATTGGATGTACCTATGTGCCTTACCAATCCCATGTCTACCAGTTTCTCCATCTGTCGCCATGTTTTCATGTAGTTTTCGTGGATATAGGGCTTTGCGCTGGGATCACGGGAGGTAACATCGACCCCAGGCGCATGATAATTAGGAAAAGGCCAGTGAATCAGGTATAGATCTAGATAATCTAACTGTAGATCCTCAAGCGACTTTCTGCAGGCGGGAATCACATCCTCTTCAGCATGCTTATCATTCCACAGCTTCGAGGTTACCCAGAGCTTTTCCCGTCTAATACCACCTTTGATGATCTTCTGTAAAGCCTCACCAACCAAGTGTTCGTTTCCATATACATCGGCACAGTCAAAATGTCGATAACCAACTTCAGCAGCACCCACTACCGCCTTGGCGATAGCTTGCCCCGAAAAACGATCAGAACCAAATGTCCCAAGTCCAATGGCCGGTATTTTGGCTCCAGTGTATAGGGTTCTAGTAGGAACTTCATCGGGGTTGATTCCATCACTAGCTATTGTGAATGAACATCCATCGATATGTGACACTTGCCCTCACCTTCCCTTCTAGTTGGCTCCTACGCTTGTTAGTGATTGCTTAGTGGTCTTTTGACCATCTCCAATCCAACTCCGAGCGGGAGTTTTCTTCACTGCAGACCAAACATCTCTTCTTTGAGATCTAGGTAGTACAGATAGTCCTCTGGCGTAACATTCGGTGGACAGCGATGGTCACAAAAGGGAATATACCCACCCCGTTCTACCACTGGCACTAGGGTCTCTAGATATGCCTTGATGGCGGCCTTGCCTTTGCCAAGCTCCAGTTTGTCTACCCCTCCCATAATGCGAAGCTCTTTGCCATACTCGGCCAGAAGCTCCCCGGGATGGCTACAGCTATTTACCTCATAGGGGAAAAGACAATTGATTCCACCTTCCAAGAAATAGGGTAGCAGCGGTCTTACATCGCCATCACAATCTGTATACCAAAGCTCAATCCCATGGGCCCTTAGTTTTTCGCTAATCCTCTTATACCGGGGCATGACCACATTCTTGAAAAAGTCAACAGAGACAATTGGGCCATTCTTAAAGCAGATATCCTCCCAGCCTGAAGCAAAATCAAAGTCTATATGGGGTAGCACCTGACAAAGCCAGTCTTCTACTAATACACAGGCGGTTTCCACCATATCTTCCAGCATATCGGGATAGTCATAGATAGCATAGGCCAGCCCCTCAAAGGTCAACATATTACGAATCCGGCCGATCATGGAGCCACAATCAACACCCAAAGGATAACCCCGATCTGGTGGATGGGCCTGTTTGAGGGCTTCTATATCAACCATTCTTGCCGGATCATCTCGACGAAACCGCTCTTCTTTGGCTCTTTTCCAATCAGCCGGTGTAACAATGGAAGCTTTTATGTAATGGGGAATTGTATCATGGCCATCTTGGGGAACCTCGGCCATTAGCCCATCTTCATTGATCAAGATACGGGTAGTCTCTGTTTCCCTGATTACTTTATGGGCAAAAGGTGGGCTCATCCATATATTCCCACTAAGCACCTTGAAGGTATCGAAGTTAAAGAAAATGTCGGCTTCCTCGTTATTGGTAATGCCGTTTTTCACGAAGATGTCCCAGAGCTGGAAATTCTCATCCCAGTAGCCAAACTCCATGTTGAAAGAGCGATCAACCGGCTTATAAAACATCTGGTTTTTGAAGCGCTCTCTGTCAGTAAGGGTGCCTTTCCATTTGGGCCGACAAGGAGTGATTCTCTTGCTAGTCATAGACTGTTCCCCCTTCGACTGCCTAATCCATAGCTTCCGCTACTTCCTATCCTTTCTAGACGAATGGCAATATTCCTGGTATATGCTCCCCAGTCCGGCCCCTGCAAGGTGAGAGAGCCGCTAATGGTCTTCTACTCACTTCATCTTGAGCAACTTCCCACTTACTGTCGCACTGTTACTCCAACATGCGGGTGAGAGAGCTGCTAATGGTCTTCGATCATTTGGATAAACTCTTCTACTAGATAGGGATCGAACTGGCTACCTGCGCCCCGCCGCAGCTGCTCTATCGCTTCTTCTCTAGTCATGGCCGACTTAGGCGGGTGAGCGTGGGTCATGGCATCATAGGCCTCAACAAGAGCGATGATCCTAGCGGTCAGGGGAATTGCTTCTCCTTCTAGACCTCTGGGGTATCCACTACCATCCCACCATTCATGATGAGACAAGATAGCTTCAGCTATAGGGGCAAGATCTGGTAAAGCCCGGATAATCCGATAACCCACTTCCGGGTGTTTTTTGACGATCTCCCGTTCCTCTGCTGTAAGGGGGCCAGGCTTAGCTAAGATATCATCGGGAGTAGCGATCTTGCCAATGTCATGTAAAGACGCCATGAGGGAAAGTGCCACTAACCAACTCTCCGAAAGACCAATTCTCTTTCCCAGTGCAGTTGCTAGATCCCGAGTGCGCTCGGTGTGTTCTTCCGTTTCAAAGCTCTTTTCTCTAAGGGTGTTAGTCAAAGAGGCCAGGATGCCACTACGTATACTGCTGCTTTCCATTAGTTTTTGACGATACATGCGATCCTCGGCCCGATTGATCACTTCTTCAAGACGCTCATCTAGCCCCCTTCTTGCCGCCATTCCAAGAGCGAGACTTGGCATGACTGTGCCACATGCTTCTTGTTTACAATTCTCCCGAATGGCCTGCATTACTTCCATTGCCCTTTCAGGCAAGCTATGGGGCAGGATAATGGCAAATTCATCACCACCCCACCGGACAACGATGCCACCCTCTCCGGCAGCCTTAATCAGTATGCTAGCTATTCTAACCAAATACTGATCTCCTTGTTGATGCCCAAAAGCATCATTGACCAGCTTTAAGCCATTGACATCACCTATGATCACAGATAGATTTGCATCCTGGGCAAGGCATTCCATTTTCTCTTCCAAGAAAGTCCTGTTGTATAACCCTGTTAGGCTATCATGGTAGCTAAGATGCCAAAGCTTTTCCTCAGCCTTGACCCGGCTAGTGATATCCTCCATCACACCCTCTAACCAGCTCTCCTCGGGATAAATCCTAGCTGAGTAAAGCATCCAAACTGTAGAACCATCTTTCCGTCGAAACTGGGCCTCATAGTGTCGCACTTCGCCATTTTCATTGAGTAACCTTAGCATTTCATTCCTTTGAGACTCATCTACATAGTGATCTTTTGCGATGAAATCGGAGATGAACTCATCCCGGCTGGCATACCCAAACATCTCGGCGATCTGATGATTGGCCTCTAGTATTACACCATCCGAGAGGCGTGAACGAAATAGACCCACTTGGGCATTATGGAAGAGGTTGCGGTAGGTCTCCTCACTGATACGAAGCTTTTCCTGCATCTGGCGCTTATCGGTTTCATCCCGGAAGACCAGGACTACACCCTCGATTTTGCCCCGATCATCTAGAATAGGGGCGGCACTATCTGCGATCACCACCTCTGTGCCATCTTTTCTTACAAGGGCCGTATGATTGGCAAGGCCAATGATCTTGCCAGTCGCTAATACCTTCGCTACTGGATCCGCACACGGCTCCTTTGTATGCTCATTGACTATATGAAAGACCTCCATCAGTGGCCGTCCTGTGGCATCTGCTTGAGCCCATCCCGTCAGCGACTCAGCCACTCCATTTAGAAAAACGATCTTACCGGTAGCATCGGTGGCGATGACACCATCACCGATACTTTGCAGTGTGATCCTTAGCCATTCTTTATTCATATGTAAGATAGGGGGGTAGCTTTGATCCTGGGGCAGCTCCTTTTTCCTTAGCCATTGCCCCGTACTCCGCCCCCTTCCCAGGAAATAGCCGATAGATGCGGCTGTGATGAGTCCCACAATTGTCAAGAACATGCATCCCCACCCTTTTTCTTCTTGAAAACAGCCTGTATGTTGGTAACAACGCCTCCCGAGCAACAGCTCCCGGTTGAGTTTCATATTCTTCTTACCCCACAACAAGGGATCCTTAACCTATGGATTTTTTCTCTTGCATCTTACTTCCTTGCCATGGCAGGAAATTGCGAAATATCGAAGGGAAATCCACCATCTTGCCTAAGCTATTAGGGGCAAAGGTACGTGGTTCGAAGACAGCGACTCTACGAGGGAGAAACCATGAAGGACCCAAGGAAGTGGCAGCTAGCCATGATAATCGAGAATCTTAGATGCCACCCGGAAACACCTCTTCCCCAGGGGTACACTTTGCGCTCTTACCAATCTGGAGATGAAGAGGCATGGGAAAGAATTGTCATAGAAGCTTTTCATCGCCCACAAAGCTTCCAGAATAAGATCATGCAAGACGGCTATTTCCGTCCAGAGCGAGTTCTTTTCATCTGCCATTCTAATCATCCAGTAGCAACCGCCTGTGCTTGGCATGTACCCAATACACCTGAGCATATTGGTTATCTTTACATGGTAGGGGCCCTCAAGACACATCAAGGCAAGGGCTTAGGTTATACCGTATGCGGAGCAGCTTTGAACCAAATGGTTCGGGATCAAAAAACCTCGGCAATGCTATTCACCGATGCTTCTCGCTTAGCTGCTATTAAGACCTATTTGAAGCTGGGGTTTGAACCTTCGCCCCTTAACCCCAATCAGCTCCTTGTATGGGACAAGGTATTGGAGAAGCTGAAAAGATGAGGATCATGCCAAAAGGCACGAAACCACCGATGGATCGTGCCTAGGCAAAGGCTTTATTTGTTCTTCCATTTGGAGCCCGTCATGGGCTGTTTGCATGAACTATTACTGAAGGCAATCCGCGATAGACACTAATCAGCTAGTGTGATTTCAAATAACCGAGCATCATCCCTAACTAGTTTTACAGCCTGGATTTCCTTACCCTGTAGGGTTTCCACCGGCTCTAGGGTGCCATCTAGCTCGTGTTCAACAGCTTCCTTGATATCCCAAGGCAGCTCTAGGTTTACATCCACTTCATCATAGGGACCGTATAGCCAAGCAAAGAGGAATAGCTTACCATCTTCTTCTCGGCGAAAGCCATGGAGATAAATGATGGGTTCCATATCACCGGGCCGAAGCTCAGTAAACTTAAGGCCAGTGTCTATATAGGTAAGTGGTGTGTCATTGAGCTCTCTTACAAGATCTTGTAGGGTATAGAAGCCAATTTTCTTGGTTCTATCTGGATAAGTGATCCCGAGATGATAGTTGTTGTTATCCCCAATCACTCCTAGATGAGTATCCTGCCGAAGATCCTTAATCTCATACCAGCTAATTAGGGATATCTGTTTGCTAGCCATCAAGGTAGCCACCGCCCGGCGGATGAACCTTGCTTGATCTAGTTCGGTCTTATCACCTATAGTGGGATAACCGATCTCATTTAGCCAGATGGGCTGCCCCTTTCCTTTTTCATCAAGAATCGAAGCAATTAGGTCAAAATCTGAGCCCCATGGTTTGAGATAGCTTTCTACCGAACTAGCTGACCAGCTTTCAGCATAGGAATGAATGGGCAGAATATCAAAGGCATCTGGTCCAAGCTGATCTAGGACTTCCTCTACCCAAGCATCATTGGGCCAAGTAAGGCCTCCCATAATCACAGTAGCCTCTGGGTTAGCATCCCTAACAGCCCGAGCACCCACTTCCAGCAGTTTGACATATTCGTCTACTGTGCCGGCGAACCACATATCCAAATCCTCTTCATTCCAAATCTCCCAATAATGGATCTGATCCTTAAACTCACTTACCATCCGATGGACGTAATCATACCAGTCCTGGTAATCCTCTGGGGGATCACTCCAAAGGCCATGCCTTGCCGCCCACATGGGCGCATAGCATAGATAGGGCATCAAGGTGATGTCGTATTCGTCAGCCAAATCGACGAAATCATGGAGCCATTCAAGATTAGCAAATTCACCCCGGGCGATCTCATAATTGCTCCAGCTAAAGCTGACTCGTAAATACGATAGCCCCAATTCCTTAACTAGCTCAAAATCCCGCTTAACCTCTTCTAACCCCTGATCTGTACCATACATTGAGATATCATAGTCTTCATTGGTGGAGAAAACCACCGTCATCGGCTGTCCTTGAGCCAGAGCACTTCCTGTCAACAGAAGCCCGATGAAAAGACCGATGATTGCCGCCTTTCCCAGCCTTGAAACCTGCAATGTAGTTACCTTCCTTCCGAGTGTGTTCTTATAGATTAAGTTCTCCATCGGAAGGGTGTTTTCCTGGGGAAACGTTACCATACGGAAAATAGCTTTTGTTCTGATCCATTAGCTCGGCTTTCACAGCAACAGGGCACCAATTGGCACCCTGTAGGACCTTAGCAGTACCATACCGCTTAACACTTCTGATATTGTAGATACTGGCCAATTTACCGATAT
>JAAYSL010000228.1 GCA_012518315.1 Bacillota bacterium | reverse complement strand
CGTTCGTCCTGAGCCAGGATCAAACTCTCCGTTAAAGATTTTGTCTAACCAAAGGGTTAGATTCTGGCTTAAATCAAACTTGGCTGCACAAGCTTTCCAACTTGCTGTTTAGTTTTCAAGGTTCAAGGTGGTGCCAAAGCCCATTGGCCTTGGCGACCGTTACTTATTCTACCACAGTCTCTTGGTGGAATCAATAGGTGTTTTTCAGCCTCAAGACAAATCCCAACACTACCAAAACATGCTAGACAAGAAAGGCTATCCTTGGTCATACTACTATCTGGGATGAGTTTTCGACAATCCCTACTCCCCTTCCACAAAGGCTGGCCTTACTGGCCCAGCCTTTGTCTCATCCATTCTCGTTCTCCACTTAGTTGGCACTTAGGTAGTGGTTTACTCTTCTTGCTTACCTGCCACTAAAGCAATGGCTACCACTCGCCCATCTTCCTCAAGGCGCATCAGTTTTACACCTTGTGCGTAGCGGCCAAATACCGAAATATCTGCCACCGGCTGTCTGATCATTACCCCAGAAGCATTGATAATCATTAGTTCGTCATCCTCACTAACCACCTTCGCTCCGACAATGCTTCCGGTTCTTTCGGTCTGATTAATCGTTTTGATACCTTTACCTGCCCGGGCTTGCAAGCGATATTCATCTAGATTAGTGCGCTTGCCATAGCCTTTCTCTGCCACTACCAATAGCTGCCCATCAGGTTCCACAACATTCATACTAACCACTTCATCACCCTCATCTAGGGTGATGCCCTTAACACCCATGGTCGCTCTACCCATCGGCCGAACCTCTGTTTCACTAAATCTGATAGACATTCCCTCTTTAGTGACTAGAAGAATCTCTTCATCACCATCGGTCATCCTAACACCGATAAGCTCATCGCCATCTTCTAGAACGATGCCAATCAGGCCAACCCTTGGGCTATCAAACTCTTCCAGTGAGGTTTTTTTCACACGTCCCATCTTGGTTGCCATAACCAGATACTCGTTATCACCATATTGGCTAATAGCAACAACGGCTTGTACTTTTTCACCGGGCTCAATCTGGATGAGATTGATGATTGCCACTCCCCGGGCTTGACGACCAGCCTCGGGAATCTCATAGCCCTTGAGCCTGTACATTTTCCCCTTATTGGTGAAAAAGACGATATGGGCATGGGTAGATGTAATAAAGAGATGCTCAACAAAGTCTTCTTCCCTGGTGGTCAATGCCGTGATACCTCTACCGCCTCGGCGCTGACTACGGTAGGCATTAACTGGTATCCGCTTGATGTAGCCTTGGTGTGTTAGGGTCACCACAATATCCTCATCTGCGATTAGATCCTCGATCTCAATATCACCAGAGCGCCCAGTGATTTCAGTTCGCCTAGGATCAGCATATTTTTCTTTGATCTCCAGAAGCTCTTCTCGAATAATACCATAGACTTCCTTAACATCCGATAGAATCTCTTTGTACCGTGCGATCTTCTTGAGTAAATCCGCATATTCGGCTTCGATTTTGTCTCTCTCAAGCCCTGTCAGCCGCCGCAATTGCATATCCAAAATCGCCACTGCTTGCTTTTCTGTTAGGCTAAACCTAGTTATTAGCCCTTCTTTTGCTTCCTGATCACTGGCCGAGCCACGAATTAGGCGAATAATCTCATCGATATGGTCAAGGGCAATCCGGTAACCCTCTAGAATATGAGCCCTATCCTCCGCCCTTTGCAGCTCAAAGCGGGTTCGCCTGGTGACTACCTCTCGCTGGTGTTCGAGATAATACTGCAGTGCCTCTTTCAGAGTTAGAACTCTAGGCTCTCCATCAACCAAAGCGAGCATAATCACACCAAAGGTATCTTGCAGCTGAGTGTGTTTATACAATCGATTCAAGATAACATGGGGATTGGCATCCCGTCGAATCTCCATAGTAATCCGCATACCAGTTCGATCAGATTCATCTCTTAGTTCGGTGATGCCATCTATTCTTTTTTCTCTGACTAGCTCTGCGATCTTCTCAATCAGATTGGCCTTATTTACCATATAAGGAAGCTCAGTTACCACAATCCGGGTTCGCCCACTAGATAGTTGTTCAAGCTGCACCCGGGCTCGCATC
This sequence comes from Bacillota bacterium, assembly GCA_012518315.1. Lineage (GTDB taxonomy): Bacteria > Bacillota > Limnochordia > DTU087 > DTU087 > JAAYSL01. Next base: position 908 of record JAAYSL010000228.1, on the reverse strand, counting down.
CGAACGCGGCCCCTACCGGTTGCATAGGCTTCATCAATCCCTTCACGACCGAGGATAATGCCGCCTGTGGGAAAATCCGGTCCCTTGATAACCTTTTGTAAAGCTTCAATGGGCATATCTGGATTATCGATCAGCAAAACAAGACCATCGATTACCTCTCCTAGGTTATGAGGCGGTATGTTGGTAGCCATCCCGACCGCAATCCCTGAGGCGCCATTGACCAACATGTTGGGGAAACGGGAAGGTAGCACTTCCGGTTGCTCTAGGGTATCATCAAAGTTCGGGATAAAATTGACGGTATCCTTGTCAAGATCCCGCAGCATCTCCTCTGCTAAGCGGGACAACCTAGCTTCTGTATAACGCATGGCCGCTGCCGGATCCCCATCGACAGAGCCAAAGTTACCATGGCCATCTACCAGCATATACCGATAATTGAAATCCTGGGCCATCCTTACCATGGCATCATAAATGGCAGATTCACCATGGGGATGATACTTACCGATGACTTCTCCAACGATACGAGCTGACTTTCTGTAAGGACGGTCAGAGCGAAACCCTAATTCACTCATACTGTACAATATCCGGCGTTGTACAGGTTTTAGACCATCACGGACATCCGGTAGGGCCCGGTCTACTATAACCGACATGGCATAGCGCAGATAGGAAGTACGCATCTGCTCCTCTACGCCTACTTTAATAATTCGCTGATCAAACAGACTCATCCACTCTTCACCTTCTTCTCAAATGCCTGGGCCCTATAGATCCATATACGCAACTTCTTTAGCATGGGTTTCAATGAACTCCCGGCGCGGCTCAACTTTTTCTCCCATCAAAGTAGTGAAAACCTCGTCTGCTTCAATGGCGTCTTCCAGTCTAAGCTGTAGAATAGTCCGGGTTTCGGGATTCAT
>JAAYSL010000227.1 GCA_012518315.1 Bacillota bacterium | reverse complement strand
CCGCGACAAAACCCTTTGGCTCATTGTGGGATATCTTAGCCATCTTGGCTTTGAGTATGGGTTTGATACCACTGCTCATATATGTAGCTTTCGACTGTTTGCTAGGTGCTGCACCTCCTACATGGCCACTAGAACAGATTAGGATGGCTATGGCGGTATCTGCCCAGGAGGCAGCGTTTTTTCTTTTGACGTGGGGAGTATTGCGCCAGGGTGGGCAATCCCTCAGAGCTGTGGGCCTCGGATGGCATCGTCCATGGCTCGATGTACTATGGGGAGTTGGCCTAGGAGTGGTATGTTTCGCTATTAGTCCTCTTAGCGAGTATGTTAGTCGGGTGCTATTTACTCTTTTCATCGATGAGAACACGGTAATGCAAATGCTATCCCGGGAGAATATGCTCGCTAGCAACCTAATACTTGTGAGCCAGTCTAGGCTACTGCATTTTTGCCTAGGGGGTTTAGTCATAGTTGTAGCCCCCGTAGCGGAAGAAACATTTTTTAGGGGATATGCCTATAGCCTCTTCAAAGAACGATGGGGGACTACCACCGCTCTTTTTGTAAATGGCTTGCTTTTTGCAGCGGTGCATGCCTATGTAATCTATTTCCCATCAGTTTTCCTACTGGGTTTTTTACTGGGGCTGGCCTACGAATGGAGAAAGAACCTACTGACGCCTATTGTCGCCCATGGGGTGATGAACTTATTAGTGGCCGTTACAGTGTATTGTTCGTACCTCTAGACAAACCAAATAACCATTTCACATAGACTGTGGGTGACGACATGACAGCAATTCAACCTAGTTTGCAGGCATATGATAAGGGTCGACTCCGCCGCGAAATAATGGAGCTCGCTTGGCCCGCGGTTATCGAGAATCTGCTGGTAATGAGTGTAGGTATAGCCGATACAGCTATGGTAGGGCGCCTTGGACCGGCATCACTAGCAGCAGTGGATTTGGCCAATCGACTGGTTATGTTCGCTTTAGCGGTCTTCTCGGCGATTTTGATTGGCACTACTGCTGTGGTAGCCCGTAGTATTGGAGCCGGTGATACAAAGACTGCCAATCAGGCACTGCGTCAAGCACTGATCATGGTTACGGCGCTTAGTTTGCCTTTTATCATATTGGGGACGATCTACGCTAGGAACTGCCTGTCCTTCATGATGGTTTTGCAGGAGTCACCGGATCTGCAAGTGATCAATGCCGGGACGGAGTATATGCAGATTACTATACCGTTCATGATTTGTGCATTGCTGATGATGACCATCAACTCCTGTCTACGAGGTGCCGGTGATACCCGTACTCCTATGATCGTCACCGGGATATCCAATGTAGTGAATATTGTGGGCAACTACTTTCTGATCTTCGGCAAAGGTCCTTTCCCTGCCATGGGTGTGGCTGGAGCAGCTTGGTCTACTAACCTGGCCAGATTGGTCGGTGCTGTCTTGGTTGTTAAGGCGGTCTACGGCGGTCGAGGTCTCTTATCTTTGAATATTCATGAGCGTTTTAGGATAGATTTTGGTATCATGCAAAGGATCTTGAGAGTGGGTTTTCCAGCAGCCATCGAACAGGGCTTGATGCGCAGTGCCCAGCTGGTTTATAGCATGATCGTAGCGGGGATGGATACGGTTAGTATTGCCGCCCATGCTGTCGCCCTCACAGCGGAATCCATTTCCTTCATGCCGGGGGCCGGGTTCTCCCTGGCAGCGACTACATTGGTAGGGCAGAGTCTGGGTGCTGGGGATCCCGAGAGAGCAGAGCAAAGTGGATATGAATCAGGCAAGATGGCTACCTTGATCATGTCCAGTATGGGTGTACTCTTTTTTCTGTTTCCCCGTTTCTTTGTAGGGCTATTTAGCAAGGATCCAGAGGTGATCGAGCTGGCTTCTCAATGTCTCCGCCTGGTCGCTATTTCCCAACCGGCACTTGCCTGGGTGATGACTATCGCAGGAGGCCTCAGGGGAGTAGGTGATACACGCTGGGTTATGCTCATAACCGTGTTTGGCTTTTGGGGAGTCAGGGTTACTTTAGCATATGTTTTTGCCTTGTCAGCCGGTTGGGGACTGATCGGAGCTTGGGTAGGGATGGTAGTGGACTTGATTGTAAGGAGCATACTACTCGTTTTGCGATTCCGCCAAGGTGGGTGGAAGGAGTTGGAGGTATAGGGGAAGAGCGAAAGTACTGTGCCATGGAAGTGCTCAGAGAGGCTATGTTTTCTAGGCATCAAGTGCGCCAGGTTGGGGCGTTAAGGGGGTCGGTTTTTTCAGCGGCATCTCTTGACAAGAACCTTCTCGGGATGGTAGTATAGGGTTTGTCATCGGTCTGTGGACTCTAAGCTAAACTGAGTCCATACCGCAAGTAAATAGACATGCCGAAGTGGCGGAACTGGCAGACGCGCTGCGTTCAGGGCGCAGTGACCAGTAGGTCATGTGGGTTCAAATCCCACCTTCGGCACCAAGCTAAACCCCTACCACAAGGTGGGGGTCAGTTTTTGCTCCCAGCAGATACGCTAACGCCTACCAGCAATTTCCCTGGCCCCCTATCCTAGACAGTCAGAGGGGCTCCGTACGACAACTACCTTGACAAGCATCATAGTCGAGGTATGAGTCAGAAGTTCTCGGGTTTCCGCGAGGATCCAGGTGATGCAGTAAAGGATCCTATGCGGGGTAGAGTTTTCTACGAAATGGATTAGAAAGAGGAAACGAGGGATTTATCTCCAAGAAGGTTAGTG
>JAAYSL010000226.1 GCA_012518315.1 Bacillota bacterium | reverse complement strand
GTTCCGTTTTATAAAGCAGATCGAGGGCACTTGCATCACCGCCTGCTAGATCTGGGGCTATCCCAGAAGCAGGCAGTACTTCTGCTTTATGGATGGGCCCTGGCTTTCGGCACCTTGGGTATCTTGCTCATGCAAGCACCTCCTGCCTTAGCCACTTTCCTAGCCCTGGTTGTACTGGGATTGCTGGTTTCCTTGGCCAGTCGCTGGGGCTGGATCGGAGCCGATAAAGACAATCAGGAACATGGCAAGCATTTTCTCTAGACAGCAGGTTCTCCAAGGAAATGATTCTCAAGCCCCCAGGCGCTGGGGGCAGTTTTGTATTAAGGGGGAGTAGAGAGTGAAAGTGATGACAGTATTTGGCACAAGACCCGAGGCAATCAAGATGGCGCCGGTAATCAAAGTCCTCCAATCTGAGACCACCCGGTTCGAGGTGAAGGTGGTGGTGACCGGTCAGCACCGGGAGATGCTCGATCAGGTGCTGGATTTCTTTGAGATTAGGCCCGATCATGATTTGGATATCATGCGACATGGTCAGACATTGACAGAGATCACCTCCCGGGTTTTGGCTGGACTAGAGGAAGTTATCTTAGCTGAAAAGCCTGCTATCGTGTTGGTACATGGAGATACTACTACTACCTTTGCCGCTAGTTTAGCTGCCTTTTATCAAAGGGTGGCGGTGGGTCATGTGGAGGCTGGTTTACGTTCTCACAACATGTATAATCCTTTTCCTGAGGAAATGAATCGCAGGTTAACTGGGGCTTTGACGACACTGCATTTTGCTCCGACCGACTCTGCGGCGGCCCAGCTTGCCCAGGAAGGAGTACCCCAGTCCAACGTTTTTGTTACGGGTAATACCGTCATTGATGCTCTCTTAGGAACAGTCAAAGATAACTATGTCTTTGGAGACCAGGTGCTTAGGGGTCTAGATTTTGAAAAAGAGCGGGTGATTTTGCTAACAACCCATCGCCGGGAGAATTGGGGGATACCCATGCAGCGGATTTTTTCGGCTGTAAGGCAGCTAATCACCACTTTCCCTGACATTAGGGTGGTTTTCCCTGTGCACAAGAACCCCCAGATTCGTGAAGTGGCTGTGGGAGCGTTAGGGGGCTTGCCCCGGGTAAACCTAATCGAGCCCCCGGCTTATGAGGAATTTGTCAACCTGATGGCCAGGGTATGTTTCTTGCTCACTGACTCCGGGGGACTGCAGGAGGAAGCTCCGAGCCTTGGCAAACCAGTACTAGTTCTCCGGGAGACAACAGAACGTCCAGAAGGGGTCGCGGCTGGTACAGCACTCTTAGTCGGTACCGATGATGGTCAGATCGTGAAGGAGGCAACCAAGCTTCTGACAGATACCAAGGCATATGCCGCCATGGCCGAGGCCCCCAACCCCTATGGAGATGGTCAGGCAGCTAAGCGTATTGCCCAGATCCTCTGGGAGCAGAGGGAGCTATTGCGGCCAGAAGACTGAGAGCTTAGTTCGGGAGTTTTGCCTTAACACCTGCAAATACCGGTGCTAATAGCATCGGTTTTCTATTTTTGAGCATAAAGCAGCCGGTGCATAAATCCCTTTCCTAGCAACCACACTGATAGAGGGAGGGGGAGATGCTATGTCGGCAGAGCTAGTTTTAGAAGAGACCTTTGTGGATGAGGTGACCAATCCGGCTGTGACGGAGGGGAGCCTGGGTCAGTTTTGCCGCCGCATTCTCACTAGACTCATACTCATCTGGGTTGTTCTGATGTTGTTTTCCTACCAGTTTTACTTGCTTAGGGAAAAGCAGATCCTTGCTCACCCGGTGGAGGCCTTTGCTTGGCAGACCGGAATGGAGGTACAGGCCGTAATCGTGGGGGTGATGGTGGATCTGCCCAACATAAGAACTTTTGCAGACCTAAAGCCGAAGCTAATCCGGGCCGGCAGGCTAATGGGATTGCCTCCTGATGCGGGGGTACTAGAGGCACGCATGGACCCCACAGGCCCCACCTTAAGCTGGGTAGCGACCGACAAGAAAGGTCGGCAAAGTAAGATTATTGGTTCTATCTTGGAGAATGGCACTGCCAAGCTACTCATAGAAATGACCCATTGGGGGCCAGAGCCTAGAATCACCGAGAGCAGTAGGGAAGTGCTGCTTACAGCCTGTCGCTTTGGAAAAGTAAGCTCCTCCCATGTACAGGTGGAAGGGATTGTCGATGACGAAGATGAGCTCTATCCGGAAAAATGCGTTCAGGCTTGGAGGCTGACTTGTCTTGAAGTAACCCGGGTTGGTTCCACCATCCAGCTCAAGGGTATGACCGCGGATCTGGCCCAGAGCCGAAAAAGGCCGGTAGCTTTTACACTGGATTTTGTTCCCTATGGCAAGACCAGGGGCCACATAAGCCTCAGTGTAAAAACCAGGTGACGCCCCCCAGCTAAAGGCTTGAGCCCCGGAGTTGGGTTCGGGATTTTCTCTAGGACAATGGACTAATAGCTAATGGTGCTCGGGTTGTGTGCATATGGAAAGAT
>JAAYSL010000225.1 GCA_012518315.1 Bacillota bacterium | reverse complement strand
TGTGGCAGTCAGGAAGTTGGGCTAGGTAGGTCATAGCCACACGAAAGGATGACAAGAACGGAGGTTTGTCCATGACTAGTAAGCATGTAGCAAGAGCCGACCAACAGATCCACATGATCGGTAACGCCCACCTTGATCCGGTGTGGCTATGGAGGTGGCCCGAAGGGCTAGGCGCTATGCGGGCGACCTTCCGGTCAGCACTTGATCGTATGAAGGAGACGAAGGGCTTTGTGTTTACCTCTAGCCAGGCGGCCATGTATGAATACGTGGAGAAATGCGATCCGGAGTTGTTTGGTGAGATTAAGGCAAGGGTAGCTGAAGGGCGCTGGGTGATCGTCGGTGGCTGGTGGGTACAGGCAGACTGTAATATCCCTGGCAACGAGGGGTTTGTTAGGCAGGCCCTGTATGGCGTACGCTATTTCAAAGAGAAATTCGGCATTGATATCCGGGTAGGCTACAACGTCGATAGCTTTGGTCATTCGGGTATGCTGCCACAGATATTGAAGAAGAGTGGAATGGACTACTACGTATTCATGCGGCCCGGGCCACACGAGAAACCAGGGCTGCCTGGGCGACTCTTCCATTGGGAAAGCCCTGATGGCAGTCGGGTATTAGCCTATCAGATCCCGATGTCATATAACTCAGATTGGGGCGATGGTCTGGTAGAGAAGATTGAGAAGACAAAGGACGAGCTCTCCAAGGAGCAACCCCTTCTCATGTGTTTCTATGGAGTGGGTAACCACGGTGGCGGCCCGACCAGAGAGAATCTGAAGAATATCCTGGCAGCTGCCGACGCTAGCAAGGATGTCGAGATCCTCCTAAGTGATCCTGCCCAGTATTTTGCTGATATAGAAGCCCGGGGATTAGATTTTCCTGTTGTACGAGATGACCTGCAGCACCATGCCAGTGGTTGCTATGCAGTTCATTCAGAAATCAAGCGGAATAACCGGAAAGCCGAACATGGGTTAACTTCTGCCGAGAAACTGGCTAGTTGTGCCGCCAACCTAGTAGGGTTTACTTATCCCCAAGGAGATTTGACCCAGGCCTGGAAGGATGTTTTATTCAATCACTTTCACGACATACTGCCGGGGACTTCAATTAGAGAAGCTTACGAAGATGCTAAACATATGCATGGACGAGCCTTGCAGTCAGCTGATGAAACTGCCAACCTAGCTTTGCAGGCCATAACCGCTAAGATCGATACTGTCGGTGAAGGTAGCCCCATTGTGGTCTGGAATCCCCATGGGCACAGGCAAGTGGCGCCAGTGGTCCTAGAATTGATGTGGAGCCCAGAAGAGATGACACTGACTAATGATGCCGGGGAGGAAATCCTCTATCAGCCAATTGAGACATCGGCGGTGATCTGGCCGGGCTGGCGGCGAGCTATCACTTTTGTTGCCAATGTACCGGCAATGGGATATGCAGTATACTGGCTACATCCTCGGCAGCCACAAGTGAAGTCGGATAGGCTTGCTGTTACAGACAATACCCTAGCCAATGAGTACTTGGAGCTAGAGATCGACCCACGCACCGGATACATCCAAAGGATGAGAGATAAGACCTCCGGGTGGGATGTATTTTCTGGATGTGCAGCCGTGCCTGTGGTTATCGATGACCCAAGTGATACCTGGAGCCATGGTGTCTTTCGCTTTGATAAAGAGATTGGCAGGTTCACCGATGCCAAGGTGGAACAAGTGGAAGCGGGGCCGGTGCGGGGGATTTTGCGGGCTACCAGTCAGTATGGTCGCTCCAGCATTATTCAGGAATTTGCTCTATACGCGGGGTTACCTTATGTTGATGTAAAGACCACCGTTGATTGGCGAGAGCAACATAAGGTATTGAAACTGGAGTTTCCGGTGAATGTCTCAAGTCCACAGCCCACTTACGAGATTGCCTTTGGGGCAATCCAAAGGCCGGCCGATGGTGAGGAAGAACCAGGGTTGCATTGGTTTGATGTCAGCGGAGATTCGAAAGAAAACGCAAAGCAGGGCTTGGCCATCATCAATGATGCTAAGTATAGCTATGATGTGAATGGGAATCGCATGCGACTCACCGTCCTAAGAAGCCCTGTCTATGCACACCACATTCCTCGTGAAACCGAGCCGGGAGAGTTCTATCACTTCATTGACCAGGGCATACAGGAATTTACCTATCGATTAGTGCCTCACAAGGGTGGTTGGCAGGAAGCTAATCCTTCCAGACTTGCCCAAGAGCTCAATGCCCCCATGTTGCTTGTAGAGGAATCAAACCATGAGGGGCACCTACCGAGAGCATACTCAGGTCTTGAGATTGACCGGCCAAACATCCTCATCTCAGCCGTGAAGCGACATGAAAATAGCACAGGCTATGTTGTTCGGGTTTATGAAGCCCATGGTGAACAGACCCATTGCTTCTTTAGGTGGCACCAGGGGACTATTCGGTGGGAGGCCGAGTTTGCGCCTTTTGAGATTAAGACATTCCTAATCTCCGATAAACCGGGTAATGAGGTTATTGAGCTAGATTTGATTGAAAGACCGGCGAAGATTCAGACGTAGAGCTTTGTGTGGGTATGTCGAAGGCAGTATGTGGTCTTGCTTGCCTTCGATCACCCTCCATAAGTAGAAAGAGTAGTTTGGCAAAATGCCGTAAATAACAAGCAATCATCCGTCCCAGACGCTATTGCAGGGTGATATGGAGCTAGGCAGCTGGACTAGGTATGGTACATTAGGTAAGATATAGGTGCAGCTATAGAAGGCTAATCTTGCTAGTGAGCATCCTAGGCTTAGAGGAGTCTTAGTTTAGATGCTGCCCGGTGGACGGTTAAAGGGGTACGCCAGGTATGCACATTATCGGGATCGATATCGGCGGCACCAAGTGTGCCGTCGTTTCCGCTGCTATCTCAGGTAGCATTGGACACAAAATCAGGTTTGCAACAGAGACAGATAAAGGCCTTGAATACACTCTAGGGCGGCTCTATGAGGCGGTGGACGAGCTCCTTGAACACGATCCGGAGCTAAGGTATGAACCGGTTTTTGGGATTTCCTGTGGAGGCCCCTTGGACAGTCGACAGGGTGTGGTGCTATCACCACCTAATCTGCCGGGGTGGGATCATGTGCCAATTGCCAGTTTGCTAACAGAACGCTATGGTGGGCAGGCTTTTCTTATGAATGATGCTAATGCTTGTGCATTGGCAGAGTGGCATTTTGGGGCTGCCCGGGGATATAGGAATGTGGTCTTTTTGACCTTTGGCACGGGACTAGGTGCTGGGTTGATTTTGGATGGACGACTATATGTTGGCACCAACGATTTGGCGGGTGAGGCAGGTCATATTAGGCTAGCAGAAACGGGGCCATTGGGATACGGGAAGGCCGGTTCTTTTGAGGGCTTTTGCAGTGGGGGCGGAATTGCCCGCATGGCCCAACAGGAGGTAAGGAAAGCTTGGCAGAGGGGAGAGAGTGTTGGCTTTTGCGTTACACTCGAGTGTCTACGTGAACTAGATGCGAGACTGGTAGCGGAGGCGGCTCAAGAAGGAGATCTTCTGGCTAAGAAGATTATGGATCAGTCTGCATTTTATCTGGGGAGAGGGCTCTCTATCTTGATTGACTTGCTAAACCCTGAAGTCATTGTCATTGGCAGTATTTATGCTCGTTGTGAGGACTTGCTGCGTCCGGGGGCCTTAGAGGTAATTGCCAAGGAGGCCTTGCCAAGAGCGGCAGAGCGCTGCCAGATAGTCCCCGCCGCCTTAGGAGAGAGCATCGGAGACTACGCCACTATCGCAACCGCTCGTTATGGCTTAGGGCTCAAGTTAGGTGGGGCCAAGGAGGAAGTAGCGTGGGAAGAGAGTACTCATTAGGTATTGATATAGGTAATACAAAGCTGGCATTTGGGCTAGTTAGGGGTAATGAACAGAAGTTTCATGAAAAACGGGTTGTTCTTACCGAGCCGGAGTTAGGTGCAGAGCAGGCAATAGAGAAGATCCTGTCTGTTACTGGGGAATTACTGAAGGCAGTGCCAGGTGAAGTAGGGGGTATCGGGATAGCTTTTGGTGGCTTTGTTGATGTCACCCGTTCCATTGGCTTGGCATCGCCCAATTTCCCCGAATTGCGGGATGTTCCCATGGTATCCCTCATCGAAGATGTAGCTCCAGGTATTCCGGTGCGCATGGATAATGATGCCAATGTGGCCGGTGTGGGGGAAGTGACGTACGGTAAGGCCCGGGGATATAGTCAAGTGATCTACTTGACTATTAGTACAGGAATTGGCGGGGCTGCGCTATTTGATGGTAAGCCTCTCGCCGGTTCACAAGGTCTGGCCGCGGAGTTTGGCCATATGATCGTCAAGCCAGGTGGCCCTAAGTGTACTTGTGGTAGTCAAGGTTGTCTTGAGGCATTGGCCTCAGGCACCTCTATTGGCCGGATTGCCCGGGAAAGGGCCAAAGGGCATGATACTATGATGGTGGAGCTCGCCGGTGGAATTGACAAAATAGCGGCGGAGACAGTCTCCAAGGCAGCTAGATTGGGAGACAGTCTGGCCTGTAGCATACTTGAAGAAGTAGCTTTCCACCTTGGTATAGGTCTTGCTAATATCATCAGTGCCTTTGATCCGGATATGGTCATCCTGGGTGGAGGGGTGATGAATAGTGCGGATCTGTTCCTTCCGGGGGCGATTCAAGTCGTCAAGCGACACTTGACTGCAAGGGGAGCCCAAATGCCGCCCATCGAAGCATCCAGTATCCATGATGATGTAGCCCTATGGGGAGCCATCGCTTTGGCTCAGGCAG
>JAAYSL010000224.1 GCA_012518315.1 Bacillota bacterium | reverse complement strand
ATCAATATTCTAAAACGTTCAGGCCTGGGCGGGGCCATCGGGGATAGTCCGGCAGTAGCAGGCTAGATGAACCGAGAAGCCTCGGACTTCAGTCCGGGGAGTCGTCACTTGATTGGTTTTGGGTATGGCAGTTAGTGGGAGCGACAGGCAGGGAATTGCTCTTGTGGCGCCGAATAGAAGGCAGGCAAAGGGGCATGCTGGAAAATGAACCCAGCAATCATGGAGGCAAGATCATGAAAGCAGTGATGGTGTGTAGTGAAGGACCTGACGAGACTCTGGCTTTGGGAGAGATGCTTGCTAAGTGGCTAAGACCCGGTGATACAGTTAATCTAGTGGGGGATCTAGGGGTGGGTAAGACAGTGCTTGTGAAAGGTATAGCCACCGGTTTGGGAATTGACCCCGCCACGGTCACAAGCCCCACATTTGCCTTGATCCATGAATACACTGGGAGTGTACCACTGTATCATTTTGATGCTTACCGATTGAAAAGGCCCGAAGAGTGGGAGGATCTTGGTTATGAGGAGTATCTCCGTGGTCAGGGTATCTCGGTGGTGGAGTGGGGTGACCTAGTCCAAGTTTATCTGCCACCACAGCATTTGGAAATAGAGATCAAAAGAGTGACGGAAACGAAGCGGCAGATTTGGTTTAGAGCCGTTGGTCAGCACTTTGACCTGGTTATAGATGAGCTAGGAAGGGAGCTTTCGCATGCGGGTCTTGGGGATAGATACTGCTACGGCAACCGGTAGTGTAGCCCTGCTAGATGGGGAGCAGGTGGTGGGTGAGTATCTATTGAACATCCAGGCCACCCATTCGGAGCGACTGCTTCCGGCTTTAGTTCTAATCTTGGAGGACGCGGGATGGTCAGGTGAGACTATTGATGGAATTGCTGTGGCTACTGGTCCCGGGTCTTTTACCGGTCTAAGAATCGGTGTGGCTACTGCCAAAGCCCTAGCTTACACTTGGGGAAAGCCCCTCATTGGCGTTACAGTCCTAGAAGGTCTTGCTTTTCAGGTAGGCTTTGCTGCCGAATGGGTCACGTCACTGGTGGATGCTAGACATGGCGAAGTATATGGTTGCCTATACAGAGTGAATGGTATACCAGAAATGGTCACCCAGTATTGGGCTGGTCCAATAGGTGATTTCCTACAAGAGGTCGTGGCTGTGGCCCAAGCACCCATCTGTTTTGCTGGAGACGGGGCAGTAGCTTACTGGGAGACCATTACCGAGATTGTAGGGAATGGGGCGAAGAGACCGATTAGCAATAGTATACATCTTAGGGCTTCTAGTATCGCACTTCTAGGTAGGCAAAGATTACTGGCCGGGGAGCGGCACGATCCTTTGGCCTTAGCTCCCTTATATTTGCGGCTGGCGGAGGCTGAGCGAAAACTAAGAGCTAAGCGCCGGAAATGCCGCTAAATTTCCCTAAGGCAATGCATTTTTCTCATGAAGGGAGAGCCGAAGGCTTTGAGCATGGGAGTCTCCAGCAAGGGATATCCATCAATTCAGATTGAACCTATGCGAGTGCGGGATCTAGATGCAGTCTTGGCTATAGAACGGGCATCATTCCCTACTCCCTGGTCCCGCTATGCTTATCTTTCAGAGCTTTTGGAGAACGATCGGGCTTACTATGTGGTAGCTAAGACCCATGACCGCAGGGTGGCAGGCTATATTGGCATGTGGTTAGTAATTGATGAAGGCCACATAACCACTATAGCAGTACACCCTTTGCACCGGGGGCGGGGGGTTGGCCGACAATTGCTGGAGGCCGCCGAAGCCATTGCCCGGGAGCGGGGTGCCTTGCGGATTACCCTGGAAGTAAGAGTTTCTAACGCAGTAGCCCATAGTTTGTATCAAAAGATGGGCTATGTCGATGCTGGTATTCGGCCCGGATACTATCGAGATAACAATGAAGATGCGATTATCATGTGGAAGGAGCTTTACTCAGAATAAGTTTTGCTCTTTATTTTTGTGAAATGGGGATTGGATATGGCAGAAAAGCAAGGCCTTCCCGAGGGGCCAGGTGCCCTGGTGCTTGGCATAGAGACAAGCTGTGATGAAACAGCTGCCTCAGTTGTCCGGGATGGCCGAGAAATCCTGTCCAATGTAATTGCTTCGCAAGTTGACTTGCATCGGCTGTTTGGGGGAGTGGTTCCTGAGATTGCCTCCCGGAAGCACATTGAACTGATTATGCCGGTCATTGATTTGGCACTGAAGAAGGCAGATACCAAGCCCGAAGCACTTAGTGCCATTGCTGTCACTTATGGTCCTGGTTTAGTGGGAGCCCTGCTAGTGGGCCTAAGTGCTGCTAAAGCTATGGCCTTAGCCTTGGATTGCCCACTGGTGGGCATCAATCATATCGAGGGGCATATCTACGCGAACGTGCTGCAGTACCCAGAGGTGGAGCCACCTTTGATTTGCCTAACTGTCTCCGGGGGCCACACAGACCTACTTTATATCGACGAATACGGCCACTATGAGATCCTAGGCCGAACCCGCGATGATGCGGCGGGAGAGGCCTTTGACAAGATTGCCCGGGTGATGGGACTAGATTACCCAGGCGGGCCTGAAATCGCCCGGATGGCGGTTGATGGTGACCCTAAGGCCATAGATTTTCCCCGGGGTCTGATGCAAGCCGATACCTATGATTTTAGTTTTTCAGGCCTGAAGACTGCTGCTATCAACCATATTCATACACTAGAGCAGAGGGGAGAAGAGCTGCCAGTGGCAGATATCGCGGCAAGTCTACAGGCTGCCATCGTGGATGTTCTGACCAATAAGACTATAGCGGCGGCCAAGGCCTATGGGGCAAAGACGGTCTTTCTTTCAGGTGGAGTCGCTGCCAATGAGGGCCTAAGGACCCAACTAGATCTCTTGGCTACGGCACAGGGGATGAGAGTCTATTACCCATCACCGGTGCTTTGTACCGACAATGCAGCCATGATCGCCTGTGCCGGGTACTATCGGTATCGGCGAGGGGAAAGGTCACCTTGGGATCTAAATGCTGTGCCCAATTTGCGCTTGGGGGAGACATGACACTGTTCTGATGATCTGAGACTCCATAGTATGAAAGGATAACCCAGACATGATTGGTATTTCATGGGATATTGGTCTTTGAGAGGATTCAACCACCTCTGTGGACAAATATGATAAAGGTATATGGAGAAATCGGCTTGTCCCATATCTAAAATTAGATAGTGGGAACAGGGGGGCTTGACATGGGTGTAGCCAAGGAGCCAAAGGATGCGGCTAGAGGGCGAGCCCGTCGGGTTTTGCTAGCAGGCTTGGTATTAGTGCTTATGGTTTCAGCTTGGCTTGGCTATCGGTATTGGCTGCGTCTAGGTGTTTTAGGTGATGAGAGTACAAATATCGTGTTGATCGGGGTAGACACACCCATCTGGGAGCAAGCACAGGGCAAGGAGAGTACCACAGAATACCCTTCTGCCTTTGAGCAATATGGCTACAAGGCCGATGCGATTCTTATCGGGACTATCCATCCCCTTCGCAAGTCTTTTCATCTTTTGGCCTTACCTTCGGATCTACTAGTGACACTCCCCGATGGCAGCAAAGGTAAACTCAATGCCGTCTTTGCTGGGGGTGGAGTACCCGCGGTAGAGCGGGTTGTTGAAGAACTTCTGGAAGTCCCCATTCACTACTACGTACTAGTTGACTATGATGGGTTTACTCGGTTAGTCGATGCTATAGGTGGCGTGGAGGTAGATATCAAAGCCCCTATTCGCTATTACGATGAAGGTGAAATCGTATTTGAACTGGAGGAAGGCATCCAGAGATTATTGGGCCCAGAAGCACTGCGCTATGTTCGTTACCGGCGTGGAACTGAATCAGACTTGCGTCGACTAGAGCGCCAACAGGAGTTTATTGCCGGCTTGACTGATCAATTGCTGGAGGCAGCTACCATTATCCGGCTACCTAGATTGGCAAGATACCTGGAGGAACTAGTGGAGACCAACTTGCCGTGGGAAGATGGCCTGAGAATGGCTACTGTTTTGATGCGTCGGCAAGCTAGAGCCGTGGATGTAAACACACTACCTGTAGAGGAGACAGAGGCGGGGTGCCTACCGGAGCCCGAGGGTGTTCGGGAAATGGTTGCCTATCTTTTCCATAATCCTTCCTGGGATCAGGCAGACCGTGAGACCCTTTCCAATAATGCAACTGGCAGGTTGTCGCCAAAAAGATTGCACTAAAAATGGTATCGTGATATCTTAATGGTAGTATGCATTCGTAGCGAACCGGCTGGGACAAGCACCCCAAAGGGCCGGGAACACGCCGGAGTAGACATCTAGAGAAATGAGGTGAGCAGCTACCTTGCTCCTCCTACCAGGAGGAGTTGGTGGCAAGTAACATGAAACTGTTTCTTGATACTGCGAATATCGATGAAATCCGGGAAGTGAATAGCTGGGGAGTCATCTGTGGGGTAACTACCAACCCTTCACTGATTGCTAAAGAAGGTCGGGACTTTAAGGAAGTTATCAACACCATCTGTGAGATAGTAGATGGCCCCATTAGTGCCGAAGTTGTCAGCATGGATGCGGAAGGCATGGTAAAAGAAGCCCGGGAATACGCGAAGTGGCATCCTAATGTAATTATTAAGGTGCCCATGACAATTGATGGCTTGAAGGCAACTAAGATCCTCTCCAGTGAAGGCATCAAGACCAATCTGACCCTGATCTTCTCACCGGCACAGGCATTGCTCTGTGCCCGGGCGGGGGCCACCTATGTTAGCCCCTTCCTCGGCAGACTCGATGATATCGGTCATGAAGGGATGACCTTAGTCCAGGACATAGCAGAGATCTTTGCTATCCATGATATTTCCACAGAGATAATCGCAGCCAGCATCCGTAGTCCCTTACATGTAATTGAGGCGGCTAAGGCCGGAGCAGATATCGCTACCATACCGTATAAGGTGATGGTACAGATGACCAAGCATCCTCTTACGGATAATGGTATCGAGCGGTTCATGGCCGATTGGGCCACTGTACCTAAGAAATAGTGACTCGAAAGTTGGCACCCTTTGCGGGAGTGCTGCAAAAAAGGTGAACAAATACCCGCCGGGTGATCTATCTGGCGGGTATTCGTATCTTGCCAAGAGCCCATAACCGGTGGAGGCTCTTCCTTCTACCGAGAGCTCCACGAGAGTATTGCCGAGGGAGCCCACGACCTTAATCGTGGGTAGCTGACAGCTAGAGCAGCTCTTTTCTTAGATCCTCTGGTGACTTTGGCGAAAGATAACCCAAGGGTAGATCAAATATGGTACATGCTCCTATGGCCCCGGTCTTGTGCATCCGGTAAACGGCCCGGGCGCAAGCTGTAAGTACACTACCGGTGAACTGGGGGTTGCTCTCTAGAGCTAACCTAAATTCAGTTTGCTGTTTATGCTTACCACCGGTTTTGCCGGTACGGATGACAAACCCTCCGTGGGGCATACCGGTGTGACTTGCGGCAAATTCCTCCCCGGTGATGAAATGTACGGTGGTATCATAATCGGCAAAATAACCGGGCATGGTCTTAATAGTTTCCTCGATTTCGCCAGTGTCTGCCCCAGGCTCAGCTACTACATAGCAAATGCGCTGGTGTGCCTGCCTTGGGGTAAGCACCGGGATTTGGCCTTGGCGGATTTTCTCTACTGTTGCAGGAACTGGCACAGTATATTGGACAGCATCTCTTACTCCGGGAATCTGGCGAATCGCCACCGAATGACCTTGACTTACCCCTTTGCCCCAAAAGGTATAACTCTTGCCTTCCGGCAGGATCGACTGGAACATGAGGCGCGCCAGAGAGAATAGACCTGGATCCCAGCCGACGGAGATGAGACTAAGCTTACCGGCACTCCTGGCAGCGGCATCCACCTCTTCAAAATATGCGGGGATGCGGCTATGTAGATCGAAACTATCCACTGTGTTGAATCGGGCCGCATATAATGGTCCTTGCCGAGGGAGATCCCTTGATGATCCTCCACAGAGGATCATTACATCGATCTTGTCCTGGTAGCTGTCAATATCTGCAATCGATACTAGGTTTCCCCGGGCCTCGATTTGATCCGGTGGTCGCCTAGTAAAGATGGCTACTAGTTCAAGATCAGGATTTTGACTGATTGCTTGCTCCACTCCCCGTCCTAGATTACCATAGCCCACTATTCCAATTCTAATCTTGCTTTTCAATTCATCACTCCGTTCGGCACAGAATAGACTCTGTATATCATTGTACTAAAAAAGGCTCATAGCTGGCTACTGTAGCCTTGTGCCTCCAGCACAAGCTTACCCGATAACCACAGACTATGGGTAGAATAGGCCCGGGGAACGACAACATCATAGGTGGGATCTAACAGGGTGCTTTGTCCTGTACTTGACTTGACAGTGGCATAGAGTAGCAGGAGATTTCTGGATCATATGGAACTAAGAAGATCATTCACCTAGCTTATTTGGATTTAGGGGGGCAGTCGGTATGAGAATTGCAGATCGCATGGCAGACTTGGGTACTGAGACAGCTTTCGAGGTATTAGCAGAGGTAAAACAGCTTGAGGCACAAGGCCGAGATATTGTTAGTTTTGCCATCGGTGAACCGGATTTTGCTACACCGGAAAATGTGAAACAAGCTGGTATCAAGGCGATTAATTCCGATGAGACCCATTACGGTCCTTCCGCTGGAAGGATGGAGCTAAGGGAGGCCATCGCTAGATATATCAGCCGAACTAGGCAAATACCGGTGACGCCAGAGCAGGTGGTAGTTACCCCTGGGGCTAAACCCATCATCTTTTTTACTATCCTGGCAACTATCAATCCAGGTGATGAGGCCATTTATCCGACACCTGGGTTTCCTATTTATGAGTCAGTGATTCGCTTTGTCGGTGGTAAACCGGTGCCTTTGCCTTTGCTAGAGGAAAAGAGTTTTGAGTTTGATGTTGATTACCTGCGGTCTTTGATCACGCTAAATACCCGGTTAATCATCTTGAATTCCCCGCAGAATCCCACTGGAGGTATGCTCTCTCCATCCACCTTAGCGGCAGTGGCAGAGCTGGCTTTAGAGCATAATCTCTGGGTGCTTTCCGATGAAGTCTACTCTCGGATCATCTTCGATGGTGAGTTTCATAGCATTGCCTCCATTCCCGACATGCAAGAAAGGACTATATTGCTAGATGGGTTCTCCAAAACCTATGCAATGACCGGTTGGCGGTTGGGATATGGAGTGATGAACGAAGAAATGGCAGTACATGTAGCTCGCCTTGAGACCAACAGTGAATCCTGTACTGCCACATTTACTCAGCTGGCCGGAGTAGAGGCTCTAGAAGGTTCGCAGGATGCAACAAAACTGATGGTAGAGCAGTTTCAGCGGCGAAGGGATTTGATTGTGCGGGGACTAAACTCTATTAAGGGTGTTTCTTGTCTGTTACCCCAGGGCGCTTTTTATGTATTTCCCAATGTGACCAAGGCTTGCCGGAATCTTGGGTTACCAGATGCCAAGGCCCTGCAGCAGCGACTACTTTATGAAGCGGGAGTTGCAGTTTTGCCCCGGACATCTTTTGGACGGAAGCTCCCCGGTGAGCGGGAAGAGTACTTGCGATTATCCTATGCTACGTCCGAGGCCATGATTGAAGAGGGTTTGGAAAGAATGCGACGCTTCATCGAGGGGCAGTAGCCATAAAGGAAGTAGTATTGCTTAGGAAGCATAGTGTAAAGCCACGTTGCGTGACATGGCAAAGCCTATTTAGTAAGCATAACTAACTTGGGGGGTATTGATATGGCTTTCAGGGAAAATCCCATTAGTCTGGTGCATTTCATGGCTTTTCCAGGGCCAGGACGGACTAATTCAGTACAAAGAGGAGAGGCACGGGAGGAATACCTGCTCCGGAGTCTGCAGCAGGTGCTGGATGACCCGGATTTCGCTGGTATTGAGATCACCCGTATCAAAAAGCGCACGACTAGGCAAGAGGTCGCCAAGCTGCTTGAGGCCAGTGGCAAACAGGTCATTTTCAGTGCACAGCCAGTGCAGCTAATCAATGAAGATGATGTCATCGCACCAGAAGATATTAGTAGCAGGGATGAGACCCACAGGCAGCTGGCTGTAGCTCGGATCAAGGAATGCATTGATCAGGCCATGGAGCTAGGAGCCAAGGCCCTGGGGTTAGTCAGTGGCCGGGATCCGGGTACAGCAAGTGGGCTAAGGGAGCGGCAGGAGGCTATGGTGGCCTTGGTCAGATCCCTAGATGAGATTTGCCTCTATGCTAAAGAACGTGCTCAGGAACTAGCAATACCGCCACTGGAGATTAGCCTGGAGCTATTTGACCGCCTGGCTGAACCTGGATGTAAGAACCAGCTAATTGGCCCATCAGAGGATGCTATAGCTGTGGCTAGGCAGGTGCGGGATGTTTATGGACATAGCAATTTCGGCCTTTTGTATGACCTAAGCCATATGCCACTTTTGAAGGGTATTACCTTGGAGGCGGAGACACCGGCAGTACTCAAGGCCCTTGCACCTTATCTCAATCACATCCATGTCGGTAGCTGTGTAACCCATCGAGAGGATCCCCTATATGGGGATAGCCATCCCCGCTTTGATTACCCCGGCAGTGTGGTGGGGGAGACGGAACTAGCCGCGTTTATGACAGCTCTGGCTGAGATCGACTACCAGGGTGGTATCGGAATTGAGGTAATGCCTTTACCCGAGGAAGACAGCTCCATCGCCATTGAAAGTGCCAAGGCGTACCTAAAGATAGTGCGGAATCGTTTGGATGTCAATTATACACTGGGTAGTTACTTTTTCCAAACAAGGCGCTTTTTCACTGAGGAGATGGTAGATCTACTTACCGAAACCCGGGTATATCGGCCACATCTAATCGAGGAGGCAGCCAACCATCGACAGCGCCGCAATGATCTGACCTTGGACGGGAAAATGGTCATTCTGGCTGCTGATCATCCAGCGAGAAACGTCACCAATGTCGGTGATGATCCTGGAGGCATGGGTGATCGGCTAGATTATCTGGGAAGAATAATCAGGGTTTTGGCCTCATCTCGAATCGATGGTGTGATGGCTACACCGGATATTATCGAGGACCTTTTCCTAGTAGATTACTTGCTGAAGGAAAATGGGGGCAATGGTCTTCTAGATAACCGCCTCCTGATTGGCTGTATGAATCGATCCGGTCTTGCCGGAGTGGAATATGAGATGGACGATCGGATGACTGCCTTTACAGCCCAGCGGATGCATCAGTTGGGTATGGATGGGGCCAAAATGATGTTTCGACTAGATATGGGCCAGTATTCCCGGTATTCCATCCAGACAATTGCCTATTGTGCAGAGGCTATCAAAGAATGTAATGCACTGGGGATGCCGGTGTTTCTAGAGCCATTGCCGGTGGTGAAGACTTCCAGAGGCTATCAAGTGAAAATGGAGGCTAATGACCTGATCAAAACCATCGGTATTGGGGCGGGATTAGGTGATTCATCAAAAGGCCTTTGGCTGAAGATCCCGTATGTGCCGGAGTACTATCGGGTGGTCAGAGCTACGACTCTGCCGGTTTTGATGCTAGGCGGAGCTTCAAAGGGTAATCCCGTTGACACCATTCGGGATTTTGAAAGAGGCATGGGAGAAGGCCTTAATGTGCGAGGAGCTATGGTGGGTCGTAATATCCTGTACCCCGGTAAAGATGACCCCGCGGCAGTTGCTAATGCCGTTTGTTCCATTGTCCATGAAGGAGCTACCTCTCTTGATGTGGTGCGGAAGCTGAAGGAATGGCGGGGCATGAATATGGGTGCCTTGGAAGAATTGGTTGGCAATTAGCGGCTATGATTGCCCTTGGTTCCAAAGGGTTTCCACCCAAATTTGCCATAGGGAGAAACGGTGAGGCAATTGATAACGAGAAACATTGATGTAGCATTACTACCGGCGGAGATGGAGAGGATACAGGCAGATGGGCATATAGCCATAGTCATTGATGTACTACGGGCAAGTACCACAATAGTGGCGGCCCTGGCTAATGGGGCCACCCGAGTAATCCCCTTATCAACTGTGGAGGCGGCCAGAGCTAGGCAGGCTCAGGAACCAGACCTGCTTCTATGTGGAGAAAGAAATGCCCATCCTTTACCGGGGTTTGATTTGGGTAATTCCCCTCGGGAGTATACAAGAGACATGGTGGATGGTAAAGGCCTGATTTTGACTACAACCAACGGTACAAGGGCTCTAGAGGCGGCAGCAAAGGCAAAAGCCTATACCATTATCGTAGGAGCCTTCACGAACAGCCACGCAGTAGTGGACTTCTGCAAAAGCTCCACTCGTCCAATCATCTTGGTCTGTGCCGGTTGTCAAGGTCGCTTCTCTTTGGAGGACAGTTTATATGCGGGGGCATTGATTGCTGCTCTCGGATCAGATTTGCAGTTAACCGATGCGGCCCAGTCTTGTCTAGCACTATATGAGTACTGGGGCCCGGATAGATTGGCGTTCTTGGTTGCCAACAGTCAACATGGGCGGAGACTCTCTCGTCAAGGCTATGGGGAAGACATCCCTGTTGCCATGGAGATTGATGTTCATGCGGTGGTGCCGATTTACCAAGCTGGTGAGATACGGATCTAGTCAACTACCCACGACTAAAGGCGTGGGCTCCCTCGGCAAAACTCTCGTGGCAAGCCTAGCAGCTAGATGGGGGTCGCTCGCTCTCATGAACTTTGTGCCTTTGGGTCATACTGGGAGTGGTAGGAGATACTTTGATCACGCTTGGCTGATGAAATCTGGCGAAAGGTGGAGGAAGAGCTAGGTTTATAGAGCCTTGGGCGATATTTGCCGGTATTTGAAGGTTGTATATGCTTGCATTTGAAATGGTGCTTCTGTAATATTATTACTGGTATTAGCACTCGCGGATGGCGAGTGCTAACAGCACAGTATGTCGGGAAAAGGAGGTCTACAGTCTAGATGCAGATCAAACCATTAGCTGATCGAGTGGTCGTCAAGGCAATTGAGATGGAAGAGAAAACCAAGAGCGGGATCGTGCTGCCAGACACAGCCAAGGAGAAGCCCCAGGAAGGTGAAATCATGGCAGTCGGCCCTGGCCGCTATGAAGAGGGCAAGTTAGTACCTATGAATGTGAAAAAGGGCGATCGGGTACTCTTTGCCAAGTATGCAGGCACTGAAGTTAAGCTGGATGGAGAAGAGTATCTCATCATGCGAGAATCAGACATTCTCGGTATTCTTGACTAAGAAACGTAGAACACGAAGCATAGTGAAGATGACTCAAAGAGGAAGGTGAATGCAGGGATGGCAAAGGATCTGTTATATAGTGAACAGGCCCGTCGTAAGTTGGAAAAGGGTGTCAATACCTTAGCCGATGCTGTAAAGATTACACTTGGTCCTAAAGGGCGCAATGTAGTGTTAGAGAAAAAATACGGTTCTCCCACCATCACCAATGATGGTGTTACCATTGCTCGGGAAATCGAATTGGAAGATCCCTTTGAGAATATGGGAGCCCAGCTGGTTAAGGAAGTTGCCACTAAGACCAATGATGTAGCTGGTGACGGGACTACGACTGCTACCGTGTTGGCCCAAGCCATGATCCGGGAGGGCCTAAAGAACGTAGCTGCCGGGGCCAACCCCATGGAGCTAAGAAAGGGTATCGACAAAGCCGTCGATACCGCGGTTGAGTATATTAAGGGGAAGGCCAAGTCAGTTGAGACAAGAAGCGCCATTGCTCAAGTTGCTGCTATTTCCGCCGATGATGAGGAAATCGGTGAGCTAATTGCCGAAGCTATGGAAAAGGTTGGCAAGGATGGCGTTATTACTGTAGAAGAGTCCCAGACCTTTGGCACTGAGCTTGAGGTTGTAGAAGGTATGCAGTTTGACCGGGGCTATATTTCCCCTTACATGGTCACCGATGCCGAGCGCATGGAGGCCGTTTTGGAGGATCCCTACATCCTGATTACTGACCGCAAGATCGGTGCAATCCAGGATCTATTGCCAGTCTTAGAGAAAATGATTCAGGTGGGTAGACCCCTACTGATCATTGCCGAGGATGTAGAGGGTGAAGCTTTAGCTACGCTAGTTGTCAATAAGCTGCGAGGCACCTTGAATGTGGCTGCAGTCAAGGCCCCAGGTTTTGGTGATAGACGCAAGGCTATGCTAGATGATATAGCTGTTGTCACCGGTGGCCAGGTGGTCAGTGAGGAACTAGGCCTGAAGCTTGAGAACACCACTATAGACCAGTTGGGTTCCGCTCGTCAGGTGATCATTGCTAAAGAAGAGACCACCATCGTCGATGGCAAAGGTAGCCAAGATGCCATTAAGTCACGTATCAACCAGATCCGTGTACAGATCGATGAGACCGACTCTGACTATGACCGTGAGAAGTTGCAGGAGCGGCTGGCGAAGCTAGCTGGCGGAGTGGCAGTGATCAAGGTCGGTGCTGCTACGGAAACCGAGCTCAAGGAAGTCAAGCATCGCATTGAAGATGCTCTTTCAGCTACCAGAGCGGCCGTAGAGGAAGGTATCGTCCCTGGTGGCGGTGTTACCCTACTTAATGCCGTTAGCTCTCTTGATAACATGGCATTGTCTGGTGATGCCCGTACTGGCGCCGATATCGTTCGCCGAGCCTTGGCCGAGCCCTTGCGGCTGATTGCAGCCAATGCAGGCCTAGAGGGTGCTGTGGTAGTAGAGAAGACCAAGACCCTCAAGTCTGGTGTTGGGCTCAATGCTGTTTCCGGTGAATATGTTGACATGCTAGAGGCTGGGATTGTCGATCCTGCCAAGGTAACCCGCAGTGCCCTGCAGAATGCTGCTAGTATTGCTGGTATGTTGCTTACCACTGAGACACTGATTGCCGATGCTCCGGAGAAGGATGAACCAATGCCGATGGGTGGCCCAGGAATGGGTGGCGGCATGCCTGGAATGATGTAAGGAAAAGGTGCAATGGGCCCTGGTTTGCCGGGGCCCTTTTCTTAATTAATGCCTGCGGGTTGGCATTATCTCTAGCAACTGAAAGGCCAGTGTTTGGCCTTTTTGCCTTTGATGGACGAAGTCTTTCCCAGAGGGTTAGAATAGAAGAGGCAGGATTTGCTGCTGCCAGTGGAGTAGAGCAATAGAATAAGTAACAGCTGTGCCAAAGAGGGGGCATCAAGAGATGCAGGAAGATATAGCTAGGATTTTGCTAACAGAAGCGGAAATCAAACAAAGGGTGTCTGAGCTTGGGGCCCGGATCTCTCAAGACTATGCAGGCAAGGATCTGGTGGCAGTCTGTATCCTCAAAGGGGCTTTACATTTCATGGCTGATTTAACCAGGGCTATTGAGATTCCCCTTGCCATAGATTTTATGGCCATCTCCAGCTATGGAGCCGGTACTAAGACATCGGGGGAAGTGAGGATCATACAGGACTTAGATGCCGCCATTGCCGAAAGACATATTCTCATAGTGGAGGACATTGTCGATACGGGGCTTACTCTCAAGTACCTGGTAGATAACCTTGGTTCCAGACGTCCAGCGAGCCTGAAGATCGTTACCCTACTAGATAAGCCCGCCCGCCGAGCAGTAACCATCAGTCCAGACTACAACGGATTTGAGATTCCAGATGAATTCGTGGTGGGCTATGGTTTGGACTATGATGAGAAGTACAGGAACCTGCCCTTCATCGGCATACTGAAGCCCGAGATCTATCAGAAGTGAGCCGGGCAAAAAGAAATGGAGTGATGGACAGGTGGAACGTGATAGGCTAGTTCGAGAGAAAGTCATTGTCCTGGATCTAGGAGGCCATAGTAGTCACCTGATCGCTAGAATGATTCGGGGGCTAAAGGTCTACTCTGAAATATTGCCTTTCAGAGTGCCGGTAGAGAAGTTGCTGCAAGCTTCGCCCCGGGGTGTCGTCATTACCGGTGTTATTGATGAACTAGATCGATCAGGTCGCCTGGATGTTGCCCATTACACCGCTGAGCTTTTGGCCGCGGGCATCCCCGTCTTAGCCTTGGGTTCGAGCTTATCCTGGTTAGTCAAAGAGCTCGGTGGCAAGTTGGGCCTGGAGGGCATTGGGGGAGGACACACAGGACGCTTGGCCCCAACCATCTATGGTGTGGAACTAGAGATTGAGACAGCAGCTAAGCAGAAGGCAAGAAGCGTACTTGCGGGTTTTGTGGGCCATATTTGTGGTTGCCAGCCTACCTGGACAATGGAGTCTTTTATAAAGACCAGTATTCAGGATATCCGGGCTGACGTAGGTGACAAACCTGTTGTCTGCGGATTGTCTGGTGGAGTGGATTCGACAGTGGCGGCAGCCCTTGTACATCGTGCTATCGGGAGTCAGCTGACCACGATTTTTGTCGACCATGGCTTCATGCGAAAATACGAGGTGGAAGAGGTTACTAGCATCTTTCGGGAGCGGTTTGGTGGTAACTTCATAGCTGTCGATGCCAGGGAGCGTTTCCTGGACAGCATACGAGGTGTAACTGACCCTGAGGAAAAACGAAAGCGGATAGGCACAGAGTTCATCCGGGTGTTTGAAGAGGAAGCAGGTAAGCTTGGCAAGATCGACTATTTGGTGCAGGGAACCCTGTATCCAGATGTAGTGGAAAGTGGTGCAAATAAGGCAGCTTTAGTCAAATCCCATCATAATGTAGGTGGTCTGCCTGAGGATATGTCACTTGAGCTGCTTGAGCCTTTGCGCTGGCTATTTAAGGATGAGGTGCGGGAAGTGGCGGGAGAACTTGGGCTACCAGATGAGCTAATTTGGCGCCAACCCTTCCCAGGACCGGGGCTTGCGGTAAGGATTATCGGGGAGATCACTCCCAAGAAGATTGAGATTCTCCAGGAGGCAGATTACATATTAAGAGAGGAGATCGCCAAGGCCGGTTTGGATCGAGATATTTGGCAGTATTTTGCTGTACTGACAGACACCAAAACCGTTGGTGTCCACAGACAGCAGCGAACCTATGGTTACATGGTAGGTATTAGAGCAGTTGATAGTATCGATGGTATGAGCGCGGATTGGGTCCATTTGCCCTACGCTGTACTGGATAGTATCTCAAAGCGGATCATGGACGAGGTGGAGGCGGTCAACCGCGTGGTCTATGATATTAGCTCTAAGCCACCGGCGACAATTGAGTGGGAGTAAGTAGAAACTGGAGGGGAGGGAGAGTTGTGGCCTATACCATGGTACAAACACCCCGGGGAACCAAGGATTTCCTACCTAGGGATGCCCAGCGGAAGCGCTGGGTGGAGGATGTGCTACAGGAGTTGTTCTTGCAGTGGGGATACCAAGAGATCATTACACCGACCATGGAGTTTTACGACACCGTGGGAGCCGGTGATGTAACAGGCCTTGCCCAGAATCTCTATCGGTTTTTTGAAAGGGAAGGTGATCTACTGGCCCTGCGGCCAGATATGACCACTCCAGTGGCTAGGGTAGTGGCCACCCGGTTGCGGGATCAGCCTAAACCCCTTCGTTTTTGCTACCGAGCCAATGTTTTCCGTTATGCGGAACCTCAGGCGGGACGGCGGCGAGAATTCTACCAGGCCGGTGTGGAACTTATTGGCACCAATAGTTATCAGGCCGATGCTGAGGTGGTGGCCCTTACAGTAGAAGCCCTACAAGCGGTGGGATTGAAGGATTTCCGGGTGGATATAGGACAAGTTGATTACTACGACGGGATTTTACAGCACCCGGCTTTATCATCAGAGGAAAGGCGATCCATGCGTTTGGCCTTGCTGAAGAAGGACTATGTGTCCTTAGAGCAGCTAGTTGCCAATTGCAGTCTCCCTGGCCCGGAGCGAGAACTCTTGAGGCAATTGCCGGAGCTACGGGGAGGTCGGGAAGTCCTGCAAGAAGCCATGGCCAAGGCTACCAGCCCTATCTCCATAAAGGCGATTGAAAACCTTAGTGCCATCTACGAGATTCTAGAGGAGTTTGATCTAGCAAAATGGGTACGGGTGGATCTAGGGATGATCAAGGATATTGAGTACTATACCGGAATGGTTCTAGAGGCCTATACTGCGGATATGGGCTTTACCATCGGTACCGGTGGCCGCTATGATAATCTAATTAGCCAGTTCGGCTATCAATGTCCTGCCACTGGTTTTGCCTTAGGGATTGAGCGGATTATGATCGCCCTTACCCGGCAAAAAGGATGGCCACCTTTGGGTAAGCAGCGGATACTGTGTATTGCCCTAGCCGATGAGCCCAAGTTAAGTTGGCAGGTAGCCCGCAAGTTACGGGAATATGGGTACATAGTGGAGCTAGATGTTTGGCCAAGTCCCGATCAAACCAGGGACTATGCTCTTAATGCCGGCTTTACCTGGATTGTTCGTCCTCTTAACCAAGGTACAATTCAAGTATTACCCCCGGGAGGGGACTGGCGAGAGATGGAGCTGGCCGACTTTGTGGAAGCCTTAAGAGATGAGGAGGCGGATGTCAATGGATAAGCTGACCCCGTTGACTATCGCCGTACCTAAGGGTCGGCTGCAAAGTGCCGTGATTTGCCTATTGGAAGCGGCTAGTATCGATTGTAGCGAGCTGAGGGATCCTTCCCGAAGGCTAATTGTTCCTGTGCCAGGTACTAAGTGGCGATTTCTTTTGGCAAAACCTGCGGATGTACCGACCTATGTCGAATATGGTGCGGCGGATCTAGGGGTAGTGGGTAAAGACATCCTCCTAGAGAGCCGCAAGGATGTGGCTGAACTGTTGGATTTGGGTTTTGGTGCTTGTCGCCTAATTGTGGCGGTACCGGAGTCATCTGGGATCGAAAATGTGAAGGAGCTAGATTTTAACTCCCGAGTGGCGACGAAATTCCCGGTGATTACTACTGAGTACTTCAATCGCCAGGGGATTCAAGCCGAGGTAGTGGAGCTAAATGGCTCGGTTGAGCTTGGCCCGATTGTGGGACTAGCCGATGCCATCGTTGATATCACTGAGACAGGGACAACTCTAAGGGAGAATGGTCTCGTTCCCATCGCGGACGTAGCCAGGGTATCAAGTCGCCTAATCGCCAATCGAGTTAGCTATAAGGTGAAATACGCTACCATCCACAGCTTAGTAGTTCGACTAAGAGGAGTTCTGGCTGGCGAGTGTAGTTCTGGGGTGGAGGGAGCTCTATGAGGATCTTTAGGACCTGGGAGCTGGGGGAGGAAAAAGTGCGGGAACTGTTGACCCGGCCCTTTATTGACGAAGTAGAAGTCACTGCCGC
This sequence comes from Bacillota bacterium, assembly GCA_012518315.1. GTDB lineage: Bacteria > Bacillota > Limnochordia > DTU087 > DTU087 > JAAYSL01. The sequence continues at coordinate 2,845 of JAAYSL010000224.1, read as the reverse complement.
TTTTCAGGAGCGGACTAAAGCCGTATGGGGAGAAGCTTTAAGTCCACAGGAAGTGGTGGCCCGGATACTAAATCAAGTGAAAACCCGGGGCAATGATGCGGTGATTGAATATGCGGCTAAGCTGGATGGAGCGGAGCTAACGGCTGAGAGCCTTTGGGTGAGTGATGCAGAATGGGAAGAGGCCCTAAGCCAGGTCTCTGGTGACCTAAAGGAAGCTTTAAGAAATGCCTGTAGCAATATAGAAAGATACCATGCTCGGCAAAAACCGAAGTCCTGGATCACTGTAGAACCAGATGGCAGTATTTTGGGGCAAAAGGTGACTCCACTTGATCGAGTGGGCATCTATGTTCCCGGGGGTAGTGCACCTTTGGTCTCTACAGTGCTAATGTGTGCTATCCCAGCTCGGGTAGCTGGCGTTGGAGAAGTAGTCATGGCTTCGCCAGTGGGCAAGAGTGGCATGATGAATCCTCATATCTTGGCAGCAGCTCACCTGGCGGGAGTGGATCGGGTACTGAAAGTAGGAGGTGCCCAGGCCATCGCGGCTTTAGCTTACGGAACTCGGACCATTCCAGTAGTGGACAAGATCGTAGGTCCAGGCAATATCTTTGTCACATTAGCTAAGCAAATGGTCTATGGACGAGTAGGTATTGAAAGCCTAGCCGGTCCTAGTGAGATTCTTGTTTTGGCCGATGAAACCGCCAATCCTCGCTACTTGGCGGCGGATCTACTCTCCCAAGCAGAACATGACCCAGAGGCCGCGGCCATTTTGCTTACCGACTCTAGTTCGCTGGCAGAAGAGGTGCAAAGGGAAATAGCGGCCCAGCTACAAGACTTAGGACGAAAAGCTATTGCTGAGCTATCTTTGGCAAAAAATGGAGTTATCCTTGTTTGTCGTGACATGAAAGAAGCTGCTTGTTGGGCCAATAGCTGTGCCCCTGAGCATCTGGAGCTATGTGTGGCTGACCCCTTTGGGATGCTCCATCTTATCCGGCACGCCGGGGCGATTTTCCTCGGGGCTATCGGCTGTGAACCAATTGGCGATTATATCGCGGGCCCAAACCACGTGCTGCCTACCAATGGGACGGCACGCTTTTCATCACCTTTAGGGACAGAGGATTTCCTCAAGCACAGCAGTATTATTAGCTATACAAAAGAAGGACTAGCCCGTTTTGGCCCTGATGCTATTAGACTAGCTGAAGTTGAAGGGCTTGGTGCCCATGCCAATGCCATCCGGATAAGACTCGAGACCCTGGCCGACAAATAGGAGGTTGCTAGATGCGGATCGGAGAGGTAAGTCGGACAACTCTAGAGACAGAGATTAAGGTTAAATGGAATCTAGATGGAAAGGGCCAAAGCAAGGTCAAGACAGGTATCGGTTTTTTTGATCACATGCTAACAGCTTTCGCCAAACACGGTTTTTTCGATCTTGAAATCTGTGCCAAAGGAGATCTAGAAGTTGATGCCCACCATACTGTAGAAGATGTGGGTATAGTGCTAGGTCAGGCTCTAAATCAGGCTCTGGGCAATAAGGCAGGTATAGCCCGTTTTGGCACAGCGTTTCTTCCCATGGATGAAGTCCTAGTCATGGCCTCGATAGATATTAGTGGTAGGCCTTACGCATGTTTTGCTTGGAATTTAACTGATGAACAGTTGGGAGCATTTCCCGCGGTACTGGCCGAAGAGTTCTTCCGGGCCCTTGCCTTTAATGGCGGGATTACTTTACATATCCAGGAAGTTGCCGGGGGCAATATGCATCATCTTTTAGAAGCCGCATTTAAGGCAACAGCCCGGGCTCTGGCCCAGGCTTGTAGTAGTGACCCTCGGGTAGAAGGGCTGCTTTCCACGAAAGGAAGATTGGGATGACCCTACAAGTGATTCCAGCTATTGATCTTAGGAAAGGGCGCTGTGTGCGCCTAATCCAAGGTCAAAGTGACAAAGAGACGGTATACTCCCATGAACCGGTAAAGGTTGCCCAAGGCTTTGCCAAGGCCGGTGCCAAACGGTTACATGTAATAGACTTAGACGGTGCTTTTACCGGCCAACCGGCTAATCTAGATGCAATAAGAAATATCGCTGAGTCAGTGGTCATGACCATTGAGGTCGGTGGTGGGATTAGGGATCTCGCTACCATCGAAGCAGTACTAGCTGCAGGGGCAGACTATGTCATCCTGGGCACTGTGGCCTGTGAGGAGCCGGACTTAGTCAAGGAGGCCTGTAGGAGGTATCCCGGTCAGGTGATTGCAGGAATCGACGCTAGGGATGGTCGGGTGGCTGTGCGGGGTTGGGTAGATGATACTGACATGGATGCCTTGGAGCTAGCCCGGGCCATGATTGACTATGGGGTAGAAGAGATTATCTTTACCGATATCGCCCGAGATGGAATGCTAACTGGTCCAAATCTCAGAGCGCTAGAGAAGATGACCACGGTAGGAGCGAAGGTTATTGCCAGTGGTGGAGTTGCTACCTTGGAAGATATTCGGGCTATAGCCACCCTCTTCTTTCGCGGAGTAACCGGTGTGATTATCGGGAAGGCACTTTATGATGGCTGCTTTACACTAGAAGAAGCTATTAGGGCCACACACTTACCTTAGTTTAAGGCGAAACATTTTGACTCAAAAAGGGACTACAACTAGTAAAGCAGATGGATGGGGGGTAGGGTGGTGCCGGGAAAAAGGGTAATTCCATGTCTAGATGTACAGGATGGACGGGTTGTTAAAGGTGTCAATTTTGGTTCGCTGCAGGATGTAGGTGATCCAGTTGAGCATGCGGCCTTCTACGATACAGAAGGTGCCGATGAACTGGTTTTCCTTGATATTACAGCTTCAAAAGAAGGACGAAGAGCACT